>NZ_JYMU01000085.1:0-511174 GCF_000938235.1 Bradyrhizobium sp. LTSPM299
TTTTTTTCCGCCCCGCTTGTGCGAGACGGCGATGCTGGAGGAATGCGTAAGCGATCATAGTCATGAGCGCATGACGATGAAGGCCCTGCCAGGATCGTCCCTCGAAGTGATCAAGCCCGAGTTCCTCTTTCAGCTGCTGATGGGCCTGTTCGCAAATCCATCGAGCTTTGATCGTAGCAGCTAACGTGCGCAGATTCGTCTTGGCCGGCATATTGGCGAGATAATATTTCTTCTCTCCCGACGTCCTGTGTTCGCCGATGAGCCAGGCTTCGTCCCCCGGAAGATGCTGCTGGCCCATGTCCTTGATCCGCTGCGGAGGTCCATCAGCGGTTCGCACGCGAACCGCGGCGAAGCGAGCTTCCAGCCGGCCCTTGGTCCCGTTTCGCCAACTCACATTTTGCCACTTAGCATTGGCCAGCATGTCTTCGGCCGCCGTCGACAATACGTCGGGAATGTGCCGCTTGCGGGGACGACCTCGACCGGCGACCGGCCAGATCAATTTAACCTCCACCGGATAAACCTTCTGATGACGAGGGATACCGACGGCCCAGGCCAGGCCGCGTGTCGTGAGCCCCTGACGGAACGGCGCGCTGAGGCCGTAACCGGCATCGGCCAGCACACAGCCAAAGCGCATACCGGCTGCCATCACGCGATCGATCTCCGCCAAGGCGATCTCTGGCTTGGTCCGCGCTGCGCGGTACTCTACAGGAACGCCCGCACGCTTCAAACGCACCGGATTGCTCGTCCAACTCTCGGGAACGAAGAGACGTAATGCCACCATGACCGGCACTTCACCCCGCGCAAGCGTCAGCGACACCAATGTTTGGCAATTAGCCGTCTTGCCGAGAGACGAGGCATATTGTGGAGCGACGCCAACCGAACGATCGCCCTTCTTCGGCATCGCCGTGTCGTCGATGACCAGCACCGCATCTTTGCCGCCGACCAGGCGATCGGCCTGAACGAGCAATTCTGCCTCCAATGGCGCCGCATCCCAGAGGCCATCAGCGATGAAATGGTGCAACTGGTCATACTCGCCCGGTGCCAGCCGCGCCGCCATTGGCTGGACGCTCTTGCGATCGCCCGGTCCAATCAATCCCGAGATATAAAGCGGACACATCCGCCGCCGCGCCTTGTGACCTAAACGATCCAGGAATGGCTTGAGCCAGCGCCCAAGCTCGTCTTCCCACTTCGACTTCGTGTCCACCATGGTCGGCCCTCCAAAGCCGACCACCCATGAATCATTGAAAATCTGATTCGGGAATCCAGTTTCGCCAATCAATCGCCAAAATCTGCCAAAGTAGTGCTAAAAGGGTCTGTCGGTCAGTTCGCCCCCGATCGCGCCGCCGGCATGTAGATCTGGGCGTAGCCTTCCTTGATCGCCGAGGTGATGCGGTCGAGGCGGCGGTCGATGTGCTTCTCGAGCACGGAGACGCAGGTCTCCTCGTCGCGCGCCTTCAGGCCCTCGACGACGGCGCGATGTTCGGCCTGGGTGTTGGAGCGGTTGATGCGGTCCATGTCGATCCAGCGCACGAAACGAATCCGCGCATTGACGTTGCGCAGCACGCGCAGCATCTCGGCATTGTTGGACATTGCCATCAGCCGCTCGTGGAAGGTCTCGTCGAGCTCGACCAGTTCGACCGACGATCGCTCGCCGGGATCGGGACCGGTGGCCTGCAGGAACGCCAGCAGCGCGTCGATGTCCTCATCCCTGGCGCGCTTGATCGCCAGCCGAACCGAGGCGATCTCCAGCGACTTGCGCAGTTCATAGAGATCGAAGATCTCGTGGGCGTCGAGCTCGCGGCAGAAGAAGCCCTTACCGGGCATGAAGCGCAGGAAGCCTTCGGTGTTCAGCCGGTTCAACGCCTCGCGCAGCGGCGTGCGGCTGACGCCGAGCCGCTTGGCCAGCTCGCCCTCGTTCAGCCGTTCGCCCGGCTTGAACTCATAGCTGATCGCCATCGCCTTGAGCTGCTCGTAGACGCGATCGACGATGCTGTCGGAGCTGAGGTCCACTGGTGTCTTCATGGTTGAAGGGAATCGAGATTACACCACGATACTATCACCCAAAGACACGCGGGCGCAGGCCGGCGTGAAACCAGGTGATCATCGAATAGATGTCGTAGACGGGCAGCCCGACCTCGGCCTGCAGCGCGGCAGCGTAAGGCGGCATATTGGTGCATTCGAGCACGATGGCGCCGACATCGGGGTGGCGGGCGACCAACTCCTTGCCGGCCTCGACGACATCGCGTTCGGCCTGGGCGATGTCCATGTCGTCCTTCTCGGCCTTGATCAGCACGCGGAAGAATTCCTTGCCGTTCTCGGTGCCGACCAGCGGCGTATCGAGCGGCACGCCGGCGCCTGCGAGATGCGCCGGCGACAGGGTCGAGCCCGACACGGTGACGAGACCGACGCGCTTGCCCGGCGGCAGCGTCGCCTGCACCCACGGCACCTGCATCAGCGACGAGGTTGCGACCGGCACGCCGACGGCGGCCGCGAGTTCCTTCTGGAACAGCGCCAGGAAGCCGCAATTGGTGGTGATGGCTTCGGCGCCGAGCCGCACCAGGTCCTTGGCGGCATCGATGAAGTCAGGCAGCAGGCCGGCCGCGCCCTTGAGCACGACCTTCTCGGGCGACGCCCCGCTCACCACACGATACAGCACCGGGAACGGCCAGGTGGTGCCATTGCCCATGTCGCCGGGAATCCGGGGAAAGCGCGCCTCCAGCATCAGGATGCCGAGCGGCGCGCCATAGAGCGCCTTGCCGCCGCGGGCGATACGGGAAGAATTCGCAGGGTACGTCATGGCGTCGATGCCTCAGAGGAAGCGGGAGGGTGCGAAAGGTTGAAGCGGGATTTCCGACGGCTTGCCGCTGAGCAATTGCGCGACCAGCCGGCCGGTGCGAGCCGAGCCGACCAGGCCGACATGGCCATGGCCGAAGGCGTAGACCACGTCGCGCGTGGCGCGCGCATAGCCGATGCAGGGACGGCCGTCCGGCATGCTCGGGCGATGACCGAACCAGGTTTTGATGCGCGAGGCCGGAATGTCCTTCGGCAGTTTCGGGAACATGCTGAGGAGGTTGTCGCGCAGGATCTCGGCGCGCTTCCAGTTCGGCGCGGCGTCGAGGCCCGCGATCTCCACGGTGCCAGCGGCGCGCAGGCCCTTGTCGGTCCAGTTGACGACCATTTTGGCATCCGACGCCATCATCGAGTTGCGCGGACCAGATTCCGGATTCTCGATCATGACGTGATAGCCGCGCTCGGTTTCCAGCGGCAGCGGATCGCCGATCGACGCGGAGAGCTGTTTCGAGCGCGCGCCGGCGGCCACGACAGCCGCATCGCAGGCGATCTCGCCGCTGTCGGTGATGACGGCGACGAGCTTGTTGCCATCGAGCCCGAGACCGGTCGCCTTGGCGGTAACGCGCACGGCGCCGTTGGCGATCGCGTGTGCCGCAAGCGCTGCAACATAGCTGCCGGGATCGCGGCAACGGCCGGCCTCCTCGACCACGACGCCGAACTTGTAGCGCGGATCGAGATCCGGCTCGCGCTGGCGCATCTCGTCTTCGTCGAGCTCGAGCCATTCGATGCCGACGCGCTTGCGGATGCGCCAGCCGAGATCCCTATCAAACGGCGCGCGCGAGGGATACACATGCATCACTCCGCGACGCTCGATCAGTTCGGGGACGCCGGCTTCGTCCGCCAGTTGCTTGTGCAGCGATGGCGCATCCTTGAGGAGATCGCGCAGCGCCCGCGCCGTGGCCTCGACCTGAGCCTCGGTCCAG
Source organism: Bradyrhizobium sp. LTSPM299 (assembly GCF_000938235.1). Lineage (NCBI taxonomy): Bacteria > Pseudomonadati > Pseudomonadota > Alphaproteobacteria > Hyphomicrobiales > Nitrobacteraceae > Bradyrhizobium > Bradyrhizobium sp. LTSPM299. Next base: position 3,774 of record NZ_JYMU01000085.1, read on the forward strand.
CTCGACAGCAGATACTTGATCAGCCACGGCAAGGCCTTCGGCAGATACGACCAGCGGATCGCGAGCGGCCCCATCGGGTCCATCAGATAACCCGGGACCTTCTTCCAGGTGCCGGGCTCGGCCGGCGGGATCACCGAATGCGACGACAGCCAGCCGGCATTGCCGTAGCTCGCGGCCTGCTCACCACCGGGCTCGCCGGGATCGATCAGCGTGACGCGATGGCCCTCGCGCAGCGCCTCGATGGCGCTGATCACGCCGACCGCGCCGGCGCCGATGATCGCAACGTGGCGGCCCGCGCCGGTCATCAGCGCTTCGCCTCCTCGGGCACGAAATCCTTGCCCACCGACATCGCGCGCGGATCGACCAGGCAATGCAGGATCGCAGGCTTGCCGGACGCCAGCGCGCGCTCGAAGGCGGGCGCGAACTCCTCGGTGCGCTCGATCCGCTCGCCATGGCCGCCGAATGCCTTGGCGTAAAGGGCGAAATCCGGGTTCTTGAGCTGCGTGCCGACGACGCGGCCGGGATAGTCGCGCTCCTGATGCATGCGGATGGTGCCGTATTGGCCGTTGTCGATCACGACGACGATCAGCGCCGCGTCGTACTGCACGGCGGTGGCAAACTCCTGCCCGTTCATCAGGAAGCAGCCGTCACCGGCGAAGGCAACGACGACGCGATCGGGAAACTGCCGCTTGGCCAGCACCGCCGCCGGCACGCCATAGCCCATCGAGCCCGAGGTCGGCGCGAGCTGGGTGGCGAAGGCGTGGAAGCGATGGTGGCGATGAATCCAGCCGGCGTAATTGCCGGCGCCGTTGCAGACGATCGCATCTTTGGGAAGCCGATCGCGCAGCCACGTCATGACCTGACCGTACTGGAAGTTGCCGGGCAGTTCGCGCGGTTTGTCGGTCCAGGCCAGATAATCCGCATGCGCCTTGGCGGCTTCGCCCTTCCAGGCCGGAGCGGCTGATGGCTTCATCGTCTCGACCGCGGCGGCGAACGCGGCCGGCGTCGCCTGGATCGCGAGCGCCGGCTGATAGATGCGGCCGAGCTCTTCTGATCCCGGGTGCACGTGAATGAGCTTCTGGCTCGGCACCGGAATATCGAACAAAGTGTAGGACGACGACGGCATTTCCGACATGCGGCCGCCGATCAAAAGGATCACGTCGGCGCCGGTGATGCGATCCTTCAGCTTGGGGCTCGGCCCGATACCGAGATCGCCGGCATAATGCGAATGATCGGCGTCGAACAGCGAGGCGCGGCGGAACGAAGTCGTCACAGGCAGATCGAAGCGCTCGGCAAAGCGCGCGATGCCCTTGGCGGCATCAGCGGTCCAGCCGGAGCCGCCGAGGATCACGATCGGCGCCTTGGCGCCCGCGAGCATCGCGCCGACGCGTTCGAGGTCTGACGGCGCCGGCCAGCTCACCGCCGGCTCGACGCGCGGCGCATCGGCGACCGCCGCGGTCTCGGTCAGCATGTTCTCCGGCAGCGCGATCACGACCGGACCTGGGCGTCCCTGCAGCGCGACGCGGAAGGCGCGTGCGACCAGTTCCGGAATGCGGTCGGGCGAATCGATCTCGACCGCCCATTTCGCCATCGGTCCGAACACTGCCTTGTAGTCGAGCTCCTGGAACGCCTCGCGCTCGCGCATGGCGGTGTCGACCTGGCCGACGAACAGGATCATCGGGGTCGAGTCCTGCATCGCGATGTGCACGCCATGGGCGGCATTGGTCGCGCCGGGGCCGCGGGTGACGAAACAGATGCCGGGGCGTCCCGTGAGCTTGCCATAGGCTTCCGCCATCATCGCCGCGCCCCCTTCGGCGCGGCAGATCACGACGTCGATCGGGCTGTCATGCAGCGCGTCCAAGGCCGCGAGATAGCTTTCTCCGGGCACGCAGGTGACGCGCTCGACGCCTTGGGCGACCAGCTGGTCGATGAGGATCTGGCCCCCGGTGCGGGCGTTGGTTTTAGTCATGACAGCTCCCTGCAGGCTTTGGCGATACGGTTGAGCGCTTCGCGCAGATTTTGGTCCGAGGTTGCGTAGGATAGACGGAAATACGGCGCAAGGCCGAAGCAACTGCCGGGGACTACGGCGACGTCATGCTGTTCCAGCAAATAGCGGCAAAAGCTGCTGTCGCTGTCGATTGGCCCGCCGCCGGGCGTCCGCCGCCCGATCAGGCCGGCGCAGCTTGCGAAGGTATAAAACGCGCCCTCCGGCCGGCGGCAGCTCACGCCCTCGATCGCATTGAGCGCGCCGACCACGAGGTCGCGACGGCGCTGGAAGGCGTCGCGGCGTTCGACCAGGATACCTTGCGGCCCGGTCAGCGCCGCAATCGCCGCGGCCTGGCTCACCGAGGACGGATTGGTGGTGCTCTGGCTCTGCACCACGGCCATTGCCGCGATCAGCTCGCGCGGGCCGCCGCCATAACCGATGCGCCAGCCGGTCATCTCATAGGCTTTTGAAACCCCGTTGACGGTCAGCGTGCGCGACTTCAACCGAGGCTCGAGCGCTGCCGCGGTGACGAAGGGCATGCCGTCATAGGTCAGGTGCTCGTAGATATCGTCTGACATCAGCCAGACCTGCGGGTGGCGCAACAGCACGTCGAGGATCGGGCGCAATTGCGCTTCGGAATACGCCGCACCGGTTGGATTGGACGGCGAGTTCAACAGCAGCCAGCGCGTCCGCGGCGTGATCGCGCGTTCGAGATCATCGGCATCGAGACGAAAGCCGTTGTCCTGGCGGCAGGCGACGTCAACCGGCGTGCCGTCGGCGATCTTCACCATGTCGGCGTAGCTGGTCCAATACGGCGCGGCGAGAATCACCTCGTCACCCGGACTGAGCGTCGCCATGAAGGCGTTGTGGATCACCTGCTTGGCGCCGGCGCCGGCCGTGATCTCGTCACTGGCATAATCGACGCGGTTCTCGCGGCGGAACTTCGCAGCGATCGCGGACTTCAGCTCGGGCGTGCCGTCGAGGATCGTGTATTTGGTCTGGCCGGCGCGGATCGCCTGTTCGGCGGCGGCCTTGACGTGGTCGGGCGTGTCGAAATCCGGCTCGCCGGCGCCGAGAATGATCACCGGCCGCCCTTCCCGCTTCAACCGCTGCGCGACGGCACCGATCTTGAGGATCTCGGACACGCCGACCGCGCCGATGCGCTGGGCGGGGCGGAAGCTCGATGGCGTTTCCTGGACGGTCACTGAAAGCTCCGATGCATCAGCGACGCGCGGCGATTGCGATGACCTCGATGCGAAAAGCGGGATCGGCGAGTTCGACCTTGCCGCAGGCGCGGGTCGGCGCATTGCCCGGCACCACCCAGGCGTCATAGACCGCGTTCATCGCGGCGAAATCGTCCATGCTCTTGAGCCAGACCTGCACGCTGAGCAGGCGCGACTTGTCGGTGCCGGCCTGCGCCAGCATGTCGTCGACCTTGGCGAGCGCCTCGCGCGTCTGCTGGGCGATGTCAGCGGTCTTCGTGTCGGCGACCTGGCCGGCGAGGAAGACGAGATCGCCGAACACGCTGGCGCGGCTGCGGCGCGCATTCTGGTCGATGCGGGTGATGTCGGACATGCGAGATTCCTGTTGGTTCGGATGAAGTCAGCGGCCGGTCGCGATGATGCGGCGGCAATGCTCGAGCGCGGCGTCGATCAGATTGTCGCTCGCCTCGGGGGTGCGGAACGCCGAATGCGCCGACAGCGTCACGTTCGGCAGCGTGGTCAGCACATGGCCGGCCGGCAGCGGCTCGACGGTGAAGACGTCGAGGCCGGCATGGGCGATGTGGCCCGAGCGCAATGCGTCGATCATGGCGTCCTCATCGACCAGCGCACCACGCGCGGTGTTGATCAGGATGGCGCCGGGACGCATTGCGGCGATCCGCTCGCGGGACAGGAAATTCTTGGTGTCGTCGCTGAGCAGCAGATGCAGCGAGACGACATGGCTCTCGGCGAGCAGACGCTCGAGCGGCACGAACTCGACGCCGGGATGCGCCTTCGCCGTCCGGTTCCAGGCCAGCACCTTCATGCCGCAGCCGATCGCCATGCGCGCGGCTTCCGCGGCGATGCCGCCGAAGCCGATCAGCCCGAGCGTCTTGCCGGTGAGTTGAAGGGCGTCGCGGCGCAGCCAGTTGCCGGCGCGCATGCCGCGATCCATCTCGCCAAAGCTCTTCGACGACGCCCACATCAGCGCGATCGCGCATTCGGCCACGGCCGTGTCGCCATAGCCCTTGATGGTGTGGACCGCGATGCCGTGCTCGCCAAGCTCGTCCGGATTCATGTAGCTGCGCGCGCCGGTGCCGAGGAACACGACGTGCTTGAGCCCGCTGCATTTGGCGGCGATCGCGGTCGGCACCGCGGTGTGATCGACGATCATGATCTCGGCGCCGTCGAGCAGGCCGGGCAGATCGTCGGGCCTGATGCCCGCATTGCGGTTAATGGCGACGGGCAGGCCTTGCGAGCCCAGCAGCTTTTCAGTGACCGCCGCCAGCGTGTCGTTGGCATCGACGAATAGAGCGCGCACAGGCCTCTCCTTCCAAATCATGAACAGGGCAGCGGCGGGTCTTCGCCTGAGCGGCGCGGGTGACGATCCGAAAGCCGCACTTGACTGCGTTCAATCTTGTATTCAGGATTGAATGCCATTTGCAACCCCCTTCGGTGAAGGATTTTAGCTGCCCACCTGAAGCCTTGCCGAGCGATTGGGCATTCTATGCCTTTGCCGCTCAAATGGTCAGCAAATCAAAATACTGGATTGCATTTTAGGCTGAATACAGAAATAGTCCAGCCCAGAATGCTGAACGCATCCGCAAGAGAGGACGAGGACTGACATGAATCGCAGGAACGCACTCACCACCGTGGCACTGGCGGGCGCCGCCGCGATTGCTACGACCGCATCAGTCAAGGCCGATACGGCGCCGGAATCGACGCTCGAGCGCATCAAGAAGAGCGGCGTGCTGCGGGTCGCCGTGATCGTCGGCCAGGAGCCCTACTTCCACAAGGACCTCGCCAGCGGCCAGTGGTCGGGCGCCTGCATCGACATGGCCAACGACATCGCCTCCAAGCTCGGCGCCAAGGTCGAGACGCTGGAATCGACCTGGGGCAACCAGATCCTCGATCTGCAGGGCGGCAAGGTCGACCTCGCCTTCGCCGTCAACCCGACGCCGGAGCGCTCGCTGGTCATCGACTTCTCCACCCCGATCCTGGTGCACGCCTTCACCGTCATCACCAAGAAGGGCTTTGCCAAGCCGCAGACCTGGGCCGAGATCAACAAGCCCGAGGTGAAGATCGCAGTCGACATCGGCTCGACGCATGAGCTGATCGCGCGACGCTATTGCCCGAAGGCGACCATCCTCGGCTTCAAGAACCGCGACGAGGCGATCCTGGCGGTCGCCACCGGCCGTGCCGACTGCAACGTGTCGTTGGCGGTGCTCTCGGTGTCGACGCTGAAGAAGAACCCCAATCTCGGCGAGCTCGCGATCCCGCGGCCGCTCTTGACGCTGCCGACCAACATGGGAATCCGCGCCGAGTCCGATCGCCGCTACAAGGATTTTCTCAGCGCCTGGGCCGACTACAACCGCACCCTCGGCCAGACCCGCGAATGGATGCTGAAGGGCTTTGATGCGGTTGGCCTCGCCCCGGACGACATCCCGCCCGAAGTGCAGTTCTGACCGCCAATGTACGTCTGGGATTTCGCGGCGCTCAAGCCCTACTGGCCCCTGATCTGGCAGGGCCTGCTGGTCACCATCTTCTATACGGTGACCACGGTGGTCGCCGGACTCGTGATCGGGCTCGTCGTCGGCATCCTGCGCACCAATTCGCCGCGCTGGATCACGATGCCGTTACGCTTCTACATCGAAGTGTTCCGCTGCACCCCGCTCTTGGTACAGCTGGTCTGGGTCTACTACGCCCTGCCCGTGCTGATCGGCGTCGATATGTCGCCGGCGATGGCCTGCTTCGTCACGCTCTCGCTCTACGCCGGCTCGTTCTATGCGGAGATCTTCCGCGGCGGCATCGAGGCTGTCGATAAAGGCCAGTGGGAGGCCGGACGCGCCATCGGCATGCGGCGCGGCAAGATTTTCCGGCGCATCGTGCTGCCGCAGGCGATCCAGGTGATGATCCCCTCCTTCATCAACCAGACCATCATGCAACTGAAGAACACCTCGCTGGTCTCGGTGGTCGCGGTCGGCGACCTGCTCTACCAGGGCTCGGTGATCACGGCGACGAGCTACCGGCCGCTCGAGGTCTACTCGACGATCGCGGTGCTGTATTTCGCGGTGCTGTTTCCGCTCACCTTGATCGCCGACCAGATCGAGCTCAGGCTGGGAGCGCACCGATGACCGCCGACGGCGCGACGCTGGCCGCCTGCAACATCCACAAGTCGTTCGGCGACAACCTGGTGCTGAAGGGCGCCTCGCTTGCGGTGTCGCGTGGCGAGGTGGTAACCCTGATCGGCGCCAGCGGCTCCGGCAAGTCGACCTTCCTGCGCTGCCTCAATTTGCTCGAGATGCCGCAGCAGGGCGAGCTTGCGATCGGTACGCATCGCTTCACCTTCGGCACCGGCCTTCGCGCGCCTGCCGACGCGCAGCTTGCGCAATTGCGCCAGAACGTCGGCATGGTGTTCCAGCACTTCAACCTGTTCCCGCACATGTCGGTGCTGCGCAATCTCACCGAAGGGCCGGTGCAGGTGAAGGGCCTGTCGCAGGCCGAGGCCGATGCGCTCGGCCGCGACCTCTTGGCCAAGGTCGGCCTCGCCGACAAGGCCGATGCCTATCCGAGCCGGCTGTCCGGCGGCCAGAAGCAGCGCGTCGCAATCGCGCGCGCGCTCGCCATGAAGCCCGAGGTGATGCTGTTCGACGAGCCGACCTCCGCGCTCGATCCTGAATTGGTCGGCGAGGTTCTCGCCGTGATCCGCAACCTCGCCGCCGAGGGCATGACCCTGGTGCTGGTGACGCACGAAATGGCCTTTGCCGCCGACGTGTCGAGCCGGGTCGGCTTCATGAATGACGGCGTCATGGCCGAAGTCGGCACCGCCGACGAGATCATCCGCCAGCCGAAGAGCGAGCGGCTAAAGGCGTTCCTCAGCCGGTTTCACGGGGCCGGGTGATTCCCGTCATTCCGGGATGGTCCGAAGAACCAGACCCGGAATCTCGAGATTCCGGGTTCGGCTCTTCGAGCCGCCCCGGAATGACCGCTAAAGCGAGCGCGCAATCAAGAGCTTCATGATCTCGTTGGTGCCGCCGTAGATCTTCTGGATCCGGGAATCGATGAACATCCGCGAGATCGGATATTCCTGCATGTAGCCGTAGCCGCCGAACAGCTGCAGGCATTCGTCCGCGGTCTCGACCTGTTTCTGCGAGCACCACCACTTCGCCATCGACGCCGTGACGGTGTCGAGGTCGCCGGCGACCAGGCGCTCGACGCACCAGTCGACGAAGACGCGCGCGATCATCGCCTCGGTCTTGCGTTCGGCGAGCTTGAACGCGGTGTTCTGGAATTCGATCAGCGGCTTGCCGAACGCAGTACGCTCCTTGGTGTAATCGGCGGTGATCTTGACCGCGCGCTCCATCGAAGCCACCGCGCCGACTGCGAGCGACAGCCGCTCCTGCGGCAGTTGCTGCATCAGTTGCACGAAGCCGTTGCCCTCCTCGTTGCCGAGCAGGTTTTCCGGCGGCACCGTGACGTTGTCGAAAAACAGCTCCGAGGTATCCGAGGCGTGGAGCCCGATCTTGTCGAGGTTGCGCCCGCGCCGATAGCCCTCGGCGCCCTCAGTCTCGACGACGATCAGCGAGATGCCTTTCGAGCCGGCGCCGCCGGTGCGTGCCACCACGATGACGAGATCGGCGGCCTGCCCGTTGGTGATAAAAGTCTTCTGGCCGTTGATGAAGTAGGAATTGCCTTGTCTTTTGGCGGTAGTCTTGACGGCCTGCAAATCGGAACCGGTGCCGGGCTCGGTCATCGCGATGGCGCCGACCATCTCGCCCGACGCCATCTTCGGCAGCCAGCGCGTCTTCTGCTCCTCCGAGCCGTAATTGACGATGTAATGCGCGACGATCGCGCTGTGCACGGAGACGCCGGTGGTCAACTCCGGCACCGTGCTCTCGAGGTCCTCGAGCACCGCCGCGTCATAGGCGAAGGTGGCGCCGAGGCCGCCATAGGCCTCTGGAACACTGGTCAGCAGCGCGCCCATCTCGCCGAGCGCGCGCCACGCCGAGCGGTCGACCAGCTTCTGCTGGCGCCATTTCTCGGCGTGCGGCGCCAGATCCTTGGCGAGGAATTTGCGGAACTGGTCACGGAACGTGTCCAGCTCCTCGGTCATCCAGGACGATCGGTAGTGCATCATTCCCTCTTTGTTGGTCTCACTGCGTCATAAGCGGCTTATGCCGATATACCGCGATGCTATCCCCGTCATTGCGAGCGGAGCGAAGCAATCCATCGCACGGCATATGCGCACCGATGGATTTCTTCGTCGCTATCGCTCCTCGCAATGACGAGGGGACGCAACGAAGCTTCTTGATGCAGCGAGACTAGACAATCAAACCGCCGCCGGCGACGATCACCTGACCGCTGATGTAGTTCGATTCCGGCGAACAAAACAGATAGACCGCGTCCGCCGCCTCTTCGGGCGTGCCGCCGCGACCGAGCGGGATCATCCGGCCCATCGCTTCCAGCATCTGCGGCTGCACGCCGACCTTGATGTCGCGGCCGGCGACGTCGATGGTTGTCTGCTGCGTCTCGATCGGCTGGGTCAGGCGGGTGTTGATCAGGCCGAAGGCGACGCAATTGACGTTGACCTTGTAGCGGCCCCACTCCTTGCACATCGTGCGCGTCAGCCCGATCAGCGACGCCTTCGCCGACGAATAGCTCGCCTGCCCGGCATTGCCGTAGAGGCCCGCGATCGAGGAGATGTTGACGACCTTGCGGAACACCTCGCGGCCGGCCTCGGCCTCCTTCTTCGCCATCACCCGGATCGGCTCCGACGCCGCGCGCAGCAGACGGAAGGGTGCTACGAGATGGACGTCGAGCATCGCCTGGAACTGCTCGTCGCTCATCTTCTGGATCGTCGAGTCCCAAGTGTAGCCCGCGTTGTTGACGATGATGTCGAGGCCACCGAACTTCTCCAGCGCAGCACTGACAAAACGATCGGCAAAGCCCGCCTCGGTGACGCTGCCATTGACCGCGACAGCCTCGCCGCCCGCGGCCTTGATCTCGGCCACGACGGCGTCGCCCGGCTCGGCATCGAGATCGTTGACCACGACGCGCGCACCTTCGCTCGCAAGCTTCAGCGCAATCGCCCGCCCGATGCCGCGGCCCGAACCGGAGACGAGCGCCACTTTGCCTTTTAGTTTCGACATGGTTTCTCCCTCAAAACAATCTCGGTTGGCTCTGCTTTACCTCGCCCCGCCTGCGGGGAGAGGTCGGAACGCATCGTTAGATGCGTTCCGGGCGAGGGGTACAGGTCTCACCGCTTGCAGAGCTCTCGGAAGCAGCCCCTCACCCCAACCCTCTCCCCGCAAGAGCGGGAGAGGGAACGCAGTCCCGTTGCGGTCGCAGCACGGCCTTCTCGCCGCGCTACACCGCGATAACAGCTTCCCCGGCGAGCTTGATCTCGCCGTTCTGGTCTTTTGTCGTGAGCGCGAGCTTTGCCCGTTTCTCGCCGCCCTGCTCCATCAGCTCGGTCACAACACCCTCGCAGGTCAGCTTGGCCCCGAGCTGCGTGATGGCGGCGAAGCGCGTCGAGAACGAGCGGATGCGCGATGGCGCGACGGCGTCCGTCAGCGCCTGGCCGAGATAGCCCATGACGAGCATGCCGTGCGAGAACACGTCGGGGAAGCTGGCGGCCTTCGCGAAGTCGAGATCGACATGGATCGGATTATGGTCGCCGGAAGCGCCGCAATACAGTGCGAGGCGGTGGCGGGTGATCGCGGGAAACTCCTTGTGGACAAGGCATTCGCCGATTGATGGAGAATTCGCGCTCATGACGGCCTCGCATTGCGCACCACGATGGTGCGCGAGGTGTCGGCGACATGGGCGCCGTTCTGGTTAGTGACCGCAGTCTCGACCACGATCAGCGTCATCGCCCCGCCCTTCTTGTCGGTGACGCTTTCGACGCGGGACCTGAAGGTCAGCGTGTCGCCAACGACAACGGGCGCGTGATAGTCGAAGCGCTGTTCTCCATGCAGCACGCGGGCGAGATCGATGTCGAGCGTGTTCAGGAATTCGAACGGCTCTGATGCGTCCATCATCTCCAGGCAGAACAGGTAAGTCGGCGGCACCGGCGCCGCCTCATTGCGATAGACCGGATTGCGCTCGCCGAGCGTATCGAGGAAGAAGCGCAGACGCCCCGGCTCGACGCGCGCGGTGACGGGCGTAAACATCCGCCCGACGGCGGATTGATCGACCATGGGCTGCCCTCAGACGCGTTCGTACAGCGTCACGACGCAAGCGCCGCCGAGGCCGAGATTGTGCTGCAGGCCGAGCCGTGCGCCCTCGACCTGGGTGGTCGCTGCCGTGCCGCGCAACTGCCGCGTCAGCTCGTAGCATTGCGCCAGACCGGTGGCGCCGAGCGGATGCCCCTTCGACAGCAGGCCACCGGACGGATTTGTCACGAACTTGCCGCCATAGGTGTTGTCGCCGTCATCAATGAAGCGCGCGGCTTCGCCTTCCGGGCAAAGGCCGAGCCCCTCATAGGTGATGAGCTCGTTGTGCGCGAAACAGTCATGCAGCTCGACGACGTCGAGATCATCAGGGCCGATACCGGCGGCCTCATAGACTTTCTTCGCCGCATCGCGCGCCATGTCGTAGCCGACCACCTGCATCATGTCAGCGGCACCGAAGGTCGACGGCGTATCCGTCGTCATCGCCTGCGCGGCGATTTTGACCTGCTTGTTGAGGCCGTGCTGCTCGGCGAATTTCTCCGAGACCAGGATCGCCGCTGCGGCGCCACAGGTCGGCGGGCACGCCATCAGCCGCGTCATGACGCCCGGCCAGATCACCTGATCGTTCAAGACGTCGTCGGCCGTGACTTCCTTGCGGAACAGCGCCAGCGGATTGTTCTTGGCATGCCGGCTCGCCTTCGCGCGCACCTTGGCGAAGGCCGACAGCGGCGTGCCGTATTTTGTCATGTGGCTGAGGCCCGCGCCGCCGAAATAGCGCAGCGCCAGCGGCACGCCGGGGGCATCGACGAGCTTGTCGGCAGCGGCATCGAAATCATCGAAGGCGCTGGGACGATCGGTGAACACGGCCCCTAATGCTCCCGGCTTCATCTGCTCGAAGCCGAGCGCCATCACGCAATCGGCCGCACCGGATTCAATCGCCTGCCGCGCCAGGAACAGCGCGGTCGACCCGGTCGAGCAGTTGTTGTTGACGTTGACGATCGGGATGCCGGTCATGCCGACCGGATAGAGCGCACGCTGTCCGCAGGTGGAGTCGCCATAGACGTAGCCGACATAGGCTTGCTGCACCTTGCCGTAATCGAGCCCAGCGTCAGCCAGCGCAAGCTTCGCGGCCTCCGCGCCCATCACGTGATACGGCGCATTGGCCCCTGGCTTGACGAACGGGATCATGCCGACCCCGGCCACATAGGTGCGTGACGTCATTGTTGTCCTCCCGAAGATTACCCGCTGGACTATTTATTACCCGTGGGTAATATACGGGACGTGCCCTCCGAGTCAATGCGACACTCACCTCGCGACAAACCGGCCTTACGACATGGACGCCCGCTCACCCGCCAATCACCAGTCGCCCTGGCTGCCTTTTGAGACCCGCCGGCGCGCGCGCGACGAGAAGCGCGAGGCGGTGCTGCGCACGGCCGTCGCACTGTTCCTCGAGCAGGGTTACCACCGCACCACGCTCAACGACGTTGCTGAGCGGCTCAACATCACCAAGCCCGCGCTCTACAATTACTTCGGCGGCAAGGACGAGATCCTGTTCGAGTGCTGGGCGATCGGCAACGAGCGGGTCGACGACTGCATCACCGAGATCGCGGCCGGCGGCGGCAAGGGGCTCGACAAGCTGCGCAAGCTGATCGTCCGCTATGCCGAAGTGATGACGACGGACTACGGCAAGAGCCTGGTCCGCTTCGACGTCCGCGACCTCACCGAACACAATCGCAAGGTCGTCAACACCGCCAAGAAGAAGATCGACCGTGCCTTCCGCGACTACATCTGCGACGGGATATCGGACGGCACGATCAAGCCCTGTGACCCGAAACTCTCGGCGTTTGCGATCGCGGGCTCGCTGAACTGGATCGGCCACTGGTTCCAGCCGGGCGGTCCGATGACCGGAGACGCCGTGGCCGAACAATTCGCGATCCGCCTCACCGAGGGAATCGCCACGCCATCAATGCGAAAGAAGGCGGACAAACCGCCGCGCAAGGGAAACGCACCAAGGGAGGACGGGAGTGAACATCACGCACGGACTGCGGCGCGCGCTGCAGGTCAATCCAAACGGGCTCGCGGTCGTCTGCGGTGAGCGGCGCCGCAACTGGGGCGAGGTCGGCGCACGCGTCGCCCGCCTCGCCGCAGCGATCCGCGGACTTGGCGCCAAGGATGGCGACCGCGTCGCAATCCTGTCGCTGAACTCCGACCGTTATCTCGAGCTTTATCTTGCCGTCGGCTGGGCCGGCGCGGTGATCGTGCCGCTGAATATCCGCTGGTCTCAGCTCGAAAACGAGGACGCGATGCGCGATTGCCGCGCAACTATCCTGTTCGTCGACAAGGCGTTTGCGCCGGTCGGCGCGACGCTGGCCAAGGCGATCCCCGAGCTGAAGCTGGTCTATGCCGATGAAGGCGAGACGCCTGAAGGCATGGAGAATTACGAGGCGCTGATCGCGCGCAGCGAGCCTGTTCCGGATGCGATGCGCAAGCGCGACGATCTCGCCGGCATCTTCTACACCGGCGGCACCACCGGCCGCTCCAAGGGCGTGATGCTGAGCCACGGCAATCTGATGGCCAACGCGCTGAATGCGCTCGGCGAAGGTCTGTGGCCGGGCACATCGGTCTATCTGCATGCGGCGCCGATGTTCCACCTCGCCAATGGTGCGGCGATGTATTCGGTTCTGCTGTCGGGCGGCTCCAACGTCGTGATCCAGGGCTTTACGCCCGACGGCGTCGCGGCCGCGGTGCAGAGAGAGCGCGTCACCGACGTGCTGCTGGTGCCGACGATGATCCAGATGTTCGTCGATCACCCGACGCTCGGCAATTACGACCTGTCGTCGCTGAAGCGGATCTCCTACGGGGCCTCCGTGATCAGCGACGCCGTGCTGATGCGTGCGATGAAGGCTCTGCCGCATGTCGAGTTCACGCAGGCCTATGGCATGACCGAGCTGTCGCCGATCGCGACCATCCTGCACTGGAGAGAACATATCGGCGACGGCCGCGCCAAGGGCCGGCATCGCGGCGCCGGACGCGCCACCCTTGGCGCCGAAGTGAAGATCGTCGATGCGGAGGACAAGGTCGTGCCGTTGGGCACCGTCGGCGAGATCGCGGTGCGCGGCGATATGGTGATGATGGGCTACTGGGAGCGGCCCGAGGAGACCGCGCGTGCCGTGATCGACGGCTGGATGCACACCGGCGACGGCGGCTACATGGACGCGGACGGCTATGTCTACGTCGTGGACCGCGTCAAGGACATGATCATCTCCGGCGGCGAGAATGTCTATTCAGCCGAGGTCGAGAACGCCCTCGCCCAGCATCCAGCCGTAGCGCAATGCGCCGTGATCGGCATCCCGAGCGAGCGCTGGGGCGAGCAGGTCCATGCCGTCGTGGTGATGAAGGGCGGCGCCGGTGCCACGCCGGAGGAGCTCATGGAGCACTGCAAGACGCTGATCGCTGGCTACAAATGCCCGCGCAGCGTCGACATTACCTCGACACCGCTGCCGCTCTCCGGTGCCGGCAAGATATTGAAGCGGGAGCTGCGCAAGCCGTATTGGGAGAACCGCGAGCGGCGTGTGAGCTGACGCGCGCAAACTCTAACCCCGTCATTCCGGGATGGTCCGAAGGACCAGACCCGGAATCTCGAGATTCCGGGTTCGATGCTTCGCATCGCCCCGGAATGACAATGCCCCTTTGCGTGCCCGCATAGCGCGGTGCCGACAGCGGGCGTTGACATCGGAGCATGCGGCCGATTGGATTGATCCAATTCATTCCTGCGAGTTCCGATGTCGACACCTGACAGCAATGCCGACGGCAAGGGCCGTCGCCTGATGCACCGCCGCTCCGTCGAATGCCTGGGCTATCTCAGAGACGATGGTCTCTGGGAGGTCGAGGCGCGGCTGGTCGACACCAAGCCCTATCCGCGACAGGATCGTCATCGCGGCCTGCAGCAGCCCGAGGATCCCGTGCACGACATCCGGCTGCGGCTCGCGGTCGACGACAGCTTTACGATCCGCGAGACCGGCACCACGATGGCCTCGACGCCCTACCCGTCCTGCCTCGACGTCGAGGGCATTTTGCAACGGCTGGTCGGCGAGCGCATCGGCAAGGGCTGGCGCGACGTGCTCCGGCGCAAGATCGGCAAGCTCGAGACCTGCACGCATCTCGCCGAGCTGTTGGGCCCGGCGGTGACGACCCTGTTCCAGACGGCGACCGCAGGCAAGGACCCGCAAGGCCGCGGCGCGCTCGACCACCAGACGGAGGCCAAGGAGCCACCGTTCTTCGTCGGCGGCTGCCATTCGTGGCGACTGGATGGTCCCGTGGTGGCCGAGATGTTTCCGCAGTTCGCGACGAAGCCTGCCGAGGTGAAGCAGGGCTCGTGAATGCGTAGAGTGGGCAAAGGCGCATAGCGCCGTGCCCAGCATCAAGCGCCGTGCTCGTGATGGTGGGCACGCTTCGCTTTGCCCACCCTTGCATTCAACCCGGCACGCCCGTCAGCTTCAGGCTCAAGGCCCGCAGCCGCTTCCGCGCATCGGCATCATAGGCCTGCGGATTGGCGCGCGCCTCGTTCATGCCGTTGAAGAACAGTCCGCTCCTGTCAGCGACATCGTCGCCATGCACCAATCGCAGGATGGCGTCGCCGCCCTGCTCCACGGTCGAGATCGGGGTGATGCCGCCTGCGCGCACCATGGTGGTGTTCATGTAAGTCGCCGGATGCAGCGAATTCACCGTCACGCCGGTGCCCCGCAGCTGTTCGGCAAGATCGATCGTGAACATGATCTGCGACAGCTTGCTCTGCGAATAGGCACGGCCGCCGCTATAGTTCCGCGTGATCATCACGTCGTCGAAATCGATCGGGTGTTGGCCGAGCGAGGCGACATTGACGATGCGCGCCGGCGCGCTCGCTTTCAGCCGCGGCAGCAGCAGATGCGCGAGCAGGAAGCCGGCGAGATAGTTCACCGCAAAGCGCAACTCGTGGCCGTCCTTGCTGGTCTGCCGCTCTGGGCCTGCGTTCTGCGAGCCGATGCCGGCGTTGCTGATGAAGACATCGATGCGCTCCTGATCGGCGAGCACGGCCTCGGCGAATTCACCGACCTCGGAGAGCGAGGAAAGATCGGCCTGATAGAACATCGGCTCAGCTCCGCCGGCCCGCTTGATCTCGTCGGCCAGCGTTTGCGCGCGCGTCGTATCGCGGCCGTGGATCAGGACCCTGGCTCCGGCCGCCGCGAGTTTCATCGCGACATAGCGGCCGACGCCGTCGGTCGAACCGGTAATCAGCACGGTCTTGCCATCCATCTTCATTGCCATCGTCCTTCGGTCGTTTCTCTTGCGCCATTGCGAAGATAATACGCCATACCGGAATTGCCACGGCGGTTCGACGGTCCAACAACCGTCAAGACTGCAATGTTCCATCACTAACTTTTAGGTTGCATTCAGAAATATCGGGTCGCAGTATCGCGATTGGGGACCGAACTGAAGCCGACGGAGGTGATCCGTCACCTCTGCCAATTGGAAGAACCAACCCATTTGGAGACATGCAATGGCAGCATCTTCTGGCCCGATCCGCCCGCTCTACGGCGTCATCATTCGCGACAAGTGCAAATATGCCGACCTCAACACATTGAAGGCCTACAAGACCGTGGGCCACGACCTGCTCAAGGATTACCACGGCTCGGACGCCGACGACCTCAAGGCGTCGCTGAAGGAACTCGACACCGCAATCTCGGCGAAGGGCGGCTAGCGCCGCTGCAACACAAGGCGACCTGAGACAGCATGTCACCGAGGCGCGTCTTGCGCCGCGCCTCGGTGCCTTGCCGCGCACGCGGCCGGAACGGCGATCAAGCACAGGCGGCACATCATGGACCAGGCTCCCGACGACACGCCGCGACGGCGGCTGTCACTGAGCGACCAGCTCGATTGCGTGCCGGTTTACGTGGTCTGGGAGCTCACGCTGGCCTGCAACCTGAAATGCATCCATTGCGGCTCGCGTGCCGGGCACAAGCGCGCGAAGGAACTGACCACGGACGAGTGCGTCGACGTCATCCGCCAGCTCGCTGAGCTCGGCACCCGCGAGATCTCCGTGATCGGCGGCGAAGCCTTCATCCGCAGGGACTGGCTGACCATCATCCGCGCGATCCGCGACCACGGCATCGACTGCACGATGCAGACCGGCGGCTACAAGCTCTCGGGAGACATGATCCGGTCCGCGGCCGACGCCGGCCTGCTCGGTCTCGGCGTCTCCGTCGACGGGTTAGAGCCGCTGCATGACCGGCTGCGCGGCGTGCGCGGCTCCTATCGCGAGGCGCTGCGCGTGCTCGACGATTGCAGGCGCCTCGGACTGACCGCAAGCGTCAACACCCAGATCACCTCAGCCGTGATGAGCGAGCTTCCGCAGGTGATGGAGATCATCATCGATGCCGGCGCAAAATACTGGCAGGTGCAGCTCACGGTCGCGATGGGCAACGCGGTCGATCACGACGACATATTGCTGCAGCCCTACGACCTCACGACGCTGATGCCGCTGCTGGCTGAGCTGCATCTGAAGGGGCGTGAGCGCAATCTGGTGCTGCTGCCCGGCAACAATGTCGGCTATTTCGGTCCCTACGACGTGCTATGGCGCGGCCCGGACCGCGGCTATTACAGCGGCTGCCCGGCCGGGCAGAATGTGATCGGGCTCGAGGCCGACGGCACGGTGAAGGGATGTCCGTCGCTGGCGACCGACCGCTACGGCGCCGGTGACGTGCGCAGCGCCTCGATCGCGGAACTGTGGGCGACCCATCCGGCGCTGCAGTTCAACCGCAATCGCGGCACCGACGATCTCTGGGGCTTCTGCCGCGACTGCTACTACGCCGAGGCCTGCCGTGGCGGCTGCACCTGGACAGCCGACTCGCTGCTCGGCCGCCGCGGCAACAATCCCTATTGCCATCACCGCGTCTTGACGCTGGCCGAACGCGGCATTCGCGAGCGGATCGTCAAAATTGAGGACGCGCCCGCGCTGCCCTTCGCCACCGGGCGCTTTGCGCTGATCGAAGAGCCGCTTCCGGCCGGAGCCCCGCACGCATGACCATACAAGGCAAGGCTGCGCCAGTGCTGGTGCTATGCCGCCAGTGCCTCCGCTACGTATTCGACCGTACCATCACCTGTCCGCATTGCGGCAGCGACGCTCGGCAGGTCGGCGATCGCTACCACGATGGCGGATATCTTGCTATCGAGATCATGCAGCGGATCGACCGGCTGCGTGACGATGCCACGCAGCGCAGACCGCCCGAAGCGACCGATGATCTCTGTTAGAGCGTTTTCGTGCGAAGTGGACACCGGTTCGCGTGAAGAAAACGCGTCAAAACAAGAATCTAGAACTTCGGTTCTGATTCAATCAGAACCGAAATGCTCTAGTGGATTTCCGCCGAACGCTTCAGCGCGTCCTTCAGCTTTTCGAGCGAGAAATCCTTCGAGCGCGCGATCTCCAGGATCGGCGTCTCGCGGCGACCGCACAGCTCGGCCGCTTCGGGCAACTTCGCCGCGATCTCGTAGGGGATCACGATCGCGCCGTGGCTGTCGGCGTGAATCAAATCGTCGGAACGTACCGTCATGCCGGCAACACGAACTTCGCCACCAAAGCTTTCCGCATGCACCCAGGCATGCGACGGGCCGATCGAGCCGGCCAGCGCCTGGAAGCCAGGGGCCCATTGCGGGATGTCACGGATCGAACCGTCGGTGATGACGCCGAGGCAGCCCAATGCCTTATGGACGCTGCTCTGCACTTCGCCCCAGAACGCGCCGTAGCCGACGTCGGGGCCGTCGATGTCCTGGATCACGGAGATGCGCGGACCGAAGCCGGTGCCGACATAGTCGTAATAGTCGATGCGGCGCTTCGACTGCTCTTCGGCCGACAGCCCGGATTTCAGCACCGAGCGGATCGCCACCGTACGGGCATAGCCGACAATCGGCGGCAGGGTCGGAAACGGACAGACCAGCGGCTTCACCGTGTAGCCGATCAGGCGCCGCTCCGGCGCCACGATCTCCATCGCGTTGCAGATCGTCGGCGTGTCATAGCGCGCCAGCGCTTCGAGAACGGACGCGGGAAGCGGGGCTGAAGCTGTTGTCGTCACGGCGTTTCTCTCCTGATTTTTGGCGTTCGCGGGCCGAATTCAGCCTATAGCCGAGATCGGACGCGAACCCAACTCAGGGAACGCTCATGGCTGATATCTGACTGAGCGCGCTCAGTGCAGGTGCGCCGGACGATCGTCTTCGTCAGTCTTTGCGACCGGCGGCGCGTAAGTCGGTGCCGCGGCGGGCGCCGGCGCACGCGCGGCCAGCTCCTGTGCAGCAAGGCTGCGCTCCTGGTCGCGATAGGACTTCCAGCCCCAGGGCAGGCTGATCAGATAGGCCACCGTGCCCGCCGACAGGATGTGCCAGGGATAGCCGATCAGCAGCGCGACAAAGAACACCACCGAGACGAACACCGGCAGCACCATCTCCGGCGGCACGCGCATCTTCACGGTCTTGCCGGAGAACACCGGCAGCCGCGACACCATCAGGAACGCGATCAGCAGCGTGTAGAACGCGGTCAGCGTCGCTGGCGGCATCGGCACGCCGAGGAAGGCGAGATAGATCGGCAGCAGCACGGTGATCGCGCCGGCCGGCGCCGGCACACCGGTGAAATAATTGGCGGCGAAGGCCGGCTTGTTCGGGTCGTCGATCGAGGCATTGAAGCGCGCCAGTCGCAGGCCGCCTGAGATCGCGAACACCATCGCGGCGATCCAGCCGCCATTGTTCAGCTCATGCAGCTGCCAGAAATACAGGATCAAACCCGGCGCGACGCCGAAATTGACGAAGTCGGCGAGACTATCGAGTTCAGCGCCGAATTTCGACTGGCCCTTGATCATGCGCGCGACACGGCCGTCAATGCCGTCAAGCACGGCGGCGAACACGATCGCGGCGACCGCAAGCTCCATCCGCCCTTCCGTCGACAGCCGGATCGCGGTCAGGCCGGCGCAGATCGCCAGCAGCGTGATCATGTTCGGCACCAGCATGCGCACCGGAATCGGGCGGAACCGGCGGCGGCGATATTCGGGAGAGCTGGGATCTGTCGGCATCATGGCCCGCTCAATATAGCAAGCATCGCCCTCCTCCGCCATTGCGGCGGGAATTGGCTGATTAGCCGCAAAAAACACGGTTAATCGGCGCGGAACGTCCGCCCGGGATCGGCGCCATTGAAATCCGCGAGAATCGTCTCACCGGCGATCGCGGTCTGTCCCTCGGAGACCAGCGCCTTGGTGCCCTCGGGGAGATAGACGTCGAGCCGCGAGCCGAAGCGGATCAGGCCGAAGCGTTCACCGCCGCCGATCGACTGCCCTTCCTTGACGAAGCAGACGATCCGCCGCGCCACGAGCCCGGCGATCTGGACCACGCCGATCCGGCCGTTCGGCATCGAGATCACCAGCGAATTGCGCTCATTGTCCTCGCTCGCCTTGTCGAGCTCGGCGTTGATGAAGGCGCCGGGGCGATAGGCGATGCGATCGATGCGGCCGGCCACCGGACTGCGGTTCACATGACAGTTGAACACGCTCATGAAGATCGACACCCGCGGCAGCGGCTTGTCGCCGAGGCCGAGTTCGGCCGGCGGCAGCGCCTGCACCACCATCGAGACGCGGCCATCGGCCGGCGACACCACGATGCCGTCGCGCACCGGCGTCACTCTGATGGGATCACGGAAGAACAGCGCGCACCAGACGGTGAGCAGCGTGCCGATCCAGCCCAGCGGGGTCCAGATCCAGAACAGGACCAGGCTCGCCAGCGCGAAGCCGCCGATGAAAGGATAGCCCTCGGGGTGAACAGGGGGAATCTGCGCGCGGATGGAGTTGGCGATCGACATCAAAGCTCGCTTCAGGGTTTCCCGCCCCTCTGGCCGGAGGCGCCCTACTTCGACTATTCCGCGGCGGTCGGCAAGGGTTTCTCGACCGGATCGGAGGTGGAATCGGGGCCCGGCTCGGCGGCCGACGGCGGCTGGCGGTTCGGCGCCTCGCCGTTATCGTCGATCTGCGCCAGCTTTTCGCGGGCTTCCTCGGCCTCGCGCTGCCGGTTCCACATACTGGCATACAGCCCACCCGAGGCCAAAAGCCGCGCATGGGTGCCGCGCTCGGCGATCTGGCCCTGATCCAGCACGATGATCTCGTCGGCGCCGACGATGGTCGACAAACGGTGCGCGATCACCAGCGAGGTGCGGTTGCGCGAGACGCGCTCGAGCGCGCCCTGGATCTCGTGCTCGGTATGGCTGTCGAGTGCCGACGTCGCCTCGTCGAGCACCAGGATCGGCGGCGCCTTCAGCACGGTGCGCGCGATCGCGACACGCTGCTTCTCGCCGCCGGACAGTTTTAGCCCGCGCTCGCCGACCTGGGTTTCATAGCCCTTCGGTGACATCCGGATGAAATTGTCGATCTGTGCCAGCCCCGCCGCTTCCTCCACTTCCGCATCGCTGGCGCCCCAGCGGCCGTAGCGGATATTGTAACGGATGGTGTCGTTGAACAGCACGGTGTCCTGCGGCACCATGCCGATCGCCGATCGCAGCGAGGCCTGCGTGACCGATTTGATGTCCTGGCCGTCGATCAGGATGCGGCCTCCGGAGACGTCATAGAGCCGGAACAACAGCCGCGAGATCGTCGACTTGCCGGCGCCGGAGGGGCCGACGATCGCGACCGTCTTGCCGGCAGGCACCTCGAAGCTCAGGCCTTTCAGGATCGGCCGTTCAGGTTCATAGGCAAAGCGGACGTCCTCGAAGCGAACGCTGCCTGCGGAGACGGCGAGCGCCTTGGCACCAGGCGCATCCTTCACCTCGGCATCGCGCGCCAGCACCTCGAACATCTTCTCGATGTCGATGATCGCCTGCTTGATCTCGCGATAGACCATGCCCATGAAATTCAGCGGCTGGTACAGCTGGATCATCATCGAGTTGATCAGCACGAAATCGCCGACTGTGTGGGTGCCGTTGCGGATGCCGAACGCGCACATCAGCATGGTCGCGGTCAGCCCTGCCGTGAAGATGATCGCCTGCCCGGTGTTGAGCAGTGCCAGCGACGTGTAGGTCTTCACACTGGCCTGCTCGTAGCGCTCCATCGAGCGGTCGTAGCGCTGTGCCTCTCGCTCCTCGGCGCCGAAATATTTCACGGTCTCGTAGTTGAGCAGCGAGTCGATCGCCTTGGTGTTCGCCTCGGTGTCGGAATCGTTCATTTTGCGGCGGATCTCGATCCGCCATTGGGTCGCGATATAGGTGAAGTACATGAACACGACGACTGTGATCAGCACCGCCAGCACGTAGCGCCAGTCGAACTGCCACAGCAGCACCGCCGAGAGCAGCCCGACTTCCACGATGGTGGGGATCAACTGGAGGATCACCATCCGCACGATCGTCTCGATGCCGGTGCGGCCGCGCTCCAGGACACGGGTCAGACCGCCGGTCTTGCGTTCGAGATGGAAGCGCAGCGACAACTCGTGCATGTGCACGAAGGTGATGTAGGCGAGCCGCCGCACCGCATGCATCGCGACACTGGCGAAGATGCCGTCACGCCACTGCGTCAGCACCGCCATGATGATGCGCACCGCACCATAGCTGATCGTCATCAGCAGCGGCGAGGCAATCAGCCAGATCATCCAGTTCGACGGTGCGACCGGCGCCGAGCCCGTGCCGTTCAGCGCATCGATCGCCCATTTGAAGGTGAAGGGCACCGACAGCGTCGCGAGCTTCGCGAACAGCAACAGCACCATCGACCAGACGACCCGCATCTTCAAATCGGCGCGATCGCCGGGCCAGATATAGGGCCAGAGATGGACGAGCGTCCCGATCAGCGTGGCCTTCTCTGCGGCCGACGCGGAGGCCGCGGGCGGCTCGACCGCGGGCACATGCGGGTGCGGAGGCGTCATCAGGCGCCCGCCGCTGCCAGGATGGCGTGCGGGCTCGCCGTCACATCTTTTCCATGGTTTGACATTCTGCCCGTCATATAGATCGTTTGAATGCGTCGTACAGCCTTGTGGCGAAATTCTTTCGCGATTCGAGGGGATTTACGGGATTTTTTGGCTCTCAATCCCCATATCGGACTCTTGACGCTATTTACGTTGCAGTGCCACATAGATCGCATGAACCAAATCAAAACCGTCTGTGTCTATTGCGGCTCCGGCCCCGGCAACAATCCCCGCTTTACTGAAGCCGCCATTGCGCTCGGCAAGATCTTTGCCGAGAACAATGTCCGCCTGGTCTATGGCGGCGGCTCGGTCGGCCTGATGGGCGCGGTCGCAAAGTCCACGCTTGATCACGGCGGCTCCGTCACCGGCATCATTCCGGAATTTTTGCGGGCGCGCGAGAACGCGCTGACATCAGTTCAGGAAATGATCGTCACGCCCGACATGCATGAGCGCAAGCGGCTGATGTTCGAACGCTCGGACGCGTTCGTCGCCCTGCCCGGCGGCATCGGCACGCTGGAGGAGCTGGTCGAGCAGGTGACCTGGCAGCAGCTCGGCCGCCATTCCAAGCCGGTGCTGCTCGCCAACATCGACAATTTCTGGGAGCCCCTGCTCTCGCTGCTGAGCCATATGCGCGCGACCGAATTCATCCGCCCGACGATGGCCGTCGACATCCTGATGGCCGACCGCGTCGACGAGATCCTGCCGCGGTTGCGTTCGGCAGCAGCGCGAACACCGGAAAGCGCGAAGGAGCTCGCCCCGGAAGTGGCGCGGCGGCTCTGATCCTACTCGCTCGGAAACGTCACGGCCTCGATGCGGTTGCCGTCGGGGTCGAGGACGAAGGCTGCGTAGTAACGCACGCGGTCATGCGGACGCAGGCCCGGCGCGCCGTCGGAGCGACCGCCTGCGGCAACCGCGGCGGCGTGAAACGCATCGACTTCGGCGGTCGTCTTCGCCCGCAGGCAGATATGCGTCCCGCTTTCTTGCGGCACCGGCGGCATTGATGCACGCAGGTTGATCCAAAATTCGGGATAGGCCTTGCCGAAGCCGATCGTCGCCGGCCGCGTCACGACGCGGGCCAGGCCGAGCGCGGCCAGTGTCGCCTCATAGAACCGCGCGGCGCGCTCGAGGTCACTGACGCCGACGGAGACGTGGTCAATCATTGGGCCTCTCCTCTCGTCATTGCGAGGAGCGTCAGCGACGAAGCAATCCATGCAGCCGCATGCGCGGAGAGATGGATTGCTTCGCTACGCTCGCAATGACGGCGTTATTCACCGCCAGCCTAAGTCGGCGCGCCCGACTTCACCAATTTGTAGATCACCGAATCCATCAGTGCCTGGAACGAGGCGTCGATGATGTTCGGCGACACCCCGACCGTGATCCACTTTTCGCCGGTCTCGTCCTCGCTCTCGATCAGCACGCGCGTGACCGCGCCGGTGCCGCCATTGAGGATACGCACGCGGTAATCGATCAGCCTCAGACAATCGATGTATTTCTGGTACTTGCCGAGATCCTTGCGCAGCGCGACGTCGAGCGCATTGACCGGGCCGTTGCCCTCCGCGGCCGAGATCAGCCGCTCGCCGTCGACGTCGACCTTCACCACCGCAAGCGCCACCGTCACGCGCTGGCCGTTGGCGTTGTAGCGCTGCTCGACATTGACGTCGAACTGCTCGACCTTGAAATATTCCGGCACCTTGCCGAGGGTGCGCCGCGCCAACAGATCGAACGAGGCGTTGGCGGATTCATAGGCGAAGCCCGCCGCCTCGCGTTCCTTCAACTCCTCGACCAGGCGGGTCAGCCGCGGATCGCTCTTGTCATAGGCGATACCGGCGCGATCAAGCTCGGCGATCACGTTGGAGCGGCCGGCCTGGTCTGAGACCAGCACCTTGCGGTGATTGCCGACGGCATCAGGCAACACGTGCTCGTAGGTCTGCGGATCCTTCATCATCGCAGAGGCATGGATCCCCGTCTTGGTGACGAAGGCGCTCTCGCCGACGTAAGCCGCATGGCGATTGGGCGCGCGGTTGAGCATATCGTCGAGTGTGCGCGACACCTTCATCAGGGTCGCCATCTTCTCCGCGGTGACGCCGATCTCGAACTTGTCGGAGAACTCACCCTTCAGCCGCAGCGTCGGGATCAGCGAGCACAGATTGGCGTTGCCGCAGCGCTCGCCGAGCCCATTCAGCGTACCCTGGATCTGCCGCGCCCCAGCGCGCACCGCGGCCAGCGAATTGGCCACCGCCTGCTCGGTGTCGTTATGGGCATGAATGCCGAGATTCGCGCCCGGCACATGTTTGACAACATCGCCGACGATGGTCTCGATCTCGTGCGGCATGGTGCCGCCATTGGTGTCACACAGCACCACCCAACGCGCGCCCGACTCATAGGCCGCCTTGGCACAGGCCAGCGCGAAGTCGCGATTCTCCTTGTAGCCGTCGAAGAAGTGTTCGCAGTCGACCAGGACTTCGCGGCCGAGTGCTTTCGCCGCACCGACGCTGTCGCGGATCGAGGCCAGGTTCTCGTCGTTCGTGGTCTCGAGCGCGACGCGGACCTGGTAGGCCGAGGCTTTTGCGACGAAGCAGATCGCATCCGCCTTGGCCTCGAGGATGCCGGCCAGGCCCGGATCGTTCGATGCCGAGCGGCCGGGCCGGCGCGTCATGCCGAACGCGGTGAAGCGCGCGTGACCGAAGTCCGGCTTCTTGCTGAAGAACTCGCTGTCGGTTGGGTTGGCGCCGGGATAGCCGCCCTCGACATAGTCGATGCCGAGTTCATCCAGCATCTTCGCGATCACCTGCTTGTCCTGCAGCGTGAAGTCGACGCCGTTGGTCTGCGCGCCGTCGCGCAGCGTGGTGTCGAACAGATAGAGGCGTTCGCGGCTCATGCGTGGCCTCCCGTAACAGCGACGCCATTAAGCGTCTTCTGCATCGTGGTGTTGGCGAGCCATTCATCGCCGACGGTGACCGTGTTGCGCTGCTGCGCGACGTAGCCGCGCTTGCGGAAGAACTCGAGCGCGGTGTCGCTGGCATCCACGGTCAGCTTCTTGGCGCCCCGCGCACCCGCGATCCTCTCCAGCGCGTCGCACAGCGCGCGACCTGCGCCTTGCCCCGCTGCGCTCGGATGCACATAGAGCATGTCGATGTGGTCGGTCCCCCTGAGCGAGGCGAAACCGACCGGTTCGCCCTCCAGCGTCGCAATCAGCGTGAGCTGGCCGGCGAACTTCTTGCCGAAGGCGTCCTCGTCGGCGGCGGCCGACGCCCAGGCTTCCTGTTGCGCCTCGCTGTAATCTTCGCCCGTCAGATCCATGATCGACGCGGCGAAGATCGCAGCCAGCACCGGCGTATCCTCCGGCAGATACGGACGCAGCGCGGGTGCGGAGTGGCTCATCGCGTGACCTCCCAGGTGGTGCCGTCCTTGGAGTCCTTGATCACCACGCCCATCGCGGCAAGTTGGTCGCGGATACGATCGGACTCCTTGAAGTCTTTGCGGGCGCGGGCCGCGGTGCGTTCGGCGATCAGCACGTCGACTGCGTTGGCATCGACCCCGCTCGCCGCTTGCTTTCGACCCTTCCATGCGGCCGCGCTCTCCGACAGGAAGCCGAGCAGCCGAAGCGATCCGGTGAACTCCTTGCGGCTCTGCTCGTCGCTCGACGCCGCATTACGCAGCCCGTGCAACACCGCCATCGCCTGTGCCGTGTTGAGGTCGTCGGAAAGCGCCTCGATCATCACTGGTGACGGCGGACCGGGCTCGGCATCGGCCGCAACCGCATACCAATCGTCGAGCGTCTTGGCCGCCTCTTCAGCGCTCTTCAGCGTCCAGTCGAGCGGCGAACGGTAATGCGTCTTCAGCATGCTGAGGCGCAGCACTTCGCCCGGCCAATCGGCCAGCATCTCGCGGATCGTGAAGAAGTTGCCGAGCGACTTCGACATCTTCTCGCTTTCGATCTGCAGGAATCCGTTGTGCATCCAGACATTGGCCATGCGGTCGGAATGGAACGCGCAGCAGGTCTGCGCGAGCTCGTTCTCATGGTGCGGGAACACGAGGTCGATGCCGCCGCCATGGATGTCGAATTTCTCGCCGAGATGCTTCCAGGCCATCGCCGAGCACTCGATGTGCCAGCCGGGACGTCCCTCGACCGCGATTCCGGCTGGCGACGGCCACGACGGCTCGCCCGGCTTCGACGGCTTCCACAGCACGAAGTCGGTGTTGTCGCGCTTGTAGGGCGCGACATCGACGCGGGCGCCCGCGATCATCTCGTCGAGCGAGCGGTTCGACAGCGCGCCGTAGCGCGGCAGCACTGAATTGGCCGAATTCATCGCCTGCGGCGAAAACAGCACGTGATCCTCGGCGACATAGGCGAAGCCGCCGGCAACCAGTCTGTCGATGATCGCGCGCATCTCCGGGATGTGCTCGGTCGCGCGCGGCTGCACGGTCGGGGGCAAGCAGCCCAGCGCCGCGACGTCGTCCTGGTACTGCTGGTAGGTCAGTTCGGTGACCTTGCGGATCGCCTCGTTCAAGGGCACGCCGGGATAATCCCGCGCGGCGCGGACGTTGATCTTGTCGTCGACGTCGGTGATGTTGCGGACATATGTGACGTGATCGGCGCCATAGCGATGGCGCAGCACGCGGAACAGCACGTCGAACACAATGGCGGCGCGGCCGTTGCCGATGTGGGCGAAGTCGTAGACCGTCGGTCCGCAGGCATACATGCGGACGTTATCGGCATCGAGCGGCACGAATGGCCGCTTCTCCCGGGTCAACGTATCGTAGAGCTTTAATTGCATGGATTCCCGTCCCTTGCGGCCGGGCGTCCAATGATCTCAGGATGATTGAGAAAAGACGGCCTCAGCCAGCGAATCGCTAGCTCATAATCTCGCGGCAAATGCTGCAGATGGCGAGGTGGCCGTTCATGGTTCCACCTCTCTCACGACCCCTCCAATGCGTCAAGGGGCTACTTTCGAGCCTTTTGCACCCCCACGGCGGCGAAATCAGCATCAAGTTCCTCATGGTTAATCATTATTAAGGATTTGGGCGTATCGGATGGACCAGCGGATTCCCCGCAATTTCATCGGTGCACCATGCGGCCTATTTCAGCATTGATTGCCTGCACGTCTCTGCTCATTGCCTCGGCGGCGTTGGCCGACAGCCGCGTCTTCATCATCGCCAACCAGGCCGACGGCTACGGCATCGACCAGTGCCTGGCGCGCGGCGACAAATGCGGTGTGTCCGCAGCCCGTGCCTATTGCCAGTCACACGATTTTGCACAGGCTACCAATTTCCGCCGCGTCGATCCCGACGAGATCACCGGCGCGGTTCCGCACGCGGCGAACGAGAAATGCAACGCAAACGGCTGCGGCGAATACGTCGCGATCACCTGCCAGCGCTGAACTGCTCCCAAGCGGCTGGTCGGGCCCGGCTTTTTGCCACATCGGCGCCCCGGAAACGACGTGACGCTGCCCCGAGAACAGGCTATTGCAGGCCGCCTTGGCCGCGCGCTTTGGCGTTCATCGCCTGCGCGGCATCGTTTTAATGGCTGGATATGCCCCATACTCCCACTCGTCGTTTGTCCCGATGGCTTTTGACCTGCGCCGTATTGGCCGGCCTTGCCCTGCCGGCCTCTCGCGCATTCGCGCAGGTGAATCCGGGCCCGCCCGGCCCGCCGCCGCAACAGGGCGCGCAAGCCAACCCGATCTGCGTCAGGCTCGAAGGACAATTGGCGACGATTGACCGCGGTGGCGGCAGCGGCGACCCCGCCAAGGACGACCAGATCCGTCGCTACCAGGATGCAGCGGCCAAGCAGCAGTCCGAGCTCGACCGCGTGACATCGCAGGCCCGGCGCATGGGCTGCGACAGTTCTGGCTTCTTCTCGCTGTTCAACAACAATTCGGCACAGTGCGGACCGGTCAACAACCAGATCCAGCAGATGCGCGCCAACCTCGACCAGATCACCGCGAACCTCGAGCGACTGCGCTCCGGCGGGCTCGGCGGCGCCGACCGCGAGAACCAGCGCCGCTCGGTGTTGACCGCGCTCGCGCAAAACAATTGCGGCCCGCAATATGCCGCCGCGGCGGCGCGCGGCCCGGGCAATTTCATCGACAATCTGTTCGGTGGTGGCAACACCAATCCGCTGCCGCCGCCCGGCGCCGATTACAGCGGTCCGTCCGGCACCTTCCGCACCGTCTGCGTCCGCACCTGCGACGGCGCCTATTTCCCGGTCTCGTTCGCAACCGTGCAGGCGCGCTTCGCCGCCGATGAGCAGGTCTGCAAGGCGCAGTGCCCCGCCGCGGAAGCGAGCCTGTTCGCCTATCGCAATCCCGGCGAAGACATCAACCAGGCGGTGTCGATCAACGGCCAGTCCTACTCCTCGCTGCCGAACGCGTTCAAATACCGCACCGAGTTCAATCCGTCCTGCTCCTGCAAGCCGGCCGGCCAGAGCTGGGCCGACGCGCTGAAAACCGTCGACGACAAAGCCTCTGTCGAGCAGCAGGGTGACATCATCGTCACCGAGGAGAGCGCCAAGAAGATGCAGCAGCGCGGTCAGCAGCAGGGCAACAAATCGCCCGCCGGCAAGAAGGGCGCGCCGGCGGCAGCTCCACTGCAACCCGCCGCGGCCGACGCTACGACTCCCGCCCCGCCATCCGGCGATGGGCAGATCCGCACCGTCGGCCCGACGTTCATCCCGCCGAAGCCGTAGACCTCAACCTTCGAACGCCTCCCCCGACGCACGCGACCCGCGGGTAACAAGCTTCTCGTCCGGCTCGGGCAAGGTCTTGCCGGTATCGCGAAAGCGGTTGGTGATGGGATAGCGGCGGTCGCGGCCAAAATTCTTGCGCGTGACCTTGACGCCAGGTGCTGCCTGCCGGCGCTTGTATTCGGCGATGTTGAGCAGCCGATCGATGCGGGTCACCACATCGGCCGGGAAACCGGCCGCGATGATCGCGGCCAGCGGCTCCTCGCGCTCGACCAGGCGTTCGAGGATCGCATCCAGCATGTCGTAGGGCGGCAGCGAATCCTGGTCGGTCTGGTTCTCGCGCAATTCCGCGGTCGGCGGCCGGATGATAATGTTGACCGGGATCACCTCGCCCGACGGCCCGAGCGCGCCTTCCGGCTTCCAGGAATTGCGCAGGGACGACAGCCGGAACACTTCGGTCTTGTAGAGGTCCTTGATCGGGTTGAAGCCGCCATTCATGTCGCCGTAAAGCGTGGCGTAGCCGACCGACATTTCCGACTTGTTGCCTGTCGTCACCACCATCGCGCCGGTCTTGTTGGAGATCGCCATCAACAGCGTGCCGCGGGCGCGCGCCTGCAAATTCTCCTCGGTGATGTCGCGCTCGAGACCCTCGAACACCGGCGCCAGGATTTTTTCGAATCCGTTCACGGCATCCGCGATCGGCAACACCTCGTAGCGGGTGCCGAGCGCGGTCGCGAGCTTGGCGGCATCGTCGAGCGAGACCTGCGCGGTATAACGGAACGGCAGCATCACGCCGCGCACCTTGTCGGCGCCGAGCGCATCGACCGCGATCGCCGCGCACAGCGCCGAGTCGATGCCGCCGGAGACGCCGAGCAGCACGCCGGGAAAGCCGGTCTTGCGGACATAGTCGCGCAGACCCAGCACGCAGGCCGCATAATCCGCCTTGTCGCCCTCGAGGACGGCAGTCGTCGGCCCATTGCAGCGCCAGCCGTCCGCCGTCTTGCGCCATGTCAGCGTCGTGATGTTCTCCTCGAACGCCGGAAGCTGCGTCGCGACGGAGAGGTCGGCATTCAGCGCAAACGAGGCGCCGTCAAAAATCAGCTCGTCCTGGCCGCCGATCTCGTTGAGATAGATCAGCGGCAGCCCGCTCTCGGTGACCCGCGCCACCACGATCGACAGCCGCAGATCATTCTTGTCGCGCGCGTAGGGCGAGCCGTTCGGCACGATCAGGATTTCGGCGCCGGTCTCGGCCAGGCACTCGACAACGTTCTCGTAGTCCTCTGACTCCTCGAGCCAGATGTCCTCGCAGATCGGAACGCCGATGCGCACGCCACGCACCGTCACCGGGCCCGAGGCCGGTCCGCGCGCGAACAGCCGCTTTTCGTCGAACACACCGTAATTTGGCAGATTCGCCTTGAAGCGCAGCGCCGCGATACGACCCTCGTCGAGCAGCGCGCAGGCATTATAGAGCTTGCCGTCCTCGACCCAGGGCGTGCCGATCAGCATCGCCGGACCGCCATCGGCGGTCTCGCGCGCCAGTTCCTCGATCGCGACCCGGCAGGCCGACTGGAACGCGGGCTTGAGGACCAGATCCTCCGGCGGATAGCCGGCGATGAACAGTTCCGAGAGCACCACCAGATCGGCGCCATCGGCTTTCGCCTTGTCGCGCGCGGTGCGCGCCTTCGCGGCGTTGCCGGTGACGTCACCGACCGTCGGATTGAGTTGCGCCAGGGTGATCTTGATCTGTTGTTCGCTCATGTCTTTATGTTGTCCCGCACCAGAGCAAACTTCAATCGCTGGGATCAGAACGCGCCCATGCGTTCGGCGAGGGCGAACAGCCAGAACAGCCCGGCCATGATCAGCGCGACGCCGACCGCGGCCGAGCCCATGTCCTTGACCCGCCCGATCTGCGGATCATGGTCGGTGGTCAGGCGATCGGAGAGCTTCTCGATCGCGGTGTTGAGCAGTTCGACCACCAGCACCAGCACGACGGTCGCGACCAGCTCGACGCGCCGCATCACGGTGGCGCCGACCAGCCAGGCCAGCGGCAGCGACAGCACGAGTGCCACCACCTCTTCGCGAATCGCCTGCTCCGAGCGAATGGCGAAAGCCAGCCCGTTGCGCGAGTTGATGGTGGCCCGCCAGAACCTCAGCAAGTCACAGCCCCCAAGTCACAAACCTGAGGCGGCCGGCATCGGCTTGGCCTTGCCGACGCGGTCCTGCTTGAGCAGCTCGGCGATCAGGAAGGCCATGTCGATCGACTGTTCGGCGTTCAGTCTGGGATCGCAGACCGTGTGGTAGCGGTCGTTGAGATCTTCATCGGTGATGGCGCGCGCGCCACCGATGCATTCGGTGACGTCCTGCCCGGTCATCTCCAGATGCACGCCGCCGGCATGGGTGCCTTCGGCGGCGTGGATCGCGAAGAACGACTTGACCTCCGACAGCACGCGGTCGAACGGCCGGGTCTTGTAGCCCGAGGTCGCGGTGATGGTGTTGCCGTGCATCGGATCGCACGACCACACCACTGTGCGGCCTTCCCGCTGCACGGCGCGGATCAGGCCCGGCAGATGGTCGGCGACCTTGTCGGAACCGAAGCGATTGATCAGCGTCAGCCGTCCCGGCTCATTGTCCGGGCTCAGCACGTCGATCAGCTTCAACAGCTCGTCCGGCTTCAGCGACGGGCCACATTTCAACCCGATCGGGTTCTTGATGCCGCGGAAATATTCGACATGCCCGTGGTCGAGCTGGCGGGTGCGGTCGCCGATCCAGATCATGTGGCCCGAGGTCGCGTACCAGTCGCCGGTGGTGGAATCGACCCGGGTAAAGGCCTGCTCGTAGCCGAGCAGCAGCGCTTCATGGCTGGTGTAGAAATCGGTGGCACGCAGTTCGGGATGGCTTTCGAGATCGAGGCCGCAGGCGCGCATGAAGTTCAGCGCGTCCGAGATGCGGTCGGCCAGCTCCTTGTAACGGCGCGACTGCGGCGAATCCTTCAGGAAGCCGAGCATCCACTGATGCACGCTGCCGAGATTGGCGAAACCGCCGGTGGCGAAGGCACGCAGCAAATTGAGCGTTGCCGCCGACTGCCGATACGCCATCAGCTGGCGCTGCGGATCGGGAATCCGCGCTTCCGGCGTGAACGCGATGTCGTTGATGATGTCGCCGCGATAGCTCGGCAACTCGACGCCATTGATTTTTTCGGTGTTCGACGAGCGCGGTTTTGCAAACTGGCCGGCGATGCGCCCGACCTTCACCACCGGCAGCGCGCCGGCGTAGGTCATCACGACCGCCATCTGCAGCAGCACGCGGAAGAAGTCGCGGATGTTGTTGGCGCCGTGCTCGGCAAAGCTCTCGGCGCAATCGCCGCCCTGCAGCAGGAAGGCTTCACCCGCGGCGACCCGCGCCAGCGACTTCTTCAGGTTGCGCGCTTCGCCGGCGAACACCAGCGGCGGAAAGGTCGCAAGCTGGGCCTCGACATCGGCCAATGCCTTGGCATTGGGATAGTCGGGCACCTGCAACACCGGCTTGGCGCGCCAGCTATCGGGTGTCCACCGCTCGGACATAACGTCAACTCCTGAGCAAAAACCGCAACTTAGTCCACGGACTTGAGGAAAGGTCCCGGGTTATACACAGGCGCCCTGCTCCCCGCTAGGAGGATTCCTGCAATTCGGTCAAGCTCTTGCGGGAAAAGCCGAATTCACATTTGTTAGACCATAACATGAATGATCGGGGAAATGCCGTGTCCGGGGCCGCGCTGGACGACGTTTTTAGCGACGACATCGTCGTGCCGGCGGCAGACGGCTATCCGCTCGGCGCGACGCTGTTCCTGCCCCGTGGCGTCAAACGCCATGCCGTGCTGATCAATTCGGCGACCGCCGTTCCCCGAAAGCTCTATCGCGGCTTTGCCGGCTATCTCGCCCGCCGCGGCTGCGCGGTCCTGACCTACGATTACCGCGGCACCGGCGACAGCAGGCAGCAGGCGATGACCGGCTACAACCAGCCGAAATCGCTGGTCGGCTTCAAGGCCAGCATGGCCGACTGGGCCGCGCTCGATATCACGGCGACCGTGAGCTGGATGCGCGGACGCTACCGCGATCTGCCATTCGCCTATGTCGGCCACTCCTTTGGCGGCCAGGCGCTCGGGCTGCTGGCCAACAACACGGACATTCCGCGCGCGCTGCTGATCGCGGCCCAAGCCGGTTATTGGAAGCTGATGACCGCGCCCGAGCGCTACCGCGTCTATGCGCTTTTGAACGGCGGCCTGCCGCTGACCCGCGCGCTCGGCTATATGCCGGCCTGGGCCGGCCTCGGCATGGACCTGCCGAAGGGCGTGTTCGAGCAATGGACGCGCTGGGTGATGTCGCCGCGCTATCTGCTCGACGACACCACGCTCGCCGCACGCGACAATTTTCCGAAATTCAAGGGCGCGCTGCGCGCACTCAGCATGACCGACGATCCCTGGGCGACGCGGCCCGCGGTCGAATTGCTGTGCTCGGCTTTCACCTCGGTGACCCCGGACATCATCTCGATCCGCCCCGCGGATGCCGGCGCGACAATGATCGGTCATCTCGGCTTCTTCCGCAGCGAACACCGCGACACGCTGTGGCGGGGTGCGGCGGAATGGATCGAGGCGGAGGGGTAAGTGCAGTGTGGCGCGATCCCGCGCAATCAAACAACTGGTGTCATCACCCGCGCATGCGAGGGCTTTGCGAAAGTCGAGCAAATCGACAAGGTGTGGGCAGTGGGACGGGGACATCTATACACTGGAGTTGCGCTTCTGATAAAGCGAAATGTTTCTCATCCGGGCACTTGCGCCGTCGGGCAACTCAGTGCCAAGGCGCAACGCTCACACCACCTTCCGCGGCGCCGCCGTCTCGGCGCTACCGGTATTCGGCGTCCCGCTCGGCTCGATCAGCAGCAGATGCACTTCCTCCCGTGCGACGGGACGGTGCTCGACGCCTTTCGGCACGATGTACATCTGGCCTTCTCGCAGCGTGACGGTGCGATCGCGAAGCTGAATGTCGAGCACGCCCTTCAGGACGAGGAAGAAGTCGTCGGTGTCGTCATGCTTGTGCCAGACGAACTCGCCCTTCACCTTCACGACCATGACATCGCACGCGTTGAACTGCGCGACGGTGCGTGGTGACCAGTGATCGGAAAATGTGGATAGCTTTTGGTCGAGATCGATCGCGTCGCTCATCGGTGCGTCCGGGCTCGGTCGGGCACGTTAGCGCGATCCCCCGCGCGGCGTCTTGTTGGTTTGCCCGCCCTACTGGAACGTGGCCGCCTTGTGATGCCCGTTCACTGCGGGCGGCGCTTCTCCGTTGCCGGCCTTTCGTGCCAGCAACTCCTTTTCGGCCTGATACCAAAGCACATCCATTTTGCCTGGCGGTTCGCCGGCGTCCTTCCAGAGCTCGTAGGCTCGGGTCCGGATCTCCTGCTCGGTTGGACCAGTCATGGGCGGCTCCCTAATCTGAGGACGTCAAATCGTCTGAGAAATGGACTCGCTGCCTTATGGGTGGCAGCTTACCCTGCCGCGCCTGGATTTGGCACCATCTCCGAGCCAGCTGCGCAGTTCTTTGTATGAGAATCCAACTTCCAGGCCCGCGCAAGGTTCCAGGCCGCGCAAAGCATCGGGCGAAGCCGCCGCGACCGGTCAGCGCAGGTTCGCGGTGAAGAAATCGAGCGCAAGCCCGATCGTTTCGGCATGAACCGCGTCGCGATCGGTACCGTCAGGGTCGCGGCATGCGGTCCGGACGACCAGGCGCCCTACCGCGGTACAGGTGTCGAAGAAGACGAAGTGGCCCGCGTACGGAAACAACTTGAGCGTCGCATGGGGGATCAGCTTGCCGAGCGCCTCGGCCCCCGAGGCAGTCGGCGCGATCTCGTCGGCGCTTCCCGCGACGATCGCGACCGGGATCGATATCGCGCCAAGGCTCTCCGGCGTGAAGGCCGGCACCGGCCCCGGCGCCATCGCGAACACGGCACGAACGCGCTGATCGCGCCAGGACCGGCCGGCAAAGCTGTAGCGCTGCCGGAAATCGGGATCGGTCGTCAGGCGTATCTCGCTCTTCTGGCGCAGCTCTGTCGCGTCAGGCTGCGACGTGCACAACGCGTCCGCAGCGGGCGAGCGGCAGAACGCCTCTGTCCGATCCGGATCGGTGATGCCGCCGGCGATCGCGATGACGGTGTAGCCGCCGTAGGAATGGCCGGCGGCGCCGATCCGGCCCAAGTCGATCCGGTCGCCGAAGGTGCTGTCGGCGCGCATGGCGTCGATGACGGCGCCGAGATCGACGGCGCGCAGCCATTTCAGCGCATAACCGTCGACCGTCCTGTCCTCGGACCTGTTGTTGCCGGGATGGTCGATCGCAACCGCGATGAATCCATGCGCCGCAAGCCCCGCGCCGAGCCAGGCCAGATCAATCGCGATACCGCCGAAGCCATGGGACAGCAGAACGAGCGGACGCCGCGGCCCCTCCGCCGGCGCCGCGTCAGGCGCGGCGCGTCCGGTGCTGACGAAGGGGATGAGGGGCGGCCCGATCCATTGCGGCTGCTCGCGCGCATCTGATACGGCCGGGTACCAGATCATGGCACGGAGCACGTGCGTGCCGGCGCCGCGCCAATCGTAGGGTTCAGCAGGAACGAAGTCGCGCGTGGTGACGCCGACCTTGAAGACGGCGTCACCCGCGTACGCAACATCCGATGCCGCGACCAGGATCAGGCACAGAAGCCTGATCCAGATTTTCCCGATCACCGCCTACTAGCGAGACTTACCAGGGTTGAGCAGGACCGAGTGACTGCGGCCATAGGCGAAGTAGAGGGCAAGACCGATCACCAGCCAGACGAACAGACGGATCCAGGTCGCCAACGGCAGGAACGCCATCAGCAGCAGCGAGAAGAGCATGCCAAGGACCGGAACCACCGGCACGCCGGGTGTACGGAACGGGCGGGCGATGTCCGCATCGCTCTTGCGCAGATAGATCACCGCGCCGCAGACCAGCACGAAGGCAAACAGCGTGCCGATAGAGACCATTTCACCGAGGATATCGATCGGGGTCAGCGCCGCGACGACGGCCACGATGAGACCGATCAGAAGCTGGCTCTTATAGGGCGTCCCGAGCGAGGGATGCACATCGGAGAACATCTTGGGCAGCAGACCGTCCTTGGCGATCTGGAAGAAGATGCGGCTCTGGCCATAGAGCAGCACCAGGATCACCGTGGTGAGGCCGCAGAGCGCGCCGATCTTGATCAGCACCGAGAACCAGGTCTGCCCGATGACATCGACGGCCTTGGCGATCGGATCGGGCACGCCGAGCTCGGTGTAGGGCACGAGGCCCGTGAGGACAGCGGAGACCGCGACATAGAGGATGGTGCAGATCAAGAGCGAGCCGAGAATGCCGATCGGCATATCGGTCTGCGGATTCTTGGCTTCCTGGGCGGCGGTCGATACGGCGTCGAAGCCGATGAAAGCGAAGAACACGACCGAGGCGCCGCGCATCACGCCGCTCCAGCCGAACTGACCGAATGTGCCGGTGTTGTCAGGAACGAAGGGATGCCAATTCGCCGGCGTGACGTAGCCGATGCCGAACAGGATGAAGGCGCATACGACAAACAGCTTGATGCCGACCATGATGTTGTTGAGCCGGGCCGATTCCTTGGTCCCGCCCATCAGCATGGCTGTGAGCGCCAGGACAATCAGCGCCGCCGGCAGGTTGACGACGCCTTCGACAGTGGTGCCGTCCGGCAGCTTGAACTCCGTCCAGGGCGCCGCGGCATATTGCGGTGGAATGTTGATGCCGAAATTATGCAGCAGCGAGACGATATAGCCCGACCAGCCGACGGCGACGGTGGAGGCGCCCATGGCGTATTCGAGGATCAGGTCCCACCCGATGATCCAGGCGAAGATCTCGCCCAGGGTCGCGTAGGTGTAGGTGTAGGTGCTGCCGGAGACCGGCAGCAGCGCGGCGAGTTCGGCGTAGCACAGGCCGACGAAGGCACATGCGACGCCGCCAACGATGAAGGAAAACATGATCCCGGGGCCGGCATAGTGCGCCGCCGCGGTGCCGGTGAGAACGAAGATGCCGGCGCCGATGATGCAGCCGATACCAAGCGCGGTGATGCTCAATGCCCCAAGCGTCTTGCCGAGCGCGTGCTCACCTGCTTCAGCGATGATGGAGGCGACCGACTTTCGCGTCATCAAACCCATGTCCGACATAACGACGTCCCCTTCGTTTGTGGCCAGTTGAGAGCCTGGCAATCAGAATAGAACCATTCAGAGCCTTCAGTCGTACTTCGCGGAATCCCAATGATTGTCCGCACCCGACAGCAAGGCAAGCGCTATTTTGGCGTGCGTGCCGCGAAGCAACAATCGGAGCGAGGCTTCGATCCCAGGGATGCGGCTGTGGCTGATGTCCCAGTGGCACGACGTCGACTGAGTTCCGGTCCCTCGCGATGCATGTCGCGCGGAAGGCAATCGCAGATGCAATTCGCGAGTTTGTCCGCGGGCGCGTGCAGTCCCGATGCAGTTGCTGTTCGCGGTCTAGCTGTGTGTTTCCGGATATTTCACGGCGCCGACTGGCACCGTTCCGGCGAGCCGCGCGTCGCCCTACTCCGCCGCCTGCCGCACGAAACGCGCGGTCGGCGTGCGCATCGTCACCAACTCCTCGGCAGCGGTCGGATGCAGCGCGATGGTGGCGTCGAAATCCGCCTTCATGCTGC
Source organism: Bradyrhizobium sp. LTSPM299 (assembly GCF_000938235.1). NCBI lineage: Bacteria > Pseudomonadati > Pseudomonadota > Alphaproteobacteria > Hyphomicrobiales > Nitrobacteraceae > Bradyrhizobium > Bradyrhizobium sp. LTSPM299. The sequence continues at coordinate 41,484 of NZ_JYMU01000085.1, forward strand.
CGCTGACAACGGCAGAGATAAGCGTGATCGCGGCTGAGAGGGTCGCGCGCAGCCCGACCGAAAATACGCCGACCCTATCTGTGGGCCAAGTTGGCAAGTTGCTAGCCTGTCAGAACCGACACAATGAGGTGCGCGTGGACCCTGTTCTAATCTCCCGTCCCCGGTGCTGTGCCGACTAGGTGCGCTCCATTGGAAATTGCTTCGGCTGCATTGGGGAGCACCGGGCGGCTACCAATCTTGGAGACTGCCAACTTTGTGCGAATGAACCGATTGAAGCCCGATGAAACATGTGTGACCTCACGCCAGTCCCAAGCCTCCACTGACCCAAGTTCTTGATGTACCCCTTGCCACTTACGCGCGTGCGCTTCGGTGTTGTGGTTCGTATGGGAAGCTACGAGACCGTGAGGCCCCTGACCGCCCAAATACAATTGAATTAGACCCCATCCGGCCACAGCGTATCGGAAGGTATGCCCTTCGTTCACATCGGGCGACAGAGCCACCCGCCGAATGGCGAAAAGGTCAGCAGCACTTTGCGGCACCAATTGCAGAAATATGGAAGCACTAGAACCCCTGCAAATGCCTATCGGGTATCGGGCAGCTACTTCAGCGGTTGACTTGAACTCAGCAATTTCCTCGCCGAGCCGGGAGTAGTTTTCGAATACCCGGCAACCGCACTCCTTAAAGATATAGTTCAATACCGTGTCGAAATCCGCTCCCACAGCGTAGAAATCTAAATTCGGCACAGTGCCTGCCTCTAGGTCGCCCACCTAACTGTACACGTAACCCGGGTCTCGCCCCCTACTCCGCCGCCTGCCTTACATGCCGTGCGGTCGGCGTGCGCATCGTCACCAGCTCCTCGGCGGCGGTCGGATGCAGCGCGATGGTGGCGTCGAAATCCGCTTTCGTCGCCTTCATCTTCACGGCGATCGCGACCGCTTGCGTGATTTCGGCAGCGGCATCGCCGACGATGTGGCAACCGAGCACGCGATCGCTCGTGCCGTCGACCACGAGTTTCATCAGCACGCGGGTGTCGCGGCCGGACATCGTCGCCTTGATCGGGCGGAAATCGGCCTTGTAGATGTCGACGTGGGAAAACTGCGCCCGCGCCTCTTCCTCGGTCAGCCCGACCGTGCCGACCTCCGGCTGCGAGAACACCGCGGTCGGGATCGTCGCGTGATCGACCTGAACGGGACGCTTGCCGAACACGGTGTCGGCGAAGGCGTGGCCCTCGCGGATCGCGACCGGCGTCAAATTGGTGCGATGGGTGACGTCGCCGATCGCGTAGATGTTCGGCATCGAGGTCTTCGACCAGCCGTCGACCTGGATGCCGCCATTGGCCGGATTGATGGCAACACCGGCCGCCTCGAGTCCGAGATCGGCGACGTTGGGATGCCGGCCGATCGCGAACATCACCTGGTCGGATGCAATGCTCGAGCCGCTGGACAGATGCGTGGTGAAATCCTTGCCGTGCTTGTCGATCTTCGCAATCGTGCAGCCGGTGATGATGGTGATGCCGTGCTTCTCCATCTCGGCGCGGACATGCTTGCGCACGTCCTCGTCGAAGCCGCGCAGGATATTCTCGCCGCGATAGATCACCGTGACGTCGGAGCCGAAGCCTGCGAAGATGCCGGCGAATTCCAGCGCGATGTAGCCGCCGCCCTGGATCACGATGCGCTTCGGCAGCTCCTTGAGGTGAAACGCCTCGTTCGAGGAGATCACATGTTCGATGCCGGGAATGGCGGGGCCGTGATTGGGTGCGCCGCCGGTCGCGATCAGGATGGTCTTCGCCGTGACTTTCTCGCCGGTGGCGAGCCGCAGCGTGTGGGCGTCCTCCAGCACCGCGCGGGTCTTCACGACCCTGGCGCCGGATTTCTCGACATTGCTGGTGTAAATGCCCTCGAGCCGGCCGATCTCCTTGTCCTTGTTGGCGACCAGCGTCGCCCAGTCGAACGAGACCTGACCGATGGTCCAGCCGAAACCGGCGGCGTCCTCGATCTCGTCATGAACATGCGAGCCCATGACGAACAGCTTCTTCGGCACGCACCCGCGGATCACGCAGGTGCCGCCCATCCGGTACTCTTCGGCGACCATGACCCTGGCGCCATAGTTGGCGGCGATGCGGGCGGCGCGAACCCCGCCCGAACCACCACCGATGACAAACAGGTCGACGTCATACTCGGCCATGGTAACCTTCTTTCTCTTCCCCCTCGCCCCGCCCTTGCGGGGAGAGGGTTGGGGTGAGGGGCTGTCTCCACGATCCGACTCGTTGAGAGTCCCCCTCACCCGATCGCTTCGCGATCGACCTCTCCCCGCAAGCGGGGCGAGGTAAGGACGGCGATCAGATGTCCTTGCCGCGCTTCTTCATTTCGGCCTTGAACGCGGAGTTGACGGTCACGCCGAAATCTCGCGCCCATTGCTGCATATAGTTCAGCGAACCGTTGATTGCCTTGGGCTCGGCGACCAGAAGCTTCTGGCCGAGCGGCGACTTGTAGAACACGACCAGGTCCTTCAACTCCTGCTCGGTGAACTCGGCGGCGTAGATCTTCGCCATGCCGTCGCCGATCTCCGACTCACGGCCGGCATAGCTCTTGGCGACGATCAGCGCGACCTCGTCGAGGTCCTTCTGGTAGTTGAGATACTGCTGCAGCAGACCGGTCTTGGTCTTTTCGATGATGCCCGGAACGGCGCCGGCATACATGACCGACACGTTCTTCATCGCCAGGATCTCCTTGGCGGCCGCGACCGCCGCGGGTGTCGACGGCTTGATGGCAGGTGCCGCAGGCGCTGCGGGCTGCTGCTGCGCCATGGCCGGCGCCGTCACCAGCGCCAATCCGACGGCCAGGGTGGCAGCCGACATAAATCCCGAGAAACGCTTCATTCCAAGTCTCCTTGCTTGCGGCGTCATCGCCGTTCAACAACCCGAATTCCCTGTGCGCCGGCCAGAACGGCGCTGGTGCCAAGCCCGATGAACAGGCCATGTTCGACCACGCCCGGGATCACGCTGAGCAGACCTGCCAGGCGCGGCGGGTCACCGATCCGACCCAAATGGGCGTCGATGATCCAGTGGCCGCCGTCGGTGACGAAAACGTGACCGTCCTTGCCTTTGCGGATGACCATCTGGCCGGACACGCCTGACAGCGCGAAGGCCCGCGCGATCGCGGCCTGGGTCGCAGCAAGCCCGAACGGAATAACTTCGACCGGCAGCGGAAAGCGACCGAGCACATCGACCCATTTGCTGTCGTCGGCGATCACGATCATGCGATCACTGGCGCTTGCTACGATCTTCTCGCGCAACAGCGCGCCACCGCCGCCCTTGATCAGGTTCAGCGCGGGGTCGATCTCGTCGGCGCCGTCGACGGTGAGGTCGAGGTGATCGATCTCGTCCAGCGTAGTCAGCGGAATGCCGCAGCGGATCGCATCGGCGCGGGTCACCTCCGAGGTCGGAACACCGATCACCCGCATGCCGGCACGGACCTTCTCGCCGAGCAGCTCAACGAAATGCTTGGCGGTGGAACCGGTGCCGAGCCCGAGCTTCATGCCGTCGCGCACCTCTTCAAGCGCGCGTGCCGCCGCCTCGCGTTTCAGTCCGTCCATATCCACCGTGCCGACCAAGCCCCTGTTTGCGCCGCGCCGGGGCACGTGATCGGCCCCGCCCGGCGGGCGCATGTCTAGCGTCGTTTTGCCGGCAGGAACAGGCATGAATGCATGGTTTTGCCATATGTTTGGGCGCCCGGCGGGGCATGGCCCGCCGGGCGATGCGAAACACCAAGTCTCTTGCCATCAGGCGGCATCACCGATAGCGAAAAGGTCATGCCCGCCTCCTCTCCCCCCATCATCGTGTTCGATCTCGACGGCACGCTGGTCGAAACCGCACCCGACCTGATCGGCGCGCTGAATTACGTGCTCGATCGCGAAGGCCTGCCACCGGTGCCACTCGCTTCGGCGCGCAACATGATCGGCGCCGGCGCGCGCAAACTGATCGAGCGCGGGTTGGAGGTCGAAGGACGCGCGGTCAGCGTCGCCGAACTCGACCGCCTGACCAAGGACTTCGTCGCCTATTACGCCGATCACATCGCCGACGGCTCGCGCCCGTTCGACGGACTGGAGGCCACGCTCGACAGCCTTGCGGCGCAGGGACATCTCCTTGCGGTCTGCACCAACAAGCTGGAGTGGCTGTCAAAGCTCCTGCTCGACCGGCTCGGCCTCACCCCGCGCTTTGCCGCGATCTGTGGCGCCGACACATTCGGTGTCGCCAAGCCGGATCCCGCATTCCTGCGCGAGACCGTCGCCCGCGCCGGCGGCCGCCTTCCGGATGCGATCATGGTCGGCGATGCCGGGCCCGATGTCGGGGTGGCGCGGCGGGCCGGTGTCCCCGTCATCGGGGTCGATTTCGGCTACACCGATGTTCCCATGGTGGAGCTCAAGCCGGACCGGCTGATCAGCCATATGGCCGACTTGCCGGATGCGGTGGCGAGCCTCAGGAAGCCCTAAGCCAAAACACAAGTAATTGATATCGCTTGCGAATATATAGACATGCAAATTGTCCGTTAACCATCCTTTAACGAACAGGCCTCGCGCTGTTGCGCCTCTGTTCCGACGCTCTTATGGTCCGTTTCGGGGATTGTGGCTGATTGCCGCAGTAGAGTGTGGATCATGCGTCGTGTTATCGCGATTGCGGTCGCCGGGATGAGTCTGGCCGGCTGCTCCTCGTTTTCAATGGATTACTTCAAGTCTGCACCGCCGCCGATGCAGGTCCAGCTGGATTCGCAGCCGCAGGGCGCGGATGCCGTGACCTCGCTTGGGCCGGGCTGCAAGACGCCCTGCTCGGTGTCGATACCGGCGCCTGAAAGCGGCTTCTCGGTCACTTTCAATATGCCGAGGTTCCAGCCGGCGAACATCCCGGTGACGGTGACCCGCACGCCGGGTGATTTCACCTCGCCGGCGACGACCGTGCTCGACCCGAGCCCGGTGTTCGCCCAATTGCAGCCCGCCGGCCCGCCGCCGCGTCCGCCGCGCAAGCCGATGCGGCCCAAGAAGAAGAAGCCGAGGCCCGCGACTCCCGCAGCCGGCGCTCCTGCTCCGGCCGGCTCGGCATTCCCCGATCCGAGCGCGGCTCCGCCGCCCGCCGCAGCGCCTCCGCCCGCAGCCGCGCCGACGCGCTAACGATTCGATTGCACTGCACAAGAGCCCGGCCCAACCGCCGGGCTCTTTGCTTTGCGGGGGCGCTGACAGCCCCACGGCAGATCATGCCCCCTGCCTATCGTGCGATAGCGTTTTTGCATGTTGCGGATCATCCCAACGGACGCATTGTGAGTGCATGCCAACATGCCTAGATTGGGTCTCATGAGCGGATCCACGCAAACCCTCTCCGAATCCCTGTTCCGTCCGATGACCGATCCGTTCGGGCGGACGATCCGTTACTTGCGCGTCTCCGTCACCGACCGCTGCGACCTGCGCTGCTTCTACTGCATGTCGGAGGACATGACCTTCCTGCCGAAGGCCGATCTGCTGACGCTGGAAGAGCTCGATCGTCTGTGCTCGGCCTTCATCGCCAAGGGCGTGCGCAAGATCCGCCTCACCGGCGGCGAGCCGCTGGTCCGCCGCAACGTGATGGGCCTGATCCGTTCGCTGTCGCGTCACCTGGGAAGCGGCGCGCTCGACGAGCTGACGCTGACCACCAACGGCTCGCAGCTGGCGCGCTTTGCGCAGGAACTCGCCGATTGCGGCGTGCGCCGCGTCAACGTTTCGCTCGACACGCTGGATGCGGCGAAGTTCCGCGCCATCACCCGCTGGGGCGACATCGACAAGGTGCTCGCCGGCATCGAGGCGGCGCGCACCGCGGGCCTCGCGGTCAAGATCAACGCGGTCGCGCTAAAGAACATGAACGAGGATGAGATCCCTGCGCTGATGGAATGGGCGCATGGCAAGGGGATGGGCCTGACCTTGATCGAGGTGATGCCGATGGGCGACATCGGCGAGGGCCGCATCGATCAATATGTGCCGCTGTCGCTGATGCGCGCGCGGCTCGAGAAGCACTACACGCTGGGCGATCTCGCCGACGACACCGGCGGGCCGGCCCGCTATGTCCGGATCGCCGAGACCGGTGGCAAGCTCGGCTTCATCACGCCGATGACCCACAATTTCTGCGAATCGTGCAACCGGGTGCGCATCACCTGCACCGGCACGCTGCACACCTGCCTCGGCCACGAAGATGCCTCCGACCTGCGCCGGCCGCTGCGCGCCTCTGATGATAACGACCTGCTCTCGGCCGCGATCGACCGCGCGATCGGGCTAAAGCCCAAGGGGCACGATTTCATCATCGACCGCCGCCACAACCGCCCGAGCGTCAGCCGCCATATGAGCGTGACCGGCGGCTAGCTCGTTACCAGCGATAGCTCAAGCTCCCGATGACCTGGCGCCGTTCGCCGGAATAGCAGTAGCCGGACTGGCAGGTCTGATATTGCTTGTCGAATAGATTGGTGGCGTTCACCCGCATGTAGGCCCCACGAAATCGTCGATCGAGCTTGCCCAGATCGTAGTCGATCACGGCGTCGAACAATGTCGTGGCCGCGTTCTGGAACGTGTTCTGGTCGTTGCCAAAGTTTGCCCCGATGTAGCGCACGCCCAGACCCAACCCGAGCCCTTCCAGAGGATTGCCTGACTGGAAGGTGTATTTGCCGAACGTTCCGAATGAATTCCTCGGAATGCCGGAGAATTCATTGCCGGTGGTGTCGGCATTGCCCTGCGTGATCACGACGTTGAGATGGGTGTAGGCGGCGGTGAGATCGAAGCCTTGGCTGAGCGTGAGCTTGGCCTCGAGCTCCACCCCCTTGGACTCGACCTCCCCCGTTGCCACCTGGAAAGCGATCGCGTTGGGATCGGTGCGCAAGACATTATTCTGCGTGATGTCGAACACCGCGGCGGTCAACAGCAGCGGAATTTGAGGCATCTGATACTTGATGCCCGCTTCTGTCTGCTCACCCGTCGTCGGCTTGAACGGCAGTCCCGACGCATCGACACCGACTTGCGGGCTGAACGCCGTGGCGTAGCTGACATAAGGTGCAAGCCCGTTGTCAAAGAGGTAGCTGAGGCCCGCACGTCCGGTGAAGGCGGCCGCCTTTTGCGCCGCCGGCACGCCGTCCAAACCGGCCGTCGTGGTCTGCGATACCCAGCTCTCGCGGCCATTGAGCGTCAGGATGAAGCCACCAAGCCTGGCCTGTTCCTGCACATAGACACCGACCTCGTCGGTCGACTGCTTGTTGAAGATCGAGAAGGCCGGCGAGGCAATGGCCTGCGCGCCGTAATTCATCGTCAGGAGGTTGAGATCGGGCACCGGTCCGTAACCGATCTTGTCGTCGTAATAGGAATGACCGTAGTCAACACCGAACAGGAGCGTGTTCTTGACCGCGCCCAGCGCGAATTTGGCTTCGGCCTGGTTGTCGAGCGTCACCGTGTTGAAGTGGTCCAGGATCCGCCAGGCCGACCGGGATGCCAGATTGGTTGACGTATCGATGGAATCGATCTGGGTGTATTTCGCGTCCGTATCGACCTGATAGAAGCGGAAGTTCTGCCGCACGGTCCACACGTCGTCGACGTCATGCGCGAACGCATAACCGATGCGGTACTGCTTCTGGTCCATCGCGCTGAACGCTGGATCATTCGAGTAGATATTCGTCAGCTGCCCGTCGGGCGTGCGGAAATTACCGATGCTCGCGGCAGTCCGGCTGGCTTGATACTCGCTAAGGATCGTGAAGGACGTATCGGTGTTCGGCCGCCATGTCACGGCCGGTGCGATGTACGCACGATCGTCGTCATTGCCGGGATACCAGGTCTTTGCATCACGCAGCAGCCCCGTCAGCCGGTAATACAGCTGGTCGCTCCCCGGCACCGGGCCGCCGATGTCGAAACTGCCCTGGTAACGATCATAGTTGCCGGCCTGCAGCTGGACCTCGCCGAACGGCGTCGACGTCGGCCGTTTGGTGGTAACGTCGACAATGCCGCCCGGAGAGCCGAGGCCGTAGAGCCCTGAAGCCGGGCCCCGCAAGATCGACACGCTCTCCACGCCGTAGGGTTCGATCTTGGGAATAGCGAAGTTGCCGCCGCCTTGACGCAGGCCATCTCGATAGATGCCGGTGTACGTTACGTCGAAGCCGCGGATGTAGAAGCTATCAAAGCGAGGATCGTACCCGAACGCCGACGTCGTGACGCCGGGCGTATAGTTGACCGCGTCCTTGAGCGTCTGGACGTTACGATCATCGAGTTCCTTCCGCGTCACGACCGACAGCGACTGCGGCGTTTCGATCAGCGGCGTGTTGATTTTGGTGCCGGCAGCGCTGTTGGTCGCCACATAACCGGTCGTCGTGCCGATCGCGCGTCCGGCCGCTTGCGGCTGTAGTGCCGCGCTCTGAACCGTCGGCGCACGACCGCGTCGGTTTGCCGCAACTGCGCGCGAAGACCTCGTGCTGCGCGTGGAAGCGACGGTGCCGCGCGTCTTCGGCGCGCCGGGCCCGTCCACAGTCACAGCGGGAAGCGAAGTTACGTTGTTCTGCGACACGCTGGTCTGCGCTTGCGCGCTGAAGATCGCACCATCAGCGGGGACGAGTATGACCGAGCCGAGAAACGCTGCATTGATCGCAGCCGTTGTTCGGAGCAAGCAACGCTTGCTCCGCGACGAAGCAGTCCCCACTGAATAACCCCCAGATTACCCACGCATGTATCGCTCGTGCGCCGTGGCAAGCACACAGCATGCATCGAGCGATGCGGCCTTCTATCGGTGACATCAGCGAAATTCCACACACGCAACATAGAATAGATTGAATTGCGAACTCGGCACGACATTCAAGACATTCTAAATGTCCGCGCGATGCGCAGTCGCTTCATCGTGTTAGTGACTCGATGACTTGGTGTCCGCAATGGTCGCACCGTCCTCGGCACGATGACGTACAACTGGAACTAGGCGACGCGCCTGATGGCCACAACGACACTGCGGCGGTGGAGCTTCGTCCACAAATGGACCAGCCTCATCTGCACGTTATTTATGTTGATGCTGTGCATCACCGGGTTGCCACTCATCTTCCATGACGAGATTGACGGTCTGCTTCACACCGAGGTCAAACCTTCGGATGTGCCGGAGGGCACACCTGCCGCCAATCTCGATCGATTGCTCGGCAATGCCCTGGCTCAGGCACGGGGAGTTCCGCACTTCCTGATTTGGGACCATGATGATCCCAATGCGATGTTCGTCAGCGTCGGTCCCACGATTGACGCCGATTCATCAAAAAATCTTTTGGTTCGGATGGATACGCACACGGGTGCCTATCTCGATGCGCCCGATTTCACGATGCGCTTCACCACCATCATGCTGAAGCTTCACACCGACATGTTTGCGGGTCTTCCCGGCAAGCTGTTCCTGGGTGTGCTCCGGAATTGTTGTCTACGGACCTTCGATGAGGAAGCTCCAGTTCGGGACCTACCGGGCACACCGCACCCGAGTGGTCCGCTGGCTGGACGTCCATAATCTCGCAGGTATTTTGTTGGTCGCGTGGACGCTGGTGGTCGGCTTTACCGGCGTCATCAATACCTGGGCCGATCTGATCCTGAAGATGTGGCAGTTCGGGCAACTCGCCGAGATGACCGCGCAGTACCGCGACCGGCCGGTGCCTTCTCATCCCGCCTCTGTCAATTCTGCCGTCGAGGTGGCGTCCCGCGCCGTACCTGGCATGGTGCCCAGCTTCGTTGCGTTCCCCGGAACGATATTCAGCAGCAAAAGTCACTACGCCGTCTTCCTGCGCGGTGAAACTCCGCTGACCTCGCGATTGTTGAAGCCGGCACTGATTGATGCGGAGACCGGCAAGCTCACCGACAGTCGCGACATGCCCTGGTACTCGTCAGCCCTGTACATCTCGCAACCGCTGCATTTTGGGGACTATGGAGGGATGCCACTAAAGATCGTCTGGGCAGCACTTGATGTGCTGACGATCGTCATTCTGGTGACCGGCATCTATCTTTGGCTACGTCGCCGCAGGAGAGGCGCGAGCGTCGAACATGCGACCGCCCTCTCGATCGCCAATGATCGAGCTTTGACATCGCAATTGCCCCCATGAGACCGCAGCTTTCGCAAAAGCAGATATTCGGGATTCCTTTTGCAGTCATGATCATCACCGTCGTCGGCTTGTTGAGTGCACTCATCGGCGATGGTTGGTGGGACGCGGTGTCATGGGCCGCACTCGGACTGCCGGTGTTGTTCTATTTGTTCTTCATCGGTCGACGGCAATCTTCTTGAATGAAAACGATCAAATCCTGAGCGAGCAATGGCCAGGACTTGCACGCAACCCGCCCACCGCCTCCCGAATTTCCGAAACTCGTAAGATGGATGCCACGCGGAACTCGCTCTGCCTGCGCCGCACAAACCACGGGATCCGCGGCAGCAGCGATCGCTTGCCGCCGCCAAAATAGCGCCAGAGCCTCAATCACCCCTCCCCGACGCCCCTCGCCGTGCCCGATTTACCAAGGCGGGACAACGGTTTGGCTATCAGTCAATTTGCCCATTTTCCAATTGACGGCGTTCGACGGCGCTGGTTTGGTGCCCCGGCTTCACGCTGGCCGGTCGGACAGGCCGCTGCCCCGACGGGCGCAGCCAACAACGGCGGAAGCGGGATTTCGGGGGAGGACGACCGTTTGCAACGACTCCCGGGAAGTGAGCCGTGGCTCCGCGCGCGCAGGCGCGGCGGCCTGACGATGCTTGGAAAGATATTCGGCGCGCGCGCAGCGCGGCCGCGGAGACCGTGATGCGTCCATTGTTGGCTCTCAGTACGGCCATCGACCGGCTCAACGAGAAGATCGGCTATGTCTGCAACCTGCTCGTGCTGCTGGCCTGCCTGGTCAGCGCCGGCAACGCGATGATCCGCTACGCGTTCAGCTACTCGTCGAACGGCTGGCTCGAGGCGCAGTGGTACATGTTCGCCATCATGGTGATGTTCGGCGCCTCCTACACTTTCAAGCGCAACGAGCATGTCCGCGTCGAGATCATGTATCTGATGCTGCCCGAGCGCGGCCAGCTCTGGCTCGACATGATCGGCACGCTGTTCTTCCTGATCCCGTCCTGCCTGCTGCTCGCCTATCTGTCCTGGCCGTTCTTCTACCAGGCCTATGCGGTGAGCGAGGTGTCCGGCAATGCCGGCGGCCTGGTGCGCTGGCCGATCAAGTTCGTTATTCCGTCCGGCTTCGTGATGCTCGCGTTGCAAGGCGTCTCAGAGGTGATCAAGCGGATCGCCGCGCTGCAGGGCTACGTGACAATCGACGCGAAGTACGAGAGGCCGACGCAATGACGATTACGCTGGAGATGATGCCGCCTCTGATGTTCGGCGGCCTGATCATAGCGATGCTGATCGGCTATCCGGTGGCGTTCACGCTGGCCGCCGTCGGCCTGTCGTTCGGCTTCCTCGCCATCCACCTCGGGTTCTTCGACCTCAACTTCCTGCAGGCGATCCCGGGCCGCATCTTCGGCAGCGTGCTCTCCAATGAGCTTTTGCTCGCGATCCCTTTCTTCACCTTCATGGGCGCGATCCTGGAGCGGTGCGGGCTCGCCGAGGACATGCTCGACTCGATGGGCCAGCTGTTCGGCCCTATCCGCGGCGGCCTCGGCTATTCGGTCATCCTCGTCGGCTTCATCCTCGGTGCCATCACCGGCACCGTGGCGGCGCAGGTGATCGCCATGGCGATGATCTCGATGCCGGTGATGATCCGCTACGGCTACAACATCCGCTACATCACCGGCGTGCTGGCCGCCTCCGGCACCATCACCCAGCTGGTGCCGCCGTCGCTGGTGCTGATCGTGCTCGCCGACCAGCTCGGCAAGTCGGTCGGCGACATGTATCTCGGCGCCTGGGGCCCGTCTGTATTCCAGATCCTGCTGTTCGCCGGCTACACCTTCGTGCTCAGCATCGTCAAGCCAAGCCATGTGCCGGCGGTGCCGAAGACGGCATTGACGCTGACCGGCTGGCCGCTCTGGAAGAAATGCCTGCTCGGCATCATTCCCTCCGCCGTGCTGATCTTCGTCGTGCTCGGCACCATGATGATGGGCCTTGCGACGCCGACCGAGGCGGGCGCCATGGGCGCGGTCGGTGCGATCGTGCTGGCCGCTATCCATCACAAGGATTTCAGCGCGACCGGGCGCAAGATACTGATCATCGGCGTGATCGCGGGCGGCATCGGCACCATCGTTGCGATGCTCTTCACCGAGAACCTGATTTTCAAGCTTGCGTTCGCAATCACCTATATCGCGGTGGTCTGGATCTGCCTCGAGGCCGTGAAGATCCCGGATCTGCGCGACCTGATCAAGCAAGGCTACGAGACCACCATGCGCATCACCTGCATGGTGACCTTCATCCTGATTGGATCGACCTGCTTCTCGGTGGTGTTCCTCGGCGTGTCGGGCGGCGTGTGGCTGGAGCATCTCCTGACCTCGCTGCCCGGCGGCGTCTGGGGCTTCCTGATCTTCATCAACATCTTCATCTTCTTCCTGGCGTTCTTCCTCGACTTCTTCGAGATCGCCTTCATCATCCTGCCGATGATCGCGCCGATCGCGCAGAAGGTGCTGGCGCCGGTGGTCGGTCCTGATGCTGCGCTGATCTGGTTCGGCGTGATGCTGTGCGTCAACATGCAGACCTCGTTCCTGCATCCGCCGTTCGGCTTTGCGCTGTTCTATTTGCGCGGCGTGGCGCCGAAGGAAGTGAAGAGCTCCGACATCTATTGGGGCGCGATGCCCTGGATCGGCCTGCAGGCGATCATGGTGATCCTGGTGATCGCATTCCCGATCACCGTCACCGGACTGCTCGACAAACCGATCGCGGTCGACCTCGACAAGGTCAGGATCGACGTGCCGCAGATCGAGCTGCCACCGCTCGATTTCGGGCCGCCGAAACAGTGACGCAGGAATATGACTCGGCTGAAGGGCCGGGTCAGCGCAGCACGAGTGGCGATTTTTCGTCGCGATAGGCGCTAAGCGTTTGCGCGAAGGCACGTTTGAGGTCGACGTTGGTCCAGAAACAGAACCCGTCCATCGCTTTCGATGGGTAAGCAGGATTCCAGAATTTCAATAGGTTATCTTCTCCGAAGCCCGCTTGTGGCCGAAAATCTACTCGGTATTTCATCAATGGTTGCTAGGCGCCAGAAACCCGTATAGGTTGTTTCTCGTCACGTCTGTAACCATCCCGTACGGTCGAAGAATTGAACGGGCTGTCGGCATGAAGAGCAGCATTTCAGTTTGGATTGTTTTTTTAGGACTACTGTTACCGCTCCCCTGCCAAGCGGAGCAACGCTTCGCGCTCCTGATCGCCAATCAGAAATACGACACCAAGGTGGGCGATGAGCTGACCCACCCGTATCAAGACGCGGACAACGTTTATCGCTCGCTGAATCAACTTGGATTCAAGATCACGCCGTTGCGAGATCTCGGGCGCGACGACATGTTGACCGCGATCAGGACTTACCTTCAAGACGTGAAGGAAGCTGCCAAGACCGATCCCAATTTGATCAGCTTTTTCTATTATTCTGGTCATGGCGCCGCGGAGACAACCACTCATGACAACTATCTGATCCCTGCCGACATAAAGACCACGGATAACGCAAGTCTGTGGACTCACTCGATGAAGCTGGCAGATGTCATCCGTGAACTGGAAAACGGCGCCCCCGACGCCAGGCACATTGTCGTCTTTGACGCCTGCCGCAACGAACTCAATTTATCGAAGCCGGCGACGAAGGGGGTTGGCGGGGACAAGGGCTTTATAGGCATTCCGAAACATGTCGGCATGCTGATCGCCTATGCAACCGAGGAGAATCAAACCGCGAAAGATAATGGCGTGTTTGCGAGCATTTTGGCGGAAGAACTCTTGCGCCCGGGTATCGAGGTTGCGCAAGTCTTCCGCAATGTGCAGCTTAACGCCAAGGCTAGGATGGGTCAGAAGCCGTTTTACATCGCGGGAATCGATGAAACGTACCTCGCGGCCGCGCCTCCGGACAAGAAATGCAACGCCGTCAAACTCGTCGCGGACAAGCAGGAGATATGCCGAATTCCTGGAGATGGACAGCTCTTCAAAGATTGTAAAGCCTGCCCGGAAATGGTGCTAATTCCGCCTGGAAGCGTTAACTTCTACGGCCCGCTCAGCTTCGGAAACAGTTTTCGACAAATCGTCACATCAGCGGATTTGCGACCCGTCTACAGGGTCGGCCTCGCCAAGACCATCGCTGTCAGCCGGTTTCCAGTTACGTTCGATGAATGGGACGCTTGCGTCGTCGATGGTGGTTGCAAGCAATACCAACCGGCAGACGGAGGATGGGGAAGATACGGCTATCCGGTCGTCAACGTCTCCTGGAATGATGCAACAAACTACCTCACGTGGCTGAATGGCCGAACCGGTCAAGATTACCGGCTTCTGTCCGAATCAGAACGCGAATATTTGAAAGGGAAAGAGCTCAACGCTTCCGGGCATTGCAGCAATTGCGACGACCTCGTGCCTGGCACCACGCAGGTCTTCGTCCCTGATTATAGGGGTGGCCCCGGCCATGTGGAAAGCAGACCAACGCTCGTGGCGAAGGCGCGCGCAACGACGCTTCCAGTACATGCTTTCGTGCCGAACGCGTGGGGACTCTATGGCATCACCGACAACGTAGATGAATTGCTAGCGGATTGCTGGAGTGACGTCACATTCCAGGTCATCCCAAACGACGGAAGCCCCTGGACCAAGGAAAATTGTAAGTCCCATACGATCGTTGGCGCGAAGGTGAGGGAGACGTTCTATAGCGGGCCGTACATGGAGTATCGATGGGCCGCCAATGCCGATGCGCGCGAGGCCTTCACCAGCTTTCACGTCGCCCGAACTCTGAAGCCTTAGATGCGCGGCACGGACATCAGCAGCTCACACCGACGGCTGTTGAAGCACCTTGCGACGCGACTTTTTCACAAAGCGGTCGTCTTGCAGAAGGTAGAGTTGTCGTCGGACCGACCGACAAGGGCGTTTTTCGCTCGGAAGCAAAAGGCCGACCCAACATTCGGGAGAAGTCCTATGACATTTAGCCGCCGCAGCTTTCTCGGATCCGTCGCCACGGCGTTAGGCCTCGGCATCTCGTCGACGCCAGCTTCTCCCGCGCAGCCCCAGGCTACGTTTGATCTTACCAAGGAAGATTGGCTTGATGCCTTCTCGAAGAATAAAGCTCTCGGCGCGCCGCTGCATGTTTCCCGGTTCGTAGAGCGAATTTATTATCTAACAAAGCCGATTGCTTGGGCCCCAAATCCCGGTCAGGAGCGTTTTCGGCAGGTAGACGTGCCGGTGGGCTTCATTACCGATTTTGCCAGCATTCCCGCGCCATTCTGGCCTCTGCTCCCTCCCGATGGAGAATACACGTATCCAGCGATTGTTCACGACTATCTATATTGGGACCAGGGGCGCGCCAGGGACGAGGCAGACGAGATTTTCAAGTTCGGTATGGAGGACCTTCGTATTCCGAGATGGAAAATCGAAGCAATATATGGTGCCGTTCGTGTTTTCGGTGGCGGGCCATGGGATGAAAATGCACGCCTCAAAACTCAGGGTGAGAAACGCTGCATAAAAGTTCCCGCGTCTGCCAATGCCACGACGCGGTGGGAGGATTACCGGAAGCAAAAGGACGTGTTTTGCGATTGATCGGAACGTTTTCTCCATCAGGCGCAGTCGTCGGCTTTCGAGGAAAATCCAGCAACTCGCTTGCGCGCCATTGGTCTGCTGCACTCCCGAAAGCACACGTCCCATCGGGCCATTGATCAGTTCTTGACCTGATCCGGTCGCCGGGCACCCTTCATGAGGCCCCGGTCGGCTCCGCGCTCGCAAGGTGAAAGCTCAACGTGAATTGCGCGCCGCCGGTTGGGAGATTCTCTACCGCGACCGTCGCGGCGTGGTCGTCCACCACGCCCTGCACGATCGACAGTCCGAGGCCGGCGCCGTCGGTGCGCCGGCGGTCGCCGCGCCAGAACCGCCGGAAGATCAGGTCCTGCTCGGCGAGCGGAATGCCCGGCCCGCAGTCGCGCACCCGCACCGAACCGTCGTCGCGCACCTCGACGTCGACTGAGGTATCGTCGGCGGTGTACTTGATGGCGTTCTCCGCGAGATTGAAGATCGCTCGCTGCAACATTTCCGCATTGCCCTTGACCTGCACCGGGCCGTCGGTGCCGCGCAGCGCGATATCCTTCTGCTGCGCCAGCGCATATGGCGCGATCGAGCCGACCACCTCGGCGCAGACCGCGCGCAGATCGGCGGTCTCGCCGGGATCGAGCACCAGCGTGTCGAGCTCGGCGATCTCGAGCAACTGGTTGACGATGCGGCCCATGCTCTCGATGTCGGCATGAAGCTCCCTGGTGCCCTTGCCCGCCTCCAGCGTCTCGATCCGGGTCCGCAGGATCGCGAGCGGCGTGCGGAGCTGATGTGCCGCATCGGCGGTGAACTGGCGCTGCGCGTGAAAGCCCTCCTCGAGCCGATCGAAGGCCTGGTTGACGGCGGTCACCAGCGGCAGGATCTCGCTCGGAATCCGCTCCGTCGGCAGCCGGATGCCGGTCCGCGCCGGTCCGATGTTCCTCGCCTCCTCGGAGGCCTGCAGCAGCGGAATCACGGCGCGGCGGAAGATCACGATATCAGCGGCGAGCAGGATCAGCAGGATCGGGATCGTGATCCAACCGACCCGCCGGAAGAAATTGCTGACGATGTCGTCGATGATGACGTCGCGATGCGACAGGTCCTCGGCGACATGGATGCGCACCGTCTGATCGCCGATGTCCCTGATCACGCTCGCACCGGAAATCGTGCCGGACAAGGCCTGCTTCGGCGGCTCGGCGCGATGCGATGAAAACAGCACATGGCCGTCGGCATCGAAGATGTCGTACCGATATCGGCCATAGGCGTCGGAATAGAGGCCCTTGAGGCTCTCGGGCAGGTTCAGAACCACCTTGCCGCCGGGATCGACGGAAAGCCTCTCGCCGAGCACGTCGGCCTGGTCGCGCATCGCCTCGCGATGCAACTGGTTGATCTCCGAGTTCAGCAGCCACAGCAGCAGCAGCGGCAGGAAGACAGCGGCGACCGCGACCGCGACGATGTGCAAGAAGACGATCCGCGACGTCAGCGACTTGAAGCGGAACACGCTATTTCTCCTCGGCCATCAAATAGCCGACGCCGCGGATGGTGTGGATCATGATCTTCGCATTGTGCTCGGCGAGCAGCTTGCGCAACCGCGACACGTAAACCTCGACGGCGTTCGAGGCGACCTCGCCCGCCAACCCGAAGATATGGTCCTCGACGTTCTTCTTCGGCACCACCCGTCCCTGCCGCCGCAGCAGGATCTCCAGCACTGACGTCTCGCGGGCAGAAAAGACCCGCGGCATGCCGTCGATGAAGACCTGCCGGCTTTCGGTATCGTAGACCAGATTGGCAAGGTTGAGCGAGGAGCCGAGCAACTGGCCCGGCCGGCGCAGAATGGCTTCCAGCCGCGCCACCAGCTCTTCCAGCGCGAACGGCTTTGCCAGATAGTCGTCGGCGCCGCTGCGCAGGCCGTTGACCCGATCCCGCAGTCCGTTTCGCGCAGTCAGCACAAGCACGGGCAGCGGGTCCATCTTGCGGCGGAGTTCGGACAGCACCGACAGCCCGTCGCCGTCGGGCAGACCGAGATCGAGGATCATGGCGGCATAACTGACGCTGCGCAGCGCGTCGCGCGCCTCGGCAACGCCGTGCACGACGTCGGCCGCATATCCCGCCGCCATCAACCCATTCGCGATGAGGCGCGACAGTTCGACATTATCCTCGACGATCAAAAGGCGCATCGTAACAGTCCCGTCACCAGCATCGTAGCCGAGCCGTGTTCGCACACCCGAATGCGATAGGCCAGCCACACAACAAATTCGTCGATAGATCGCCGATTGGGCATTGCGCGGAGCAAACGACGCACATTTCGGCAGATCGTACCGCACGCACAGCACACGCTATGATTTTTCTATGCGCAGCTCCGCTAACGCCCACAGAAAATAGATAAAAGCGCCGCCGCTGCAACGGAAATCCGTGCGCGCCCGCGACGTTGTGCAAAGCAATGTAAGGCTGGCGTAAGCTGGTCCTGATAACTAATGCCCGGCCTCGCCGAGACCGATGTCCTTGCAGCACGATGCGGCGGGGTCTCGGGTCCTCGTGCGGTTTCTCCATATCTCGGCGAATCGGGCAGGCGATGTCGTTTCAGATGAAATATACGGGTTACGTGGCGTTGCCGGCACTGGCTGTGATCCTTGCAGGCGCTTGGCTGCTGACGCGTACCGATGGCCTTGAGAGCGCCAGCGCGGCCCCGACCAACACGATCGAGGACGTCAACGTCGAGCAGCAATATGTCATCATGACCGACAAGCAGGCCGCGAACCTCAAGGTCATGGCCACGGAGCAGCGCTCGTTCCGGACGTTGAAGAATGCGGTCGGCTCGATCGACTTCAACCAGAACATGCTGGTGCAGGCCTTCACGCCGAATCCGGGCAGGATCGTCGACACGCTGTTGAACGTCGGCGACGAAGTGAAAACGGGCGACACACTGTTTACGATCGACAGCCCCGACCTGCTGCAGGCGGAGTCGGCGCTGCTGGCTGCAGCGGGCGTGCTCGAACTGCAGACCAGGACGCTGGCGCGGGTCAAGCAGTTGCTCAAGACCGGCGGCGGCGCGCAGAAGGACGTCGACCAGGCAACGTCCGACCAGCAGACGGCCGAAGGCAACTTCAAGGCCGCACGCGACGCGGTCCGCATCTTCGGCAAGACCGATGCCGAGATCGATCGCATCGTCGCCGACCGCAAGGTCGATTCCATCCTGGTCGTTCCAAGTACGATCTCCGGGCGGATCATCGCGCGGAACGCCGCGCCGGGTCTCTACTTGCAGCCGGGCAACGCACCGGCGCCCTATTCGCTGGCCGACATCTCGACGATGTGGATGGTCGCCAATGTGATCGAGACCGATGCGCCCGACTACAAGATCGGCCAGCCGGTCGAAGTCCGCGTACCGGCCTATCCCAACGAGGCGTTTCGCGGGCGGGTGACCACGCTCGGGCTGAACATCGATCCGAATTCGCACCGCCAGCTGGTGCGTTCGGTGATCGACGATCCCCAGCACAGGCTGCGCGCCGGCATGCTGGCGAGCTTCACCATCGAAACCGAGCCGCCGAAGATGTCGGTCAGCGTGCCCACGGACGCCATCGTGCGCGAGGGCGACGGAACGATGACGGTGTGGGTCACGACCGACGGGCACAAATTCGATCGGCGGTCGGTGAAGATCGGAATGGAGCAGGACGGCTGGCGCCAGATTCTCGATGGCCTCGGCGCGGGCGAGAAGATCGCCTCCACCGGGGCGATCTTCCTCAGCAACAAATTCGCCAACGCGGCCACGGGATAGACATGGCTTGCGACGCTAGCCGTGCCCTCCCCCGTTCAAGACCAAGTGCAGTCCAGTGATCAAGAGTCTCCTTCAGTTCGGTCTGACCCGAAGCGCCGTCATCGTGCTCGGCCTCGCCGTGTTTTGCGCCGCCGGCTTTGCTGCGTTCACCAAGCTGAACATCGAAGCCTATCCGAATCCAGCACCGGTGATCCTGGAGATCACCGCGCAAGCCGCCGGCCTCTCCGCCGAGGAGATGGAGAAGTACTACACGATCCCGATGGAGGTCGGACTTTACCCGACGCCTGGCGTCGTCAACATCCGATCGACGTCGTTCTACGGCCTGGCCTTCGTGCGGGTCACCTTCCGATACGGCGTGGACTATTATTTCGCGCTCAGCCAAGCCACCAACAGCCTGACGCAGAACGTCCAGCTGCCCGCCAACCAGATCCCGCAGATCCAGCAGTCGAGCCTGGTCGGCGAGATCTACCGCTACCAGCTCGTCGGTCCGCCGAATTTCGGCCTGACCAATCTCAGGACGTTGCAGGACTATGTCGTCACGCGCCGCCTGATGACGCTTCCGGGCGTGGTGCAGATCAACGCCTGGGGCGGCACCACCAAGCAGTTCAACGTCGACGCAGACCTCGCGAAGCTCGAGGCCTACAATATCACCGTGCCGCAGCTGATCAGCTCGCTCGGCAATGCCAATGTCAATGTCGGCGGCCGTGAAATCGCGATCGGCCAGCAATCCGTCAACATCCGCGGCATCGGCCTGATCAATTCCGGAGGCGATGACGACGTCACCAAGGGCTACAAGGTCCAGGACATCGAGAACATCGTCCTGACGCAGTCGAACGGACTGCCGATCCAGATCAAGGATGTCGCCAAGGTGTCGGTCGGCTATGTGCCGCGGCTCGGCATCGCCGGAAAGGACAAGGACGACGACGTCGCCGCGGCGATCGTGGTGATGGGGCGCACCCAGCACACCAACGAGATCATTCCCAAGGTCGAGGAGGAGGTCGCCAAAATGAACAGCGACGGCACCCTGCCTCCCGGCGTCAAGATCGTTCCCTATTACGATCGCAGCTCGCTGGTCAATGTGACGACCCACACGGTGCTGCACAATCTGGTGTTCGGCTGCCTTCTGGTGTTCGTGATCCAGTGGGTCTTCCTGGGCGACCTGCGCAGCGCGCTGATCGTCAGCGCCAACATCCCGTTCGCGCTGTTCTTCGCCATCATCATCCTGGTGCTGCAGGGCGAGGACGCCAATCTGCTGTCGCTCGGCGCGGTCGATTTCGGCATCATCGTCGATTCAGCCGTCATCATGATGGAGAACATCTTCCGCAACTTCCAGTCCACGCCCGAAAGCAGGCTGCGTGTGCTGCAAAGCCTCGCGGACGGTTATTGGGGCACCGATCCGACCGCGTCGCACGGCCATCCGGCACCGGGCTGGACCGAACGGCTGCGCATGATCTTCGTCAGCGCATTGCAGGTCGACAAGGCCGTGTTCTTCACCGCGGCCATCACGGTCACCGCGTTCGTGCCGCTGTTCACGATGCAGGGCGTCGAAGGCCAGATCTTTGGACCGATGGCGCGCACCTATGGCTACGCGCTCGCCGGCGCGCTGCTGGCGACATTTACCGTGACGCCGGTGCTGGCTTCGCTCTTGCTGCCGAAGCATATCGAGGAGACTGAAACCGTCATCGTGCGCTGGCTGCGCAGGAGCTACACGCCGGTGCTGCGCTGGTCGCTGGCAAATGTGAAGGTCGCGGTCGCGGCCGGCATCATCTTCCTCGGCATCAGCACGCTGGCGGCGAGCCGGCTCGGCAGCGAGTTCCTGCCCGCGCTCGAGGAAGGCAATTTCTGGATCCGCGCCTCGATGCCGCCGACCATCTCGCTCGATGCCGGCACCGAACCGACCCGCAAGATGCGCGAGATCCTGCTGCGCCATCCTGAAATCATCACCGTGGTATCGCAGCACGGCCGCCCCGACAACGGCAGCGACGCTTCGCCGTTCTCCAACGTCGAGCTATTCGCGCCGATCAAGCCGTTCGATCAATGGCCGCCGGGCCTGACCAAGGAAAAGCTCACCGAGGAGCTGCAGAAGGAATTCGACGAGGAGATGCCCGGCGTCACCCTCAACTTCTCGCAATACATCCAGGACAATATCGAGGAGGCGCTGTCGGGGGTGAAGGGCGCGAACTCGATCAAGATCATCGGCCCCAACCTCGACGTGCTCGAAGGGCTCGCGACCAAGGTCTCGCAGGAAATGGCCAAGATCAGCGGCGTCGCCGATCTCGGCATCTTCCATCTGGTCGGGCAACCCAACCTCAACATCCGCGTCAACAGGGAGAAGGCCGCGCGTTACGGCCTCAACACCGGCGACATCACCACCGTGGTGCAGGCGGCGCTCGGGGGCACCAGTGCCACGACGGTGCTGGAGGGCGACCGGCAGTTCGGCGTGGTGGTGCGGCTTGATCCAAAATTCCGGCAGAGCATCGATGCCGTGCGCGAGATCAAGGTCGCCTACTCGACCCCCTCGGGCACCAATGCCTATATCCCGTTAAGCGAGCTCGCCGACATCTCGCTCGATACCGGTGCGCTGTTCATCTATCGCGAGCGCAGCCAGCGCTATATCCCGATCAAGTTCAGCGTCCGCGGCCGCGACCTCGGCAGTACGGTGTCGGAAGCGCAGACGCGGATCGCCGAGGCGGTCCAGCTTCCACCCGGCTACCGGATGGTCTGGTCGGGCGAGTTCGACAATCTCGAATCCGCCAAGGCGCGGCTGATGATCGTGGTGCCGGTGACGCTGCTGTTGATCTTCGTGCTGCTCTACAGCCTGTTCAACTCGCTGCGCGACAGCCTGCTGGCGCTGGCCGGCATCCCCTTCGCGGTCGGCGGCGGCCTGATCGCACTGTTTCTCACCGGGCTCGATTTCTCGATCTCGGTCGCCATCGGCTTCATCTCGCTGTTCGGCGTCGCGGTCATGGACGGCATCCTCAACATCACCTATTTCCGCGAGCTGCGAGCCTCGGGGCTGAGCATCGCGGAGGCGGTGTTCAATGGTGCCGAGCAGCGCATGCGTCCGATGTTGATGACCGCGCTGTCCGCCGGTGTCGGCCTGTTCCCGGCTGCACTGTCGCATGGCATCGGCAGCCAGGTGCAGCGGCCGCTCGCAACCGTCGTGGTCGGCGGCATGTTTATCGGGCCGCTGCTGCTGCTGATCGTCGCACCGGCGCTGCGCAAGATATTCCTGTCGCGCGAGCGCGCCGCCGTCCCAGAAGAGACGGCTGCCGCGGCGCCGCCTGAAGCCGCGCATTAAAGGCACCCCGCAATGCACGCCTTCAGCGCCAGGATACCACATCATGCCGCCGCGACGCGCGCACTCGCCGTCGCTGCCGGCGCGCTAATGCTCGCGAGCTGCGCGGTCGGTCCGAATTTCTCGTCGCCGCCGGCCCCCGATGTCGCCGGATATACGCCGGAGAAGCTGCAATCGCCCGGCACCGATCCGGGCGGCCCGCGCGTGGCGAAGCAGCGCTTCGTCAATGGCGCGGATATCCCGACGCGCTGGTGGGCGGCCTTCAGGTCCGTCCCGCTCAACGACCTGATCCGCCTGTCGGTCGAACGCAATCCGTCGCTGCAATCGGCCGAGGCGGCGATCAAGGTGGCCAACTTCAACGCGCTGGCGCAGCGCGGCCTGTTCTTCCCGCAGGTCGGGGCGAACTATACCGCTTCCCGACAGCTGGTCTCCAACGCAGTGTCGGGGCCCGGCAATACGGCGCAGGATGAATACTCGCTGCACACCGCCCAGCTCAATATCAGCTTCGTGCCGGACGTCTGGGGCGAGAACATCCGCAACGTCGAGAACCTCGACGCCGTCACCGAACAGGCCCAGTTCCAGCTCGAGGCGGCCTACCTGACGCTCTCAGCCAACGTGGTGACGGCGGCGATCCAGGAGGCATCGCTGCGCGGCCAGATTGCCGCCACCGAGCGCATCATCAAGATCGAGCGCGACATCCTCGGCATCCTCAAGAACCAGTTCGATGCAGGCCAGGCTGCCCAGGTCGACGTGCTGGCGCAGGAGGCCGCACTGGCTCAGTCCGAGCAGACCCTGCCGCCGCTGCAGAAACAGCTCGCGATCCAGCGCGACCTGCTCACCGCGCTGGCCGGCCAATTCTCCGCCGACGAGATCCTGCAGAAGTTCGACCTCGCACGCCTCGCGCTGCCGGCCAATCCGCCAGTGAGCCTGCCGAGCACGCTGGTGGCGCAACGGCCCGACGTGCGGGCGGCCGAGGCCAGTTTGCATTCGGCAAGCGCATTGGTCGGCGTCGCGATCGCCGCACGGCTGCCGAATTTTGTCATCTCGGCCAACCCCGGCTCGACTGCCTTCAACGCCGCCCAGCTGTTCACGCCGGGAACGCTGTTCTACACGATCGCCGGGAGCGCGACGCAGACCGTGTTCGACGGCTTCACGCTGTACCACAAGCAGAAGGCCGCCGAAGCCGCGCTCGACCAGGCCAACGCGCAGTACCGGCAGGCCGTCATCACCGCGTTCCAGAACGTCGCCGATGCGCTGCGCAGCCTGCAGGCGGACGCTCGCTCCGTGCAGGCCGCGATCAAGGCCGAGAACGCCGCGAAGGCCAGCGTCGACATCATCCAGAAGCAGCTCGTGCTCGGCCAGGTCAACCAGGTCATCGTGCTCACCGCGCAGCAGGTCTATCTCAATGCTGCGATCACCCGCGTGCAGGCGGTGGCGACGCGGCTGTCCGACACCGCGGCGCTGTTCATGGCACTCGGCGGCGGCTGGCCGACCGATTGTCCGACCAGCGACTGGCGGAGTTGCGTATTCGAGACCCGCGTCGCGTCGAAGACGTGATCAGAGGTCTCTTCCCCCTCGCCCCGTTCTTACGGGGAGAGGGTCGGGGTGAGGGGCTGCTTCCGCAAGTTCGAAAGACGATGAGTGGGGAGAGTCCCCCTCACCCGGATTGCTTCGGACGATGCTTCGCATCGCCGAGCGCAATCCGACCTCTCCCCGCAAGCGGGGCGAGGTGAAGGTGCACCTCGCGACTTGAAGACCGCGATCAGGTCTGGGCGTGGCGCGCCATGAAATTGTCGTAGCCGACCTCGGCGACCTGGAACCACTGGTAGCCGCCGCTGGAATAGGCCGTCAGCGAATCCAGCAGCTTCTTGAAGTTGGCGTTACCGGCCGCGACCTCGGCGTGCAGCTCCTTTGCCGCCTTGTAGCTCGCCTCCATGATCGGCGGCGAGAAGCCGTGCAGCTTGGCGCCGCCGGCGAGCAGCTTCTTCAACGCGGTCGGATTCACCGTGTCGTATTTCGCCATCATCCAGTTGTTGGCGAGATGGCCGGCCTGCTCGAGAATGCTTTGATAGTATTTCGGCAGCGCATTCCACTTGTCGAGATTGACCATCGCCAGCAGCATCGGGCCGCCTTCCCACCAGCCGGGATAGTAGTAATGCGGCGCGACCTTGTAGAGGCCGAGCTTCTCGTCGTCATAGGGACCGACCCACTCGGCCGCATCGATCGTGCCCTTCTCGAGCGCCGGATAGATGTCGCCGCCGGCGAGCTGTTGCGGCACGCAGCCGAGCTTCTGCATCACGCGTCCGGCGAAACCGCCGATGCGGAATTTGAGGCCCTTCAGATCGTCGACGGTGTTGATCTCCTTGCGGAACCAGCCGCCCATCTGGCAGCCGGTGTTGCCGGCCAGCAGCGAGGTGACGTTGTAGCCCTTGTAGAACTCATTCAGCAGCTCCTTGCCGCCACCGAACATGTACCAGGCCTGGTTGATGCGCATGTTCGGCCCGAACGGCACCGACGAACCGAACGTGAAAGTCGGGTCCTTGCCGAAATAATAGTAGGATGCGGTGTGCCCCATCTCGACGGTGCCGTTCTGCACGGCGTCGAGCACCTGCAGGCCCGGCACGATTTCGCCGGCGGCAAAGGTCTGGATCTGGAATTTGTTGTCGGTCGCCTCACCGACCATCTTGGCCATCATCTCGGCACCGCCGTGCAGCGTGTCGAGCGACTTCGGCCAGCTCGTCGTCATGCGCCATTTGAGCTCGGGCATCGACTGCGCGATCGCGGGCGCTGCGATCGTCGCCGCACCTGCAACGCCTAAACCGGTGACCTTGATGAAATCCCTTCGCTTCATATGAATCCTCCCTTTGTCGATTGTGTCGTCAGGTGCCGCCTTCATGCCGAGGCTTGGGCTGGAGCATGGAACATCCGCCCCCCGAGCGCCAGACGCAAAAAGCCCGGCCTTCTCGCGAAGGCCGGGCTACTTAAGTCGAACAGCCGGAGCTGCGTATGAGGGTTGATCAGCCGCGGGTGCGCGAGCGGATCATAAAGCTGTCGAAGGTGTATTCGGCGACCTGCCACCACAGATACTGGTCGGAACGGTAGGCCTGCATGGCGTCGATCGACTTCTTGAAGTCGGCGTTCTTGGCCGAGATCTCGGCCCACAGCTCGTTGGTCGCCTTGAGGCAGGCCTCGAGCACTTCGTTGGTGAACGGACGCAGCTGCGTGCCGCCGGCGACGAGGCGCTTCAGGGCCGACGGGTTCTGCATGTCGTAGCGCGCGGCCATCCAGCTGTTGGCGTTGGCCATCGCGTTGGTCAGGATCGCCTGATAGTTCTTCGGCAGCGAATTCCATTTTTCGAGGTTGCAATAAGCGTGCACGGTCGGGCCGCCTTCCCAGAAGCCCGGATAGTAGTAGTACTTCGCGACCTTCTGGAAGCCGAGCTTCTCATCGTCATACGGACCGACCCACTCGGCGGCGTCGATGGTGCCCTTTTCCAGCGCCGGATAGATGTCGCCGCCGGCGAGCTGCTGCGGCACCACGCCGACCTTCTGCAGCACCTGGCCGGCGATGCCGCCGATCCGCATCTTCAGGCCGGACATGTCGGCAACCGTCTTGATCTCCTTGCGGAACCAGCCGCCCATTTGGGTGCCGGTGTTGCCGCAGGGGAAGCCGATCACGCCAAACTTCTTGAAGAACTCGTTGCCGAGCGCCTCACCGCCGCCCTGGTACCACCAGGAATTCTGCATGCGCGCATTGAGGCCGAACGGCACCGAGGCGTAGATCGCGAACGTTGGGTCCTTGCCGACATAGTAGTAGGACACGGTGTGGCACATCTCGACGGTGCCGTTGGAGGTCGCGTCGAGCGCCTGCAGGCCGGGCACGATTTCACCGGCCGCGAACACCTGGATCTGGAACTTGTTGTCGGTCATTTCGGCGACGTACTTCGCCAGCTGGTCGGCACCGCCATAGATGGTGTCAAGCGACTTCGGGAAGCTCGAGGTCAAGCGCCATTTGATTTCAGGCGAGGACTGCGCGATCGCCGGCGAGGCAACGGCCGTCGCGGCAGCACCGGCCGCAGAAACTTTCAAAAAATCACGACGCTTCATCTTAAGGCATCTCCTTGAGGGGCGTTTCCCGGTGTTCGCAAGCATCTCCTCCCGCAGCACGATTCCATGGGCTGCCGGGGTGCTCTCGCTGGGGGCCATTTAACACGGAAGTTGCCGCGCGGAAACGCGACAATGGCATGACCTCGCCAATTAAACGAAAGTCTCATGACGCAGCAATTGCTCGGGAAAAACCGGCTCAGGCCGCGGCGATGACGCCCTCGATCTGCTCGCGGACCCGAGCCCCGATCGCGCGGTAAATCGCCGCGTGCGGACCGTCCGGCTCGCGCTCCACCACCGGATGACCAATCAGCGCTTCGTCGCCGCCTTCGATGTCTTGGGCTTGTTGGCCAAATGGCGCCCGCGCCGGATCCAGCTTTGCGCTGTCGTGAAGCTGATGCCAAACATCTTCGCGACCGTCGCCGCAGCTTCACCGAGCGAGTCGGTCTTCTTCGAGAGGTTGAACGCGGCTAAGGAAGCCTCTGCACGCCTCTCTCGCGTGAGATGCTTGCGGCCCTCTTCCAATGCAAAGCGCGATGCTGCCATCTTGTTCGCCGTCTCACGGCCCTTCCGCGGTCTCTTCACCCATTGACTCCATCAAGCTGACAGGCGGGCGCTACGATTCGGCTCTGTGGACAAACATACAGGCTGGAACCGATCCGGCAATCATGCCGGGCGACAGTTCTGTGAACAAAGCCCACTGAAGCCTGGCCGTCAAAGCCTGGCCTTCAAGGCCTGCCGGCCCGCCATACAGCCTCAGGCCGCGGCGATGACGCCCCCGAGCTGCTCGCGGACCTTGGCGCCGATCGCGCGGTAAATCGCCGCGTGCGGGCCGTCCGGCTCGCTCTCGACCACCGGATTGCCGGAATCGGAGGCGGCGCGGATCGCCATGTGCAAGGGGATTTCACCGAGGAACGGCACCCCGAGCCGCTCGGCCTCGTGGCGCGCACCGCCATGGCCGAAGATATCCGAGCGCGTGCCGCAATGCGGGCACTGGAAGTAGCTCATGTTCTCGACGATGCCGAGCACGGGCACGTTGACCTTCTCGAACATCGCCAATCCCCGCCGCGCGTCGATCAGCGAGAGGTCCTGCGGGGTCGAGATGATGACGGCGCCCTTCAGCGGGACATTCTGCGCCAATGTGAGCTGGGCATCGCCGGTGCCGGGCGGCATGTCGACGACGAGCACGTCGAGCGTACCCCAGGCGACATCGCGCAGCATCTGCGTGATCGCCGACATCACCATCGGCCCGCGCCAGATCATCGCAGTGTCTTCCTCGACCAGGAAGCCGATCGACATGATCGCCAGGCCGAAGCGGTTAAGCGGAATCATCTTCTTGTCGTCGTTGAGCTGCGGCTTCTCGCGAATGCCGGTCAGCCGCGGCACCGACGGCCCGTAGATGTCGGCATCGAGCAGCCCGACCCGCAGGCCCAGATCGCGCAAGCCCAGCGCAAGATTGAGCGCGGTGGTCGACTTGCCGACCCCGCCCTTGCCGGAGGCGACCGCGATGACCGCGGAGATGCCGGGAATCTCGGCCTGCCGCGCCATCGGCGAAGCCGCACCCGGTGGATGCGGATGGCGATGTGCCGACGCCGGCGGGACACCGCCGGCCGGCGGGGGCGGCGGTGCGGCGGCAGCACCGCCCGCCTTGCGCTCCGCAGTGAGTGCGATCATCGCCACGCTGACGCCGGGAAGCGCACGGACGGCGGTCTCGGCTTGCGCGCGCACGTTTTCCCAGGCGCGGGCTTCGGCGGCATCGACATTGATCGAGAAGAATACCTTGCCGTCGGTGACCGTGATCGCCGACAGCACATTGGCATTGGTCAAGGCGGTGCCGCGCGGCGACATCACCTTGGCGAGGCACTCGAGGACCTGTTGCTCCGTCACGCTCACCCGCGCATCTCCTGGATGGTTAGAGAGGCGACCCATAGAGCGTTGCGGCGCAAAAGGCTACCTCGCTCCGACGTCGTCCCGGCGCTCGACCGGGGCCGCACCGCCGCCTTCCTTGGCGGCCTCATAGTTCAGCTCGATCATGACCCCGTTGGGGTCGTTGACGAAGATCTGCCAGAGGTCGCCGCCCGGGACCTGACGGGAGTCGAATTCCATGCCCTTGGAGTGCAGCCGCGTCTTCATCCCGGCAAAGCCCTGGCTGGCGAAGGCGACGTGATGGACGACGCCGGAATCCGGCTTTTGCGCCTCGTCGGTCTTCGAAATATCGACCAGATGCACCACCGCCTTGCCTTCGCTGTACATCCACGCCCCGGGGAACGCGAAGTTCGGCCGGGCACCCTTTTCGAGGCCCAGAACGTCCTCATAGAACCGGACCGTATCGGCAAGATTCCGGGTCCGGATGTTGAAATGATCGAGCACACCCACGCTCACGCCCATGCGATACGCTCCCTTTTTTGTGACGTTATTTGGTACCCCGACCCTAGCACAAAACCGGGACCTGCCATCCCACGAAGCCGTTGCCCTCGGCTGCGCAGGGGGTATGGTGCGGCTCCCTGATGGAAGGTATCCCCGGCCCGTCCAGCCTTGCCGGCGCGGCTTCAGGGGCGATCGCCAAGGCAAATAAACGCAAATAACAAGGTAGCAGACATGGCTAAAGTCGCTTTTCTCGGTCTCGGCGTGATGGGTTTCCCGATGGCGGGACACCTCGTGAAAAAAGGCGGCCATGAGGTCACCGTTTACAACCGGACCGCTGCGAAGGCGAAGGAATGGGCCGACAAGTTCGGCGGCAAGACCGCAGCAACCCCGAAGGCGGCGGCCGAAGGCCAGGACTTCGTGATGTGCTGCGTCGGCAATGACAACGACCTGCGCGCCGTCACAATCGGCCCCGACGGCGCCTTCGCCGGCATCAAGAAGGGCGCGACCTTCGTCGACCACACCACCGCCTCCGCCGAGGTCGCCCGCGAGCTCGATGCCGCCGCCACCAAGGCCGGCTTCAAGTTCGTCGACGCTCCGGTGTCCGGCGGCCAGGCCGGCGCCGAGAACGGCGCGCTGACGGTGATGTGCGGCGGCAGCGAAGACGCCTACGCGGGCGCGGAGCCGATCATCACCGGCGCCTATGCGCGGATGTGCAAGCGGCTCGGCCCGGCAGGCGCCGGCCAGCTGACCAAGATGGTCAACCAGATCTGCATCGCCGGCCTGGTTCAGGGCCTCTCCGAGGGTATCCACTTCGCCAAGAAATCCGGCCTCGATGTCGCCGCCGTGATCGAGACCATCTCCAAGGGCGCAGCGCAGTCCTGGCAGATGGAGAACCGCTACAAGACCATGAACGACGACAAGTACGATTTCGGCTTCGCGGTCGAGTGGATGCGCAAGGATCTCTCGATTGCGCTGGCGGAAGCCCGCCGCAACGGCGCCACCCTGCCCGCAACCGCACTGGTCGACCAGTTCTATGCCGAGGTCGAGAAGATGGGCGGCAAGCGCTGGGATACGTCGAGCCTGTTGGCCCGGCTGCAGCGCTAAGTTCCGCGTTCGGAGCGAAACGGCACAGGCGTCGCTCAGCCACGCCTCCATGCCCCGGCCGCGGAGGGGTTTTGCGAGGCCGAGTGCGTGCAGCGCCGAGAGGTTAATTTAACCTCCCGTTAAGGAGTTTCTTTAGCTCTTTAAGTCATCGCTTAAGGATTTGGCGTCACAGATAGACAATGCAAAAAGCCCGCGCGGTTCGCGGGCGAGGTTTGTGTTGTTTATGAGTAATCCCGCAGAAAAGCCTGAAGTTGTACAGCTTCCGGCAGGGCCTCAGGTGGCAGCGCCGGTCAACAGCCGGCGCGTGGCTGCGCAGCGGGTGCGCGAGGCGCGCGATCGGTTAACGTCAACCAGTGGAACCCGGCCCGCCTTCGACGCCGAACTGCTCCGGCAATACGCCCAGACCCGGATCTCCGCGTCCTACGTCGTCATGCTGCTGGTGGTTGCAACCGGCCTCCTGTTTGGCCTGTGGATGCAGCCGACCATTGCCGCGGCCTGGACGGTCGGCATGCTCTGCGTCCATGCCGCCATCATCCGCGCTTGCGCCCGTTTCCTTGCCGAGCAGCCCTCGCTCGCGGTGACCCGCAAATGGCGGACGCGCTTCGTGCTGCTGGACCTGCTCTACGGCCTGTGCTGGACCGCGATCCTGATCCACCCCGCCGGCCGCGACCTCGCCTCCAACACGCTGATGATGTTCCTGATGCTGCTGGTGATCGCGGTCTCCAGCATGCTGGCGGCGAGCCTGCCGATCGCGGCACTCGCGGCAACCATCCCGGTGACGGTGGCGATTGCGCTCGATCTCGTGCTGAACGGCGCGTTCGACAATTATGTGCTGGCGCTGCTGGCGCTGGCGGCCGAAGGCTATTTCGCCCTGCTCGCCCACCGCCTGCATTCGACCACACTGGCGACGCTGGAGGCCCGCGCCGAAAAGGACGCGCTGATCGGCGAGCTGGAGCAGGCCAAGGCGATCTCGGACGAAGCGCGGCACCGTGCCGAATCCGCCAACGTCGCCAAGTCGCGCTTCCTCGCCCAGATGAGCCACGAGCTGCGGACGCCGCTCAACGCGATCCTGGGCTTCTCCGAGGTGATGAAGAGCGAGATCTTCGGTGCGCACGCGGTGCCGGTGTACAAGGAATATTCCGCCGACATCCATAATTCCGGCGTGCACCTACTCAATCTCATCAACGAGATCCTCGATTTGTCGCGGATCGAGGCGGGCCGCTACGAGCTGAACGAAGAGGCCGTCGCGCTGGTGCATGTCGTCGCCGACTGCCACCATTTGTTGAAGCTGCGCGCGTCCAGCCGCGGCATCACCATCCACGAGGTGTTCGAGCACGGCATGCCGCGAATCTGGGGCGATGAGCGCGCCATTCGCCAGGTCGTACTCAATTTGCTCTCCAACTCGATCAAGTTCACCCCGCAGGGCGGCGAGATCTGGCTGAAGGTCGGCTGGACCGCGTCGGGCGGCCAATATCTGAGCGTCAAGGACACCGGAAGCGGCATCGCCGAGGACGAAATCCCGATCGTGCTGGCCTCGTTCGGGCAAGGCTCCAACTCGATCAAGTCGGCGGAACAGGGTGCGGGCCTCGGGCTACCGATCGCCAAGAGCCTGATCGACATGCATGGCGGCACCTTCACGCTGAAGTCGAAACTGCGGATCGGTACCGAGGTGATCGTCACCTTGCCGCCGGAGCGCGTCATGAGTGCGCTGGCGCCGATGGTGGAGGAAGCGCCACCGGTGCAGCCGGAGCCCACGGAGACCGAGCCGGGCGCCGACCGCAAGCGCGTACGCCGCAAATCGATCATGAGTGCCGGCACCGGATTGTAGAGCATGCGCGATGCGACTTTCCCTTGCGACAAGCGCGCCGCGTTTTACGCTGAGATCGTGCTCAAACAACAGGCTGAAGCGCGATGGGGGCGTTGCGTTTTGGTCGGCTTGCAGAAGCGGTTGAAACCGTTCAACACTTGAAGAATGAGCTCAGAATCGCCGTGTATCGCAGTCTGCATGATGGACCCCAGGACCAAGCTCTGCTTCGGATGCGGGCGTACGCTTCCGGAGATCGCGCGCTGGCACAAGATGGACAGCGCGGAACGGCTGGCGGTCATGACGACGTTGCCTGCGCGGA
This sequence comes from Bradyrhizobium sp. LTSPM299, assembly GCF_000938235.1. Classification (NCBI taxonomy): domain Bacteria; kingdom Pseudomonadati; phylum Pseudomonadota; class Alphaproteobacteria; order Hyphomicrobiales; family Nitrobacteraceae; genus Bradyrhizobium; species Bradyrhizobium sp. LTSPM299. Next base: position 73,916 of record NZ_JYMU01000085.1, read on the forward strand.
TGGCGGAGGCCGGACTCCAGCTTATGGAGCCCCGTCCGAAGCGCGCCTGAGCACGGCCTCCATGCAAGGAGGTGCCCGGTGAGTCGTATCCTCCTCATCGTGCTGTTGCTGATGGCAACCGCCGGCGCAATCGTCACCTATGGCGACCCCGATCAGATCGCCCGCGCCAGGGACAACATCTCGCAAATTTTCGACCGCAACGATAGCGATGTGTCCGCCGCCCCTGCGCCCGCGGTGCAGATCACACGCAGCCAGGGCGGCGAGTTCGCGTTCCGCGCCAAGATCAACGGCGTCGTCGCGCCGATGGTGATCGACACCGGCGCGACGTCGGTCGTGCTGACCTGGGAGACGGCGAAGGCGATCGGCTTGCCGACCGAAATGCTCGAATACAATGTCGATCTCGAAACCGCGGGCGGCCACACCAAGGCGGCGCGGCTGACGCTCGATCGCCTTGCGGTTGGTAAACTGGTCGAGAAATCGGTGCCGGCGCTGGTGGTGCAGCGCGGACAGATGAAGACCAATCTGCTCGGCATGAGCTTCCTCGACCGCCTCGAGAGTTGGGGCGTCCGCGCCGACAAGCTGATGCTGAACGGCTATCCCGAACTCTCGGCGAGCACTCATCGGCGTCCGCACACGGCCGTCGATTAGGGCGATTGTATCGCGCAGGCAGCTCGACGCCGGTCCCGGGGCCGGACGCCGTGCTCGGCGAGGTGCTTGCGTAACGCGCGCCGTGGAATGCGCCGACGAACCGGCGCCATCGCACGTAGCAGCACATCTTATGCGAGCCGCGCCTCGATGTCGGGCATCATCGCGGCAAAACACGTTCTTCATGATCGCGTGCAGCACCCCTGCCCGAACAGCTCGGGATCGCCCCCGAGCAGCCGCCACCGCGCCTAATGGGCTGCCCACCCAGCATCACGCCGTCGACATGCGCAGGATGCCTTCGTCTGAAGCTCCCTTGCAACCAAATGCGAGTTCTGGTACATTGGTCCAACCAGTAGACCTTTAGGCCACATAGATTCAGACCATCGGTCCTTACGATCTTGAGGGGCTTGATCGAAGACGACTTTCGGGAGGGGCGTCGTCGTGAAAATGTCTTCTCGCCGGCTAGGCAGGAACGATACCGCTTGGGCGCATCCGCCAGATTCCGGGGATGCGCGGAATCGTCTCGACCACCTCGGACATCCCTGTCGATCGCCCTGTCAGCCTTCGTCGAATGCACCGGAGCATGCATGGCCCTGCTTGCCCATGCCTGTGCCAGCCTTTCTCTCGCCGGCGTCCGTGTGTGCTGGCGCTCTGCGCGATGCAGGCGCGCTGTCCTACCTGTTCATCGTCCGCAAGGTTGAACCTCTTCCTCCCGTCAATGGGAGGTCATTTCCGGCACTTTCACCGCAACGAAGCCACTAAAAAATTGCAAAGGGAGGAAACAACATCATGAGAACGCGCAGACTAGTTATGGCAGCCTTCGCAGTGCTGCTGCTCGAGCCGGCCATGCCATCAGCCCACGCGCAGAGCGTTCCGCCCGGTTTGCTGCCGGCCGGCGCTAACACCACAAATCCGAGTGCGCCCTTCTATATCGACCTAACCGGTCTCGACTTCAGAACCAATCCACCCACCCGAAATCCCCTGAACCCGAATTACCCGTCGGCGACAGCACTCCCGAATGGCGCGCTACCTCCGATCGGCCTCAACGGGAATTTCATCCTCGGCCCAACCCACCCCCCCGCGCCCGAGACGGTTGCCCCGAACGGCTTGCTCTCAGGAAAAGTGTACAGCTTCATCATGCAGTCGAAGGACAGCACGATTTTTCACAATGGCCACGTGCGGGTGGAGCCATTCTTCGATTACATTAACTCCTACGGGCAGACCGCGCCGGGCGACTTCTCGACCATGCTCGTGCCCAATTGCTTCACGCCCGACGCCAAATATTGCGGTGAGGTCGGGACATGGACGCGCAAGGTGCTGGTCTACGTGCCCCGGCTCGCGCGCGGAGATCAGCCCCTGCCGTTCATCGTCAGCGGAGACGGCAACGGCCCGACTTCGGGTCCCGTGGCCGCGTTCACTCTGGAGCCTTTGCTTTTCCCGACCATCGACAATCTGGTTCAGCTGCGGCGGGTGCCCCCGATGGTCGCGATCATCGTTGAGAATGGCGGCCAGGACGCGCAGGGAAGCCAGCGCGGTTTTGAATATGACGCCATCAATGGGCTCTACGCCGAGTTTATTCAGACCGAGGTCCTTCCCCTGGTCGAGCAAGTTGCGGGCATTCGCCTGACGCGGAATCCCGCAGGCCGGATCGCCATGGGGCAGAGTGCGAGCGGCGGAGGCGCCTTCACCATGGCTTGGTTCCACCCCGAGCTGTTCGGCAAGGTGCTGTCCTATTCTCCGACCTTTACTAACCAGCAGTGGCCGCATGACCCCAATCTGCCGGGCGGGGGCTGGCAATATCACAGCCCGTATGCTGGCCCACAACCCAATCCCTTGCTGAACACCGAGAACCTGAGCCTTAACGGCCCCACGACGTCGACCCAGCCTTCGGGCTCGCCACTCGTCCTCACCAGCCCGAAGAAGCCGATCCGAATGTGGTTCGAGATGGGTGATCAAGACGGCTGGTATCCGAATCCCATGGCGGACGGGATGCACGATTACGTGCTCTGTGCCGAGAACATGGCCAAGGTGCTGGCCGCGAAAGGGTACGAGTACCAGTTCATCTTCGCTCGCAATGCCGTGCACGTGGACCCGGCGACCAAAGCTCAGACGCTGCCCAGTGCGATCGAGTATCTCATGCAGGGCTATCGTGCGGACGATGAAGGTTCGCAGTTCAGGTGACGTTGTCGCCATTCCGAGACAACCCTCGGCGAACATTGCAAACGTCAGGGTCTGGAGGCGGTCGACGAGATTGTGGCCAAGACGAACAGCGGCGGTCGGCAAGTGGTCGATCGCCGCAACCCTTCCGTTCTATGATCTGCGGAGGATTGCTGGTCGTACCTTTGGACCATTGGCGAAAGTCTGCGATAATCGCAGCCATATGGGCGGTCTTCAGGGATGGACATGGCAAGCGACAACAAGGCGGCATCGGACAGGCGGTTGGAGTTGCCGGTCCTGCAGTCGCAACGCCTCTACAAGCAAATAGCCGAGATCCTCGAGGAGCGCATTCGGTCCGGCGCCGTCCCACCCGGCAGCTATCTCCCGCCAGAACGTGATTTGGCAGCCCAAATGAGGGTCAGCCGCACGTCCGTTCGGGAGGCCCTGATTGCCCTTGAGGTCAAGGGTCTCGTGGAGATCCGCGTTGGCGATGGCGCACAGATTTGTGAAACACGCGGCAGCCCTGCTTCGGAGTTAACTAGCGAGCGAAGCGCCCTCGACCAACTGCAAGCCCGCAGTTTGATTGAAGGAGAAATCGCCGCACTGGCCGCCAGGAACGCCTCACCGGAACAACTCGAAGCATTGGAAGCAACGCTCGATGCCATGTATCAAGCGCTATCCGATCCCGCCCGCTTCCTCGATTCCGACCATGCCTTTCATGCCGCGATTGCGATGGCGTCGGGCAATCAGGTCATGGTCGACCAACTGGAACATCTCTGGGCGCTTCGCTATCAGCCAACGTTCCGAAAATTCGAAGAGCATTTTTCAAATGACAGGAAAGAGCGGACGGCTGTCTTGAAAGACCACCGCAGGATCGTGGCAGCAATTCGCAGCCGCAAGCCCGCCGAGGCTCGTGCCGCCTTGAAGCAACATTTGAAACGCGTGCAGGACGTCTTTGTGAAGTGATGCGCGTCGCGCGGCTTTTCTGTTCACGACTTATTTCATGACATAATACACTAGGACGCCTCGTCCCGCTGCGGATGCGGGAGCCGGCTCGCCGCATCGATGTGGCTGCGCATCAGCGCCGCCGCGACGTCCAACTCGCCGCGCTCGATCCAATCCAGCATCGCGAGATGCTCGTTGCAGGATGTGACGACGCGTTCATGGCCGAACGTCCAATCGTAATTGACGAGGCGCCGGAGCCTGGTCTGCTGCTCAAGCGCAAGCAGCAAATAGCGATTGTCGGCACCGGCGGCGATCCCCAGGTGAAAGGCGGCGTTCATCTCGAAAAAGCCGACGCTCGAGGCTTTGCGCCAGGGCGCGGCCAGCACCGCGCGATGACGTTCGCGCATCTCGGCGATCCAGGCCGGGTCGAGATGGAATCCCGGCGTCAGGATTGCCGCCGGCTCCAGCAATCGACAGAAGGCGTAACTCTCGGCTCGCGCCTTCGAATCGCCCATCGCCTGCGAAAACAGCCAGCCGCGGCCCGGCTTGCGCTCGATTAGCGCAACGCCTGCCAGCTGGTTGAGAACCTTGAGCAGGAACGGCCGCGTCACCTGATAGCGCCGCATCAGGTCCGATTCCGAGATTTCGAGCGGCAGGCGGCCAGCGAGGCGATCGCGCGCGATCTCGACGCAGAGCTCGTTCGTTTCGTCGGATACCGCCGGCGCATCGTCGAGCGTGAGGCTCGCGGCGCTCTTGCGCAGCACGAAGCCGCGGCGCGGCCGCGCCTCGACGAAACCGCGCCGCGCCAGATGCTGAAGCGCGGCGCGCACCGGCGTGCGCGACACCTGCAGCCGCTCGGCGACTTCGACCTCGGTCAATCGCGCGCCAGGCCCGAGACCGTCGCCCCGCATGAGTTCGACGATCTGCGGCAACAGGTCCTGTTGCAGCCGGGTGGGTCGGGATTTTGATTTGTGTTTCATATCATTATAAAATACACTATTGTCTTCTCGGTTGCCAGAGGAGACTGAGCATGATCGGGCGGACAGCTCACGGCGGGGGAGCACAGGCCGCGTCCGGATCGCTCGACGGCCCGATCTGGCGCGCCGATGCCGCGGCCCTCACGGCAGCGATCCGCGCCCGAACGATTTCGGCGCGCGAGGTGGTCGAAGCGACCCTCGAGCGCCTCGCCGAGGTCAATCCCGCACTCAATGCCGTCGTCCTGACGCTGGCGGACGAAGCGCTCGCCACCGCCGACGCATTGGACGCCAAGCAGCGCGCCGGGACGGAGCTTGGCCCACTGCACGGCGTGCCCGCCACGATCAAGATCAACATCGATCAGCGCGGTTGCCCGACCGACAATGGCATCGTCGCTAACAAGGGTCTCATCGCCGAGCAGGACAATCCGGTCGTCGCCAACCTTCGTGCGGCTGGCGCCATCCTGATCGGGCGCACCAATGCGCCGGGCTATTCGATGCGCTGGCACACCGGCAACGCGCTGCACGGCGAGACGCGCAATCCCTGGCGCGCCGATCGCACCTGTGGCGGCTCCAGCGGCGGCGCGGCAGTCGCGACCGCCGCCGGCATGGCGCCGATCTCCCACGGCAACGATATCGCCGGCTCGATCCGCTATCCGGCATTCTGCTGTGGCCTGTTCGGTCTGAAGCCGTCCTATGGACGCGTTCCCTCCTACAATCCGAGCTTCCAGGGCCTGTCGCCGATCTCCTCGCAACTGATGGCGGTGCAGGGTCCATTGACGCGCCGCGTCCGGGATTTGCGGCTGGCCTTCGCGGCGATGGCCAAGCCGGACGTGCTTGATCCGCGGACGCTTGCACCGGCCGCCTTCCCTCCGGCGCATCAACCCATCCAGGTGGCGCTGGTCGAAAGCTTTGACGGCATCCCCTATCATCCGGCAGTGAGCGCAGCCTTGAGCGCCGCGGCGCGCGCGCTCGAAGACGCCGGCTATCGCGTCGAGCCCGCATCGCCGCCGGAGCTCACCACCGCCGCCGAAACCTGGCCGCGCCTTGCGATGCCCGATCTTCTGGCCCAGCTCGAGCCGTATATCGAGAAGAACGGCGATGACGGCGTTCGCCGTGCTGCGGGCCTCTGGCGACACGTCTGGCCGCAGCGCGATCCGGCCGAGGTCCTCGTCGCGCTTGGCGAGCGGCTCAGGCTGCTGCGGCTTTGGCAGGTTTTCCTGATCCGCTATCCGCTCATCCTGATGCCGGCCTCAACCGAGCCGGCCTTCGAAGTCGATGCCGATACGCGCGATGCGGCAACGACAAGCGCGATCGTCCGGTCGCAGCGCCCGATGACCGCGGTCTCGCTGCTCGGCCTGCCGGCGATATCGGCGCCGGCGCTTGTCTCCGACGGGCTGCCGATCGGCGTCCAGCTTGTCGCCGCGCCGTTCCGCGAAGATCTCTGCTTCGACGCGGCCGAGGCGATCGAGGCACGGCTGCCACCGGCGTTTCCGCCTGAGCCTGCGCGATGAGCACGCCCGCCCCGCAGCGCCAGGGCCACGGCGTGCGCCTCTCCTATTACGATTTCGGCCGCACCACGGCCTTTTGTTGCCAGAGCGATCCGCGGTTTTCCTACTGCGCCTATGTTCCGGAAAGCTATGCCGAGGACGGCGCCGATCGCTATCGCCTGCTCGTCGCCATCCATGGCTCGCGCCGCGAAATGGTCGCCTATCGCGATGCCTTCATTGCGCTGGCCGAGCGGCGCAGGCTGATCGTCCTCGCGCCGCTGTTTCCTGCCGGCATTCTCGCAGCCAACGATCATTCGAGCTACAAGATGCTGCGCGTCGGCGCGATGCACTACGACGCCGTGCTGTTCGCGATGATCGCGGAGCTTGAAGCACGCTACCGGCTCGACGCCGACCGCTTCGCCCTGTTCGGTTTTTCCGGCGGCGCGCAGTTCGCCCAGCGCTTCTTCACGCTGCATCCGGAACGGCTGAGTGCCGTGTCGATCGCCTCGCCCGGCGTCGTCACGCTGCTCGATCTCGCGCGCGACCATTGGGTCGGCGTCCGCGACTTTGCCGAGCGTTTCGGCAAGCCGCTCGATCTCGCCGCCATGCGCCGCGTCGCCGTGCAGATGGTCGTCGGCGCCGCGGACAGGGACACCTGGGAAATCACGATCAAGCCCGGTGATCCATGGTGGCAGCCGGACGCCAATATCGCCGGCGCCGACCGGCCGGCCCGGCTCGATGCCCTCAAGGCGAGTTTCGAAGCGCAGGGGATTTCGGTGCGGCGGGACATCGTTCCCGGCATTGCGCACACGCTGCCCGGCCTGCTGCCGGTGGTGGAGGATTTCTTCGACAAGGCCTCTGGCGAGGCGAATTTCGTGGGGAGTGTGTGATGAAACGAATGCTTGTGACGAGCTGGCTATGCGCGATGCTGGTGACGCAAGCCTTCGCCGACGAGCAGCCGAAGCTAGGCGGCGTGCTGACGATCCGGCTCAACTCCGACATTCGCAGTCTGGAGCCGGGCGTCAACAGGGATACCAACACCGACAATGTCCTCAACCATATCTTCGAAGGCCTGGTCGCCTATCGCGCCGACATGAGCGTCGGCCCCGCGCTTGCGGAGTCCTGGAGCGTCTCCGACGACGGCAAGAGCTATCGCTTCGTGCTGCGCGACGGCGTCACATTTCACAACGGCGCGGCGTTGACATCGGCCGAGGTCAAGTGGAGCTGGTCGCGATTGCAGGCCAACGCCGGCTGGCAGTGCCGCAACGTGTTCGACGGCAGCCAGGGCGTCAAAGTGACCGACGTCGAGGCGCCGGAGCCACGTATCGTCATCTACCGCCTGGAAAAGCCAAGCGGCATGTTCATCAGGCAACTGGCGAATATCCAGTGCGCGGTGCTCGTCGCTCACCCCGATAGTGTCGACGCGCAAGGCCAATGGCGCGCCCCTGTTGGCACCGGCCCGTTCAAGCTCGCGGAATGGAAGCATGATCAGTCTGTAGACCTCGACCGCGTCGCCGAGTATCAACCAAGTCCTACGCCGGCGAGCGGTTACGCCGGTGCGCGGATCGCCCATGTCGACCGTGTCAGCTTCAGGATCATTCCCGACGACAGCGCGGCACGCGCGGCGTTGCGGACCGACGCCGTCGATGTGATCGCCGAATTGCAGCCTGAGCGGATCGCCGAGTTGCAGGCCGCCGGAATGAACGTGCAGACGGCGCCCGGGCTTGCCCGCGACGCGCTGTTGATCAACGACAAGGATCCGCTGCTCGCCAATCCGAAGATGCGCGGGGCGATCGCCGTGGCCATCGACCGCGAGCAGATCGCGGAGGCCCGCACGCTTGGCCTCGTCAAAGCCAACTCCTCGGCGGTCAGCGCCTCGATGGCCTATTTCGATCCGGCCTTTCTCGCCTGGCCCGCCTATGACCCGGGCCGCGCCGCGGCGCTGCTGAAAGAGGCCGGCTATCGCGGCGAGCCGATCAAGCTGCAGACCAACAAGCGCTATCCCGGCATGGACGCGAACTCCATCCTAGTGCAGGCGATGCTGTCGGCGGTCGGCCTCAACGTGCAGATCGAAACCCTGGATTGGGCGACGCAGCTTGACCATTACGTGAAGGGCGACTTCCAGCTGCAGTCCTTCACCTATTCCGGCCGCTTCGACCCGGCCCTGACCTATGCCACCTTTCTCGCCGACCGCACGAAGTTCAAATGGGCGCAATGGGACGACCCGAACGCGCTCGGGATGCTGCGCGAGGCGATGGAGACACCTGATGATGCGAGGCGCAAGCAACTCTTCCTCGACCTGCACGGTCTGCTTATCAAGCAACTGCCGACGATCGGGCTGCTCTACGAGCCGGCGGTCGACGCAGTGACGAAGCACGTGCACGGCTATCGTGTCTGGGCGCCGGACCGGCCGATCGCCTGGGGCGTGTGGAAGGACTGACCTCATGGCCCAGCAATCAACCAGCGGCTCGCCGCCCGCGACCGGCGACAAGTTCTTCTCCGCGCCGCATTTTCGTCAGCCCGATCCGGCCCAGGCATTGCAATGGCTGCGCCTTTATCCGTTCGCCGCCTTGATCACGTCAGGTGCGTCCGGTCCGCGCGCGACGTCCCTGCCCTTCGTCGTGGAGAAAGACGATCCCGCCGACATCCAGCTTCTGGGACACGTCGCGACGCGCAACGCCCACGCCGCCGAGCTCTCTTTTGCGGCTGAAGCGCTGATCGTCGCCAACGGCCCGAGCGCCTACATCTCGCCGCGCTGGTACGCACAATCAGCCAATGTGCCGACCTGGAATTATGTCGGCCTGCAATTGCGCGGACCGATCGAACTCCTGCCCACCGAGGCGGATCGGCGCTATGTGCTGGAGCGCACCGTCGACGAATTCGAGCACCGCGCCGCAGTGCCCTGGCGGCTCAGCGACGCGCCGCAAGACCTTGTCGCGCGGCTGCTCGGCGGCATCGTCGCCTTCCGCATCGGCCCGTGCCGGCTCGAATGCGTCGAGAAACTCGGTCAGGACAAGCCCGGCGCCGATGCCGACGGCACGATCGCCGGATTGCGCGCCGAAGGCGACGAGATGGGGCATGCGATTGCCCGCCTGATGCAGGGGATTTTCCCCACCGCGCGCTAGACGCACGACCGGGTTTGTCCCGACCGTATCAGCTCAGGCGGCGATCGACGCCGGCGCGCGGTCATCAACAAGTGCAATCGCGTCGCGCAGCACGTCCGCGCCCGCCCCCGGTTTGACGCCGTTCTCCGCGAGATGGCGGCGGAATGCACGCGCGCCGGGGATGCCGTGGAACGCGCCGACGAAATGCCGCGTGATGGCATGCAGCCGCGTCCCCTGCGCCAGCTGCGCCTCGATATAGGGCATCATCGCCACGAACACGTCCTTCATCGTCGCATGCGGCGCGGTCTCGCGGAACAATTCGGAATCGACCGCGAGCAGCCGCCACGGCTCCTGATAAGCCGCCCGCCCGAGCATGACGCCGTCGACATGCGAAAGATGCTGCTTCGCCTCGACGATATCAGCGATGCCACCATTGATGATGATGGGGACATCAGGCAGCGCCGCCTTCAACCGGTAGACGCGATTGTAATCGAGCGGCGGGATGTCGCGGTTTTCCTTCGGCGACAAACCATTGAGCCAGGCCTTGCGCGCGTGCACGACCAGCGCATCCGCGCCCGCGGCAATCACGCCGCGCGCCAGCACGTCGAGCGCGATTTCCGGATCCTGATCGTCGATGCCGATCCGGCATTTCACCGTGACCGGAATTTTCACGGCCCGCTTCATCGCCGCGACGCCGTCGGCGACCAGCGCGGGCTCCGCCATCAGGCAAGCGCCGAAGCGGCCATCCTTCACGCGGTCGGAAGGACAGCCGACATTGAGATTGATCTCGTCGTAACCGAAATCCTCGCCAATGACGGCCGCGGTGGCGAGATCACGCGGATCCGAGCCACCAAGCTGCAGGGCCACCGGATGTTCGCTCACGTCGAAAGAGAGCAGCCGCGCCCGATCGCCGCGGATCACCGCACCCGTCGTCAGCATCTCCGTATAAAGCCGCGCCCGCCGCGACATCAGCCGATGGAAGACGCGGCAATGCCGGTCAGTCCAATCCATCATAGGCGCCACGGCAAATCTATGTAATTGATTTAGCTGCATTTTTCGAGTACATTCAAGTCGTTAGGTCGCGCCGTGTGCACTCTATTCTACGCCACAATGCGACGTTTTTTCCGGCTTTTCGACGCCTCAGTGCACACGGAGCGCACACGCGTGGCTACCTTTAGCAGATTAAAGTCAGGTTCGTGGCGTGCCCAGGTCCGGCGTAAAGGAAAATACGTCAACGAGACGTTCGTCCGCCGTAAGGACGCCGAGGAATGGGCGCTGGATATCGAGCGAAGAATTGATCGGCAGGAGCCCGCGACTTCGCGGGCCCGAGAAGCCAAGCTTTTCGGCGATCTTATCGCGCTTCACCGTCAAGACCTTGAAGAAGTCGGCAAGAAAATCGGGCGATCGAAGGACGCTAGTCTAACATTCCTTGACGAGAGGCTCGGACATCTTCGTTTGGGCGAACTCGATCGAGAGCGTCTCATCAAGTTTGGAAAAGGGCGCGCGCAAGAGGGGGCCGGTCCCGTGACCGTTGGCATCGATTTGGGATACATCAAAACGATCCTATCGCACGCCGCCGCTGTGCATGGCGTGACCGTCTCGATCGAACCAATCGATCTCGCGCGTATTGCTCTCGGACGTCTTGGCCTTGTCGGTAAGGGCAACGAGCGCGACCGGCGCCCAACACAGAACGAGCTCGATCGAATTATTGCGAGTCTCGAAGCCAATGTTCGGCAGCAAATTCCTGTTGGCGGGATCATTCGATTTGCTGTCGCAACGGCAATGCGGCAGGACGAAATTGCCCGCGTCGAGTGGCGTGACTTTGATCCTGAAAGTAAGATGCTTCTCATTCGAGATCGCAAGGACCCTCGGAAGAAGAAAGGTAACGATCAACGCATCCCGCTGCTAGACGTATCGGGATATGACGCATGCAAGATAATTGAAGAACAAGGACGCTTTTCAAACATTCGCGAAGGCAGAATTTTTCCGTACAACGGGCGTTCGGTCGGCACTGCGTTTCGGCGTGAATGCGGCAAACTAAAAATTGAGGACCTTCATTTTCACGACCTTCGTCATGAAGGGACAAGCCGATTGTTTGAGGCGGGCTTTTCGATCGAACAAGTCGCTCTGGTCACCGGCCACAAAGATTGGAAGATGCTCCGTCGATACACTCACCTCAAACCGGAATCCCTTCATAATAAACGAGGTGACGAGGCTGCATGAATCCCACTCGATTGTTCAAATCGCGCATAGCGTATTGAAATTCCTCTGAAATTTTTTCTGCGGCCAAACATATTCCGACGATGGGCCCGTCAAAAAGTTACGCTTTTGATTTTAAAGGGAAAATCATCGCAAAAATATTTTTGTGGTTTCGCCAGCTATCGACATCATTCGATCGATTGTAGCACCTCCAAGCCGACGGCGCGGTGTTCGATCTCCGTCTGCAAAGTACCGTCACCAAATGATTCCAATCAGAAATGGATATTCGGATGTAGTCGGTCCCGGTCCGCTCCACCGCCTAGAGAAACGCGCTGTCAGGTTACCAAACGCTTCGGTGCCGGCTGCGCCCACGTAGTTTCCTTCAAAGTGTGCGGTAGGCGTTATGCGTCTTCAAGCACTCTAGCTTCACCGCAGGACAGCGCGCCAGTGTTGGATGACGGCGATCAGCGCCACCAGGGTCAGGCAGGCAAACAAGGCCGGCTCAACACCCGGGAGGATCGTCGCACTCCCCGAGCATGGATCGTGCGTGCCAGCGGCAAAGTTTGTACAAATGCGGGCCGGATCGCTCAGTCTCAAACTCCAGAGCCAGTCCAAATTCCACAGGCCAATGAGCTTTTCGCTGCCATCGCTCGCCATAACTTTTGCCGTCAGCAGGGAGTGCCAAAAATATATCATCGCAATGAAAGGCAACCCCGACAGAAGCGCGAGCATCGTCGCCTGATAGACACGTCCCTCATTAGAACCCGTCTTGATCTCTTCAAAGCCGACAATCGGAATCCGTTCGTGCCATTGCGTGCCGCCTCGTCGGGCGTACAACAGACCGATCGCAGAGGACGCGATCGCGAGGACCGAGCAAACCAGGATGGCTATCATCGCCGCCGGCACGCGTTGCGAGAGGACAAGCTTGGCACCGAACACTTCATTGCCGCCTTGTGCGACGATCCAGGAATTCAAGGCGTAATAAAGGAGCGCAGCGCTTACGACGAACCATACTTTGCTCAGTTGAACCTGCGTCATGGGCCCTTCCAAAGTTGTCATCACTCGACATGTAGCATTCATTCTGCGTTCAGGAACGTAAAGGCCAATATGCAGCCTAGGCGCGAAATGTTTATTTATTGACGCCTTCCTTGAATTAGAGGCCCGCCCCATATGCATTGGGGCCATATTTGATAGGTGCCAAATGCGACGTGGAGCCTGGGTTGCCGTGGGTGTGGCGGGTTTGGCCGTTGCCGGAGCGGCAACGCTCTATGCGACGTATCCGCGCGCCTATGTCTTGACGGAAACCAACAAGGCCGAGTTCGTCGGACTTCGGCAGAGCCTGGACGGCCTGCAAAATGTGACGCAGCTGAATGGCGACGGCGCTTATGTTGCACTCGACAAGTCGATCTTCGACAAGTTGAGTGCAGCTCTCGCAGGGCAGACTGTCACGGTTCACTCGAAGGATCTTGACGATGACCTTCGGCTGACCGTGATGTCCGTCGCACTCCGCTCTGAACCTGGTCGCATGGTGGCGCAGCTCGACCTGGCCGCTTCCGATTCAAAGCGTGGCTTGACGGCTGGTCTTCACGTGGAGGGCTTCCTGTTCTATGCGGGAACGACGGAGGAGGATGCCGCGTTACAGGACGGCCCGACCAATGCGGCGAATTTCAAGTTCATTCCGGTCAAAGTCACGCCCGAGATCAAATATGGTTTTCTGAACCTGCGGGCGCGCCGATTGGCCAGCGACACGATCACGGCCGGCACGTTATCGTTCCTGTTCGACAAACTTGCCTGGAAGGCGACATATCGTCCGCATGTGAGCTTTTCGCTTGGCGAACCTCAAACGATTACCCAGCATTTCGGGGATCAAAATTCCGGCACGGTCGAGCTTGTGGCGACGCCCTCGCCTTTTCACTTCGACCAATGGCTGACGGTCGTCGCCCCCGTGTTCACGCCGAAAGGTGTTGTCCTGACGGCGACGCTCGGCCCGACACGACAGGTCCCGGGTGCCGTCGTCGCAACGCCGCCAGACAATGTCAGTGCGGACAACCTCGCACGCGCCCGCCAGGACGTGCAGGCGAAGTCTGGCGTCTTGGATGGACTGTTCGCGCGCGATGTTGCGGTCACGATCGGAAAGCCGGCATTCACGAGGCTGACGGATCAGTTAGCCAATGCCTTGGCCGGCTTCAATATTGCAATTCAAGGCAAATCGATCAGCGGCCGGTTGTTCGATAAGCAGTGGCACGACAATATTCTTGGCGACGGCGGCTTCTTCGCCGAGATCCAGGATGCTGGACGGATCCAGGGGCGCGTTAATTTTGCCAAGCCCATCATTGTCCTCGATCAGGAACACGGTCCCTCGTTCTCGCTGCCGGTCAGCGCGTCCTTCAGTGCGCCCGTGCATGTCCATTTCGATCCCTTGATCGGCGGCGGCATCGGGACCTCGATTGGCATGCAGGGTTCGGCCAGCACGAAGCTGCGCGCCTGGTTCGGCGCGACAACGTTTGCCTTCGAGGGCCGGACCGTCGCGATGGCCGGACCGGTCTTGAGCTGCGGACTGCTCGACATCGATGCCCGGACCGATGGCAAGCTCAAGATTGGCGATGGCGTCGCAACGGTCCCTCAGTTTGGCGCCAAGGTCGGCGTGCTGGTCGGTGCGAAACCGCTGGCGCCGTCGTTTATTGCGGGTGCTCCGATCGGGATGACCGTCCTGCCGCCGACCAAACCGGAGGTGCGCGAGACGGCCCGTCTGTCCGTCGTGGACGGGCTGTTCGCTTCCCTCTCCCTGGATGATTTCGCTGCCGAGTTTGTCCCCGCGGGATATCGCCTTTCGTCGAGCTTTACCGTCGCCCTCGCCAACCAGCCGTTTGCCTTACCCTCGCCGGACGACATGGCGCGAGTGCGGAAGGCCGCCATCGATCACTGGAATGCGGGCATGCGTCAGCCCTGCCCTGACCTGCCCAGCATTCGGATCGAAGTGGGCGATCTCGAAATCGGTCCCAACGGCGAAATCATGAAGTTCCTGAGAAATGCGTGGAACGACATCACTAAGGGGCCGGGCAAGAACAACGAGGTGGTGAAGCTTCTTGATCGTATGACCGCTGCTGCCGGCAGCTATGACGCCGCGACGAAAAAAGCTGCCGACGATGTGAGGGACCTGGCCGCGCGCGCGTTTCCGACTGACAGTGCCGTCGGACACGCCGCGGGCGAATTAGGGAAGACCGTCACGATTGTCGTGACCAATCCCACACGGGCGGTCGGTGGCTTTTTTCATCAAGCCGGACGGTTATTCAGGTAGCAGCGGGGTTGTTCGGCGACCGATCTGATGCCGTGTTGTTGGCCCCATTCCCAAGCGTCGATGATCCCGACGATCGTTAGATCGTCGTTCGCGAGCCGGACCACAGGCCCGGCGAGCGAGCGCCGCGGACACGCGGCGCGCCGCCGATCCGGCTTGCGGATCGGCGGAGACGTTGTCCCGGCAATATGAGCCGTGCGACCATCACCGATCGCACGGCTTATCGTTCAGAGTGGATGGCGCTGGTGAAGAGGCGGCGAAATGGGTCAGTGCGGGGGCGGCTGCGTGGGCAAACCGCTCCGGACAGCTTTGGAGGGTGCGCCGTGAGATGACGCAGGCGGGCACAACCGCGGTATCGGGCCAGAAGCGCGTCACGCGCCAGAAATAAAATATCATAAATTACTGTTATATTTCAATCATTTATGCTATGAATGCCGACCGGTCGGGCTATGATCACGCTTCGTTTGTTCTTGTTTCGTTCCTGTGATAAGTTGGACCTTATGGCTTCTCCCAGACCGCCCGCCGCCGTAGGTTGGAAGCCTCTGCGACAAGTCGTGGATTTGATTTCAACCCGCCGTTGTCGGCCGAGGTTTCAGTGACTGCACGATATCTTAAAGAGTTGGCAAACCTTCACGCGGTGTATGAGGCCGCGAACCTCATCGATCCCGCCCCGTTGAAGGCCGCAATTGAAGGCGTCGCCACGCGCTCCGCCGTCATGCTGGGATCGGGCGGTTCGTATTCGGTGGCCTCGTTTGCGGCCTACATCCACCAGCTCCGGACCGGTCGCCTAGCGAGTGCATGTACGCCACTCGATTACATGACGCTTCCGCTGCGCGATGCGTCGGTGATGTGTTTCACCGCCAGTGGTCGCAACAAGGATATTTGCGCCGCCTTCGACGAAGCCGCACAGCGAGAAGCCAAACCCTTGGTCGGCCTCGTCATGCGGGAGCAGTCGCCGCTTCATGATCTTGCGGCACGCTACACATACAGCCGGGTCGTCTCGGCAGCGTCGGACCTGTTCGAGGACGGCTTTCTCGCGGTCTCCTCTCTGCTTGGCGCCTCAATTCTTCTGCTGAGAGCGTACCGGGAACTGGTCGGTGAGCACACGCCGCTTCCGGCGACATTCAACGAGTTCATGGAGAGCCGCATCAGCGTTCCGCTCGATGAGTTAGTCGAGCACACGCTCCCGGCGGTGACACGCGAGACAACGAGCGTCTTGTGTTCCACGGCCTTGCGACCTGGCACGGTCGACATCGAGTCACGCTTTGTCGAAGCGGCTCTTGGCAATGTGCATGTCACGGACTTACGCAATTTTGGGCATGGCCGGCACCATTGGTTCGCGAAGAGGCCTGAGACGACCGCCATTTTGGCGCTGATCGGCGACGATCAGGAGGCCCTTGCGACCCGGACACTCGAGCTCGTTCCAGCCGAAGTGCCTCGGGCACGCATCGATTTCCGGGGCCCGCGCGATGAACAGGCACTCGCAGGCTTGGTTGTCAGCCTCCACCTTGCTGCAGCAGCCGGGCAGGTTCGAAAGATAGATCCGGGTAAGCCAGGCGTCCCTGAATTCGGCCGCAAGCTCTATCATCTGGCTCCTGCGCGCAGGCGTCAGGCGCGCCGCGTGGATGTGACCGATGTTGCGGTCTGGCGAAAGGAAATGGCTGGAGGCCTGCGGGCATCCACGAAGATTGAAGAGCTACGTGAGTTTTGCAAGATCGGTATTGAAAAGATCAATCGGTCCAGCTTTGCAGGCGTGGTCTTCGATTATGACGGGACGCTTTGCGAACCGGATGCGCGTTTCAAGCCGCTGTCAACGGATGTCGCAAACAGCTTGAACAAGCTGCTCGCTGCCGGAGCACTTGTTGGGATCGCGACGGGGCGCGGCGGCTCTGCCGCCGACCGCATCCGCGAAGCGATCAAACAGACCTATTGGTCGAATGTGATTGTCGGGTTCTATAACGGCGCGGTCGTTCAGCCCCTGTCAGACGGCCCCCCGAATAGCGGTGACCCGTCGCCTGAGGTACTCCGGCTCGAAAATCTCCTGCGATCGACACGCTATTTTTCGACCTGCTCATTCCGATCGAACACAAGCCAGATTGCGATATCTCTCCCGACGCTTGAGGAGGCAACCACCTCTGTTCGCGTTGCGGCCGCAATTGTTGAGCAGTCAGGTGTGAAGGCGTCGGTTGCGTGCTCCAATCATTCGGTTGATGTCATTCTCGAAGGTGGCGGCAAGACGGCGGTCGTGCGGGCCATTCGGGAGCGCGCGCAATGTGACGCCAACGCCCCCGTGCTCCGATTGGGAGACAAGGGACGGTGGCCGGGCAATGACTGCGAGCTGCTTGACGACCCGTTCGGGTTGAGCGTCGATGAGGTGAGCGCGAGTGCCGAATCTTGCTGGGGATTGTCGCCACGCGGCTTCCTTGGCGTGCAGGCGACCCTTTACTATCTTGATCGAATCGATTGGCACGGTGGAGCGGGTTGTATCCAGCTGGAATAGGAATTAACGGATGAGGGACGAGCTCGCAGAAGCTCTCCTAGCCAAGGTCATGGGCTGGTCGGACGAAGAAAAGGCGCGGGAACGTCCGATCCTGCAGGACTTTGCACGCTATAAATACGACGAGTACCAGCAATACGCGCCTGGCCGGCGGTTTATCGAGAGCCTCGCGCTCTGGCTGCGGCAATTTAAGACCCTGGCCGAACGCAAGGTCGCGTACGACTTCTTCCGAACGCGCCTGATCTTCATTTCCACCGCGGAAATCCGCCATCTCGTTGAGCTGGCTTTCCCCGTGGTCATCCAGCCGGGTTTTATCGCGAAGGCAGCAGCCGCCCTATCCGTAGACCCGCAGCGATCCAAGTATGTCGTGTCGAGCCCTGTCTATACGCAGGTCCTGCGACAGACGCTGTTCCTGGGCTTGAGCGATGGCGCGCGGACCGACGTGTTTCGCCGGTCGCACCCGCAGATCAGCAACGAGCAGCTCTGGCATGCCTATGACATCTCGGATGAGAAGGCAGCCTCGATGCACAAGAAGCTGAAAAAGGCGCTGGAGCAGCAGCTGGCGCGTGAGCCGACCGAGGACGAGTGCAAATTCCACACGCTTTGCCTGCTCGATGATTTTACAGCCAGCGGAACATCCTATATTCGCCTGGAGGATGGCCAATGGGACGGCAAGATCCCGAAAATTCTGCAAAAGCTTTGCGAGGACAACGGCGCGCTGAGCAAGATCTTCGCCAAGGATGATATTGAAGTCGTCGTGTGCATCTACGTGGCCGCGCATCAGGCGATCGAGCATATCGAGTCAGACCTGAAGACATTCAACTTCCCAAAAGGGCGCGTGCGGCTGAAGGTCGTTCATGCACTGCCGCCGGAGGCCCGCCTGCGATCGCCCGACGATGACAAGATCATCGCGCTTGCCATGGACGATCGGTATTTCGACAAGGTCGTTGATGACGAACACGCCGACGTCGGCGGCACCTCTATGAGGTTTGGCTACGCCGATTGCCGGCTGCCGCTGATCTTGCCTCACAATGCGCCGAACAATTCGCTCTATCTTCTGTGGGGCGAGTATGAACAGACTTTCACCGGACTGTTTCCCCGGGTGAGCCGACACAAGCGAGGAGGCTGAATGCGAAATCCGTTTCGCCTCCGGGCTTCCAAACGGTCGGTGCATGATGAGCAATTCGTGCGGCTGTTCGCGGCCGGCGCGCTGGATCTGTTGAACGATGTCGACGATCCCTGGGCGGGTGTCGTGTTTTTGAGAAGTGCGCCCGGCGGCGGCAAGACAACGCTGCTGCGACTCCTGACGCCTGGTCCCCTACGCAAGGTCTTCCGCATGCAGGACGACCAGGATATTCGGCCGACGCGCGATGCCCTCTTCAAGGCCGGCGCAATCACGGCCGACGGCCCTGCAATTTTGGGCGTCGTGATCGGCTTCACCAACGAATACCGCGACCTCGAAGAAATTGGCGAAACAGGCGCGAGAGCGACGGCCGTCTTCCGCGCGCTCGTGAATGCACGCATCGTGCTTGCGACGCTGCGCGCGGCTCTTGAGCGTTCGGAAAAGTCTTATCCTGACGATCTCGGACAGATTCAGGCGGCGTGGCAACCGGTCGACGGCGCCACCCTGCCAGCCAATGCAACTGGCAGCGACTTGCACAGATGGGCATCGCAGATTGAAGAAGGAGTCTTCGATATCCTCGACGACCTTGGCGGTGAGAACAAGTCGGTCCCGCGGGCGGCCTCTGGACTTGAAGCGTTGCACTGGCTGGCGACCGCGACCCTCACGGATGCGTCGGGGCCGATCAATCAGAAACGTGTTTTGCTGCTGGACGATCTGCAATTTCTCAGCGACGATCAAAGCAACTGGCTGCGCGAGAGCGTGACGAATGCCCGCTTGTCGTGCGGCATATGGATCGCCGAGAGGCTTGAAGCGTTGCCGGCCGAGGACTTGCTTGCCGAAGGTGCCCTTGAAGACAGGGATTATGACGGCGAGATCCGGCTTGAACGACGCTGGCGCAAACGGAGTGTCGCCTACGTCAAATTTGTCGATCAGATCGCCGACCTACGGGCGCGCGACGCCGATGGTTTTCAGGGGCGTGCGTTCTTCCCGGCGCTGGCCGAAGAGCTCGATCCTGCATCCTGGGATGCGGTATTCGATGCTCAAAGTGGAGTGATTGAAAAGCGCCTTGTTCTGCGGGTCGGTCACCAGCAGCGTTACGAACAATGGATGGCGCAACGCAGGGCGGTTCCGGGAAGCCCTCGCGATCGTGCCCTAGGCTGGCGCGAGCTTGAGATTCTCATTGAGCGCGATCTCGGCAAATCGCAACGGGCGTTCGATTTCGATGCGCTGACGGAGCAAGATCTTGACGACAAGGAAAACGCCGGCGTGAAGTCGGCTGCCGAGCTTTTCCTCTCGCGCGAAGCGAAAGCGCCGATCTACTTCGGACGGCAGAAGCTGGCATCCCTGTCGTCCTCGAACGTCGATCAATTCGTCGAGCTGGCCGGCGATCTCTTCGAAGAGCTTGCGGCCAAAACGGCCGTTCGGCGTGGTGCGGACTCTGTGCTGAGCGCCGAGCGACAGCATCAAATCCTGAAACGCGCGGCTGAACGGCGCTGGGACGGGATTCCACGACGCGTTCAGCGCGGGTATGAAGCGCGGCGATTCCTTGAGGCTGTCGGTGCATTCTGTGAGGGGCAGACCTACCGTCCGTCCGCCCCTTATCCGCCAGGTGTGACTGGCTTCGGAATCACAATGCAAGATCGCGCACGTCTCATCGACGGCAGCCGGGACTCGGTCGCATTCGCCGAGTTGCGGACCATGCTGGCAGCGCTCGTGTCGCAGAATTTGCTTGAGCCAAATCTCGATCACAAGAACAAGGGCGAGAGCCTGATCGTCTTCTATCTCAACCGCGTTCTTTGCGCCCATTTTGACCTTCCTCTCGGCTATGGCGGTTGGCGCAAGAAGAGCCTCAAAGACTTATCCGACTGGCTCGCGCATGGGCGTTCAGCGGTGACGGAGAAGTCGCTTGTCTAAAATCAAACGGACAATGCGGTGGGATCCGTATCAGCTCTACGCGGGTGGCGAATTCGACGCGTTTTGGAGCGGCCATCTGGCGGACGGCTCCCGCAAGCTCCTCTTCATCGTAGGACGCGGATTTGACGCGCGCGCAGCGATGGTCCCGCAGCGCATTTTGGGGCGCGGCAAGGTTGCAGCATTGCATGGATGGGTGCTTCACTATCAAAACGGCCAGCCGAACAGCGCGCAGGCGCAGCAGCGCATCGACGCCAATGCGGCTGCGTTCCAGCACATTTTCGGCAGCGGCCTGACCGAGATCGACGTCCACATGCGCGGGGCTGGCAACAGTCACGCGACGTCTCGCAACACGCGCAGAGCCGTGACGCGTCGTGATGAGCTCGTGCAATATACGGATGTGATCGTCGACATCAGCGCGATGCCGCGCACAATCGGATTGACGGCGATCGCCCAACTCATCGCACTGCTTGATGAGTTCGCGTTCAGAGGCGGCCCGTCGATCAACCTCCATGTCGTCGTCGCGGAGAGCGTCGTTGCAGACAAGCGCCTCACAGCGGGGAGCTTGAGTGATACTGTGACATCCCTGTCTGGGTTCTCAGGCCAGTTGACTGCGGAAAGCACGATCAACCTTCCCCGCGTCTGGTTCCCCGTTCTGGGCGAAGGGCAAAGCGCCCGGCTGGAGCGCATTCGCGACGAGCTGGATCCGGACGAAATCTGTCCGACCATCCCCTTTCCAAGCCGCGACCCGCGACGCGGCGACCGGTTGATCGAGGAGTACCGGCAGCTTCTTTTCGACGACTTCCGTGTCGAGCCCGCCAATATCCTCTACGCCTCCGAGTACAACCCGTTCGAAGCCTACCGCCAGATTTATGGTGCGATTAGCCGTTACCGGGACTCGTTGAGCGACCTTGGTGGATGTAAGGTCTACGTGTCGCCGTTATCGAGCAAGCTGCTGTCCGTGGGGGCGCTGCTGGCCTGCTATGATCACAAGAGCGACAGCGCCGGGCCCGACCGGGTGAATGTCGGCATTCCCTATGTCGAATCGGTTAGTTACGGAGAGCCGAGTGATGCCGTGGACCCCGGCATTGACGTGTATTCGCTCTGGGTACGAGGAGATTGGGAAAAATGACACGCGTCGATCTGACACTGAAACCCGCGCCCCGTCATCCGATCTGTGTCGGCGCCGGCTTCGTCGCGGCTGACATCGTTGAAGGCCGGACGGAAGAGTTCGTGGCCGCCGGCGGGTCGTGCGGCAATGTGTTGGCGATCCTGGCCTGGCTCGGCTGGACGAGCTACCCGGTGGCGCGCCTTGGTCGTGATTGGGCAGCCACCGTGATCCGGAAGGAATTCAAAAGCATCGGTGTCGAAGGCGACTTCCTGTCCGATGAAAAATCCGTCCAGACCCCGATCGTCATCCAGCGGTTTGTGGAGGATAAAGCGGGCAAGCGCGTCCATCGATTTTCTTTAGCCTGTCCGGAATGCGGCGGTTGGCTGCCTCGCTTTCGCGCGTCGACACTCCAGCAGGCCACCGAAGTGACAGAGTCTGCGATCGCCCCGAAGTCGTTCTACATGGACCGCCTCTCTCCCGCTGCACTGAAGCTTGCGGGGTGGGCAAAGGACAACGGTGCTCTCGTCGTCTTCGAGCCATCTTCCATCGGAGATGAGCGACAATTTCAAAAAGCGGTCGATCTTTGCCATATCTTGAAGTTTTCCCATGATCGTCTCGGCCACATGCGCGACCTGCGTGAGGCGCAGCAGCCCAAGGTGATTGTGGAAACACTCGCCGAAGAGGGCTTGAGGGTCAGGTGGCGCGGCCACTGGGGTGAGCTGCCTGCTTTCAAGACGCCGGCTTTTGTCGATGGCGCCGGCGCAGGCGACTGGACCAGTGCGGGTCTTTTGCACCAGTTGGGCACAACGGGCGCCAAGGTGTTCGAAACGCTGCAAAAGCCGCGGTTGCTTTCGGCTTTGCGGTTCGGACAGGCGCTTGCCGCGGTCAATTGCGGATATGAAGGCGCACGCGGTGTCATGATGGCGATGACGCGCGATCAGCTGGCCAAACGTTTGACAGCACTTGCGAGCCGAAGGGCCGAAGCGTCAGACGGTCCTCAAGACACGACGCTTCATGAGAGCGACATTCCAACTCGTCTGTGCGCAACCTGCGCCTCGGACGAAAAAGGCGCGCCAAAGCCCAAGAAGGCCTCGAGCGGTTAGAGGATCTTTTCGTCTGGGCGGACGCGGCGCGGGACTACGGCCGGGAAACCGATATCAGGTGTCCATCTTCCGTCCGGAGTATTCCGATTGCATTGTCGCTCAAAAGAACATAACATGAACTTTTGGTAGGCCCTGCCCCCGCTCCATGCCCGATTCAGCCATCGAGAATGATCTTGAGTTTGACCCTGCGCATGCGAGGCGTCCCTCACAGCGCGCGTGGCATTGATCGATCAAACGCTGCGCATGATCCAGTCCGGCGCGCTTCACAGCACCTTCCGCCTGCATGTGGTGCTTGTGACCGCCCGTACGTTCTTGCGTCGGCTGCACCTCGGGCGGTAGGCATGAGTTTTCAGCAAACTCCCCCTGTCGGGCGTAGCCGATGCAATCTACGCGACCATTTTTTCCAGTCGCGGGGTAGGCATAAGGCGCATAGTCAAAAGTAACAATTACAACCGGGGGAAAAAAATGTCGCATAGCGGGCGCATTCAGCCATCGATCTTCAATCCGCGGAGGTCGAACGGAAATGTTTATTGAACGACTTGCTCTGACCAACTTCCGTTGCTTCGGTCCTGCCCCCACCGTGATTGATCTTATTTCCGGTCTCACCACGTTCGTCGGCGTCAACGGTGCAGGCAAGACTGCGGTTATGCAGGCACTGCAGCGCCTGTTCGGTATCACCGGTGACCACCGGCGACTCCGTCGGCAAGATTTCCACGTGCCCGCTGCTGAGCTGATCGCGCCGCTTCAACGCTCTTTCGTTCTTGAGGTAATCCTTGCCTTCCCCGAACTGGACGCCGGCGCTGTCGACGCCGGAGCTGTTCCCGAGTTTTTCCAACAAATGGCGACCGACGAGGCAGGTCGGCTAAAATGCCGGTTGCGGCTGGAGGCGACCTGGACGGACGATGGTTCGCTAGAGGGAACGATTGAGCAAAGGTATCGGGCCGTTCGGACACTCGGTCCGTTTGATGAGGTCGATTGTATCGAGCTAAAGGCACTCGACCGTGCGCGGATCCAAATGATCTACGTACCCGCGTCGCGAGACGGCGCGTCCCAGGTCACGGCGTTTCTGCGCGGCCGCCTCTGGCGGGCCATCAACTGGTCGCAGGGCGTTAGGGATACGTTTTCTGAAGCAGGTTCAACACTCAACAACGCATTTTCTGGAGAAGCGGCCGTCGACATCGTAGCGGCCGCCGTACGGCGACGCTGGCAGGAGGTCTATACTGCCGGGACCGACACCACTCCGCTTTTTCGACCGGTCGACCTGCGCTTTCAGGAATTTATCCGAAAAGTCGAGGTCATCTTTCGCCCTGACGAAGCGGGCCGCGAACGAGCTTTGGACGATCTTAGCGACGGACAACGCTCACTTTTCCATTTGGCAATGACGGCCGCGACATTGGACGTCGAAAGCAGCATAGCCGCTGATCCAGTCGCGGCGGGTTTTCAGGCCGGCGGCGTACCTTTGCCGGCTTTGACGCTCATTGCCATCGAGGAGCCAGAGAACAATCTCGCACCGTTCTATCTCTCCCGCATCGTCCGGCAGATCGACGACCTGACAAAGGGAAACCGGGCTCAGGCGGTCGTTTCCAGCCATTCTGCGAGTATTTTAGCGCGAGCCGATCCATCACAGGTCAGGCATTTCCGTCTCAACCCTACCGATCGAACAGCGCGGGTCCGCGCCATCCGGCTTCCGGTTGGCCTGGAGGACGCGTCCAAGTTCGTGCGCGAGGCCGTCCGCACCTATCCCGAACTCTACTTTGCCCGCTTCGCTGTCCTTGGTGAAGGCGCGTCAGAAGAGGTAGTCTTGCCGCGCCTCGCCGAGGCGATGGGCTTTGACATTGATCGATCTTTCGTAGCGGTTGTCCCGCTCGGCGGAAGGCACGTCAACCACCTGTGGCGTCTGCTGACAGATCTCGATATTCCTTATGCGACGCTTCTCGACCTAGACTGGGGCCGCGACGGAGGCGGATGGGGCCGTATCAAGACGGCATGTGCGCAGCTTCTTGAGAACGGAGTTGCGCCGCAGGCAATCTTCGCCCAGCCCAACCCTGCAGGACCGGCGGCCAATCTCGCCGCCTTCGATGCGAACCCAATTGAGGATTTCGCCAGCCTAACCAATTGGGCAAATGCACTGCGTCAGCACAACGTATTTTTCTGCACACCGCTCGATCTTGATTACTCAATGCTGCGCGCGTTTCCCGCGCCCTATCAAGTCATCGAGCCCGGACGACAAGGCCCTTCGCAGCAAGGAAATCCCCGCACCGCCGTTCTCGGCGATGAGGGCCGCGGTGATCTCTATGGCAATGAACAGGATCAGGTCCTGCGCTGGTATCGCTATCTATTTCTCGGCCGGGGCAAACCCAGCACACACGTTCGCGTCCTAAGCGGACAAACGCATCAAGCATTAGCTGCCGGCGCGCCAGAGGAATTGCGTGCGCTTCTTAGCTCAATCGCAGCCCGCCTAGCTCCGGCAGCACTCCCCCCTCCTCCGTTGCCCCTGCCACCGGTGGCTTGATTATGGTGCTCGTCCGGCCACAAGACTGGCGACCACGAGGGATAGATGACCTCGAACCAGACGCTTGGCGCGCACTTCGGCAGGGCGGCTCAGCGTGTGTTGTAGCCGGACCCGGTGCAGGGAAAACCGAATTCCTCGCGCAGCGAGCCGCCTATCTGCTGGAGACGGGGCTATGTCCAGCGCCGTACCGTGTCCTGGCGATTTCCTTCAAAGGCGACGCCGCGGATAACCTTGCCGCTCGCGTGCGTAAGCGCTGCCCGCCCGAACTAGCGAACCGCTTCACGTCAATCACGTTCGACGCCTTTACTAAAAGCTTGGTCGACCGCTTCCATAGCGCGATACCCGCCGAATGGAGACCAGATCGGCCCTACGACATTGCGTTTCCGGTGTACCGACAGGTCGTCGGCTTCCTCGACCTCTCGCGCCTTGCTGCTCCACCCCAATGGCAGCCCGAAATTGCCGGTCTTGGTGCCGGCAATTTCGAATCACGTTTTGTCGGCGCCTACCGCTTGCCGATTGCGCGACCGCCGCCGCAATCCGGCATAGAGTTTACGATCCAACGTTGGTGGGCGGGCCAGCTTAGAATCCAACCTCGATCAGCCGTCAGTTTTGTCAGCCTGAACCGGCTCGCCGAACTGCTATTGCGCGCCAGCCCAGATGTCCGTCGCGCGCTTCAGCTGACCTACCCCTTCGTGTTCGTAGACGAATTTCAAGATACGACGTACGCGCAGTACGACTTCCTGCTCTCCGCGTTCGGCGGCGCCAATATCGCCGTAACGGGTGTTGGAGATGACAAGCAACGCATTATGACGTGGGCCGGCGCGCGGACCGACGCCTTCGACCGCATTACCGCCGACTTCGCTGCCGTTCGGATCCCACTTCTTTTCAATTTTCGATCCTCACCGGACCTCGTTCGAATTCAGCATGTCGTTGCGAGAGCGCTCGATCCGAACACGGCGCCGACGGTGGCCCAGGCAGTGCGGCAAGTGGACGGCGATGTGGCTCAAGTCTGGAACAGCCCCAACAAGGGAGTCGAGGCCGGCCACTTAGCTCGCTGGCTGGCGAATGACATGGCTACGCGAGGTTGCGTGCCACGTGACTATGCCATCTTGGTCAAGCAGAAGTCCGACGACTTCGAGTCCGATCTGGCTGAGCCGCTGGCCCGGGAAGGCCTAACGCTGCGGAACGAGAGCCACGCGCTTGGACGAACCACGCTACAAGATCTTTTATTTGACCAGTTCTCGCGAATTGCGATCGGCCTACTCCGGCTCGGCGCGACCCGCCGAGCGCCCGACGCATGGCAACTTTGTTCCGCCGCGCTGCTGGAGATACGGGCAATTTCGTCGGGGGACGAAGTCGCGGAAGCACGCGCCGAGACCGATCTCACAGTATTTCTGACAGCCCTGCGCGCTGACATGGCCAACACCCTCCCGTCACCGGCGAATGCCGCGATCTTCGCTGCACGCGTCGTGGCATTCCTCGATTTGGCCGCTGTCGCTCGAACCTACCTGGAATATTCGTCGGGCGACCTCCTGACGATCATGGTGGATGCCTTCCAGGAGCATTTTGTGGCGTCGGCCGCAAGCGTGCCTGACTGGACGGCATGTCTGGATGCATTCGAGGGGGTCGGTCAGATCCCCTTGATGACGGTCCACAAAAGCAAAGGCCTGGAGTACGATACCATCGTTTTCATTGGGCTCGACGATCAGGCTTGGTGGGCGCACACGCCGGGCAACCCAGAAGGCCTAGCCACCTTTTTCGTAGCGCTCTCCCGCGCCAAGCAGCGCGCGATTTTCGCTTTCTGCCAGGAGCGCGGCCAACGCCGGCGCGTCGCCGAGCTATTCCAACTTCTCTCGAACGCCGGCGTGCCCGAGATCGCGATATGAGTGGAGCATCACAACTATCAGACCTTATTGCCGAAACGCTGAAACAGCGTGCGACAAACGAGCAGATGCCGTCCGTTGCAAGAGGTGCCGGCTTGGTGGTCCCCGACTACGAAGAGGGCGTGAGCAAGAAAGATCGCGCTCGCCGAGCTCTCGCGGGCAAGACCGAACGGGAACTGGGTGAGATCGCGCGCCTGCTTGGTGTGCAGTTCAATGACTATTCGCTTGAGGAAGCGGGGCTTGCCGTTATCGAATTCGGCACGGCGGCGATCACAGAGATCACCCGGCGCGACGCGGCCAAATGCTTTGGAGACGATCTTTGCGGTGAACAGGATGTCGTGGAAATCGTACGCAAGCTCTTCCCGATCGACATGATGGGTGCTGCATTCTTCTCCAGCCGAAGTCTCGCGCGCGAGATCGAGCAGCATATGATCCATAACCAGGGCGACTGGAGTGTGGAGCTTTTGTTCGATCAAATTGGCGCACTTACCTGTTCGCGAGATCGCTTCACCCGTCTCATCGAGGTCGCGCTTCACCCTCTCGGACGAAGGGGCCCTGACCAAGTGGCACTTGTCGACGAGCTCAATGTGGTTCTCCGACGCGATGGATACGTGCTCAATGTTGTTGCGGAGGAGTCCGGTTATCCGATTTATCGGGTCGTTCCCATGGGAAGGGGTCCGGCTGGTTCACCGAAGAATCTTATCTTTGCCTCGAACGGTCCGAAGCCAGAAATTGGCTTCAGCGACGCCATCAATAACGACATAGTCATCCTGTCGAATGCTTCGAGTTGTCTGGTCTATGATAGGCCAATCCGGCGCGATGGCCTCCTCTGGAGTGAACTGATCGAATGGTGGCGCGGCATTCCGGGCGTGGAGCCCGACGAAACCGCCCGCACCCTTGGACTGCGCTTACGCGCATCCCTGGCGTCTGACGCGGAGCGCAATCTCTTCGATACATACTTCAGGCTCTATCGTGCGAAGTTCGCCGGCGCTCTGCCCGCGCTGATTCCGCAAGTCTATCTCCATTACGATCCGGCCGTCGTGAAACTACTGCGTCATCGGGCCGGACTGCCACGGCAGCGGATGGACTTTCTCCTTTTGCTTCCGAATAACCAGCGTGTTGTCATTGAGGTCGACGGATCGCAGCACTTCAGCCGAGACGACAAGCCCTCGCTCGCTGCATATTCGGAGATGGTGGGCGCCGATCGCGATCTGCGTTTGGCCGGTTATGAGGTCTACCGATTCGGTTCGAACGAAGTTGTCGGACAGAATGCCGCAGCCTTGATTGAGCGGTTTTTCGATCGGCTCTGGGCGTTGCACAAGGTCATGGCGACAGGCTGATTGCCAAGTCAAACGGAGGACAGTGCCGTTTGGCCAAAATCTTAGAGACTTTTCGGCACTGCTACCCGATATCTATGTCCGACGATTCCTTACTGGGTGCATCCGAGGCTTAGCTTGGACGATGCGATTGTGATTCGACGAGATCGTCCTCAACCTCATCGACAATCAGCACCTCCGCCAGTTCCAAAAGCCAAGCTGACACGTCCTCAATCTGCACCGCATCGCGATGAGCGTCATAATAGTCGCGGACCTTCGAAAACTGACTGCCGAAACGCTCTGAAAACATCTTCTGAAGTTTGTCATTTCGGCTGAGCACGCTGGAAAGCGCCCTGCCCCCGTGCAAAAATTTGAGGGCATGCTCAGTTCCCACCAAGTACAGATACTTCCGCTTGGGTGTCGGATTCTCGGCCAGTAGAACATAGTCCTTGAAGATTGAGTTTTGCCGGATCGATTCCGCACCGCCGCGCCAGCGGATGAACTTGAACTCCGCCACTCTCAGGTTCGTCTCGAGGTCGAATTCCCGACCCGTATTGCCGGCGCCGAGCGAGACATACTCGACCGTTTCTCCTTGCTCTAGAATATGCGGCAAGCACAACAGGATGCCGAGCGCGTGGATCGTCACATTGATCTGGCCGGCTAAGCGCTTCATCTCCGCGGCCGCAGCTAGCACTTCCCGACCCGCGCCAGCCTGTTCGAGGAACGCGTCGCAATCGTCAGCCGATAGTCCGCGCACCTCCGCCTCGATCCGCCCGAGCGTACGGGTCAAGTCCTGGCCGGTGAATTTTGACAGGAGATGGATGACCTTGGCCGGATCCGACTTCACGTGACGTCCCCCAAGACCACCTTCAACCGGTCGATCTGATTGTAGTTGATGACCCGAGCGTCGGATCCGATCACCGGAAAGCGGCTGATCACGTAATGCTCCACCCGATCAAGAGCCAGCTTCTCCTTGAGCAAACTTTCACGTTTGCGCTCCTTTTGAAGAGCGCGGCGATAGTAATTCATCAGGGACCGATTGTAGCGGACGAACAGGGCCCGGTCCGACTCCACTTTCGCCAGATCAATCCAGTTGTTCTTGCACTGGAAATTGTAGATCACGTCGCGATGGACCGCTACCACGTCGAATTCCTTGCGATTGATGCGCTTCACATCTGTCACCTGGAACCCCATAGCGGACAGATCGCGCTTCACCATGTCCTCGAAGATAAAACCGGCATGAATCTGGAAGCGGCGGCGACTGCCCAGGTGGATATTTTTGAAGGCATAGAGGAAGCGCGATAGTAGGTTGACGTTAGAAATCACGACATCACCCGCGTCGATAAACGGCTCATAGGCGTTGCTGTTGGTGGCGTAATCCGAAGGTTCGTTCACCAGCAAGCGTTCAAGCTCTTCTGGGGCGAATACCGCCTGTGCCCGAAGCATCGTCTGGAATTTTGGCTTCTCGATCTCAACGAAATAGTCATCGCGGGCGTGGCGCGCAAACGCGACCATCAACAGCGCCATCGCTGAAAAATCGGAATCGTTCAGACCGAATGCCGAATAGGTCGCTCCGACCAACCTCACGGAATTTCGCAGTTCAGCCGCCGAGAAAATCTTACTCGGATCGAGCTCCTCCAATGGAGGCAACACAATCTGGTCTCCGCGAAGTTCGGTCATGACCTGGATGGACGCCCGTTCCGGCTCGAGAAAATTCTCATCGAGCGTATCGAACCCATGGCTGGCCATCGCGCCGATCTCATCGATCTCCATGCTGAAGTCGTCGAGAATATCCAATTGCGCCAGCTTGAGGTGGAAACCGGTTATCGTAACGCAGCTATGCTCGACTTGGGGCAGAAGGACATTCAACGTGTCGAGCGGCACGAGCACGTCGGTTCCCTTGCAGGCAGAGGGCATGGTGTAAAGCAACGAGACCATGTGCCGGCGGCGGGATTGGAAATAGTCGACGGCAGCGCCCACTGTCTCGAGCGTGATCCCAGGTCCGAAGGTTTGGCCATGGGTCTTGAAAGCGCTGGCAATGGCTGCCGTCTGTAGCATCGTCTGGAGGTAGCGCCCGACGACGCCAGCTTCAAACTGCGGGGACAATATTTCCCGAACAGCCCGAAAGTTCGACTCGACATTGGACAAGAGCCGATCGTCGAGAGGAATTGAACAGAGCTGCGCCCTTACACGCAGATCATCGATGCCGAACCGTGGCAGATTGATGAATTCCTCGACGGCCCGGATCGTCCCATGCCAAGAAGCGATAGCCTCCCTTGGCCGATATCGCGCGAGGACCGCAAGAAGGCCTCCGCTATGAGCAGCCAATTGGGCTTCGATCAGCGTCCGGACGTCGTCACCGTAGATCCTCCGAGAGGCAGCAGACGACGGCGGCGATGCAGCGCCCATTACGCAACCACCTGGTGCTCGAGGCTCGGTTGACCTTTGAAACCGGCGCTGTGCTCACCTGCCGTCCAACTCAAAATAGCGTGTCGTCGAATATCCACTGCATCCCCACCCCTGAAATCATTTTTGTCTTTCGGCATTTGTAACGCAGATGCGCACGGCAATCTCTCTGACTTTCAATGACTTAGCGAAAGCGAAAAAATACTTCTGCCGACCAAGAGCCTGCGTGGGCGCGATATTTACGTCCCGACCTTCACGATCGATACGATCGTGGTGAAAACCCTGGATTTTCGTTGATTTCTCGCATCTGGCCTTGAAAGGCGCAATTATTCCCATTAGTTTTCTCATTAGTAGTTACCAATGAGGATTGCACATGACTATGCTTTTGGCCGAAATCCCGGATCAGAGCGTCAAAGGCGTTCTCGACGCGTTGGCCCCTTTCATCGCACCGGAGAGCATCAAACTCTTTGACCCCGTCCCCTTGCCGCCCGTCCAGAACGAAGACGAGCTCACACAGCTCGCGCAGTCCGTCGTCGCCGCCGTTCGGCCGAAGCCGACCCAACCGCTGCGCAAAGAGGCCTTGCGGAAGCTGTTGGGCAGGCATGACACATTCAGCGACCAACGCGGTGAACCCGATCCAGCCTTGCGGAACGCCATGGGTGCTATCTCGAAGGCGCTGAAATCAGTCTTCTTCCATGATCAAGCAGTACACCGGCTCGCAGTCCCGAAGAAAACGCACTTTCCCGACGGGACATACCGCGGAACGGTCTATGTCGTAACGCCCCTTGGCGCACTCGTTCGCGACCTGTTGAAGGCTGAGAAGGCGATCTGAAAGATTGATGCTTCGAGCGGCCCCGGAAATCCACGCACGAGCCTGAACTAACGAAGAGCGAAAGACGTCCGACAGTGTCACAGAACGCCGACATGGAGTGCTTTCGTATCGACGAAAGCGGATATACGGGATTCGATCTTCTCAACCCTGACCAGCGTTTCCAGGGTGCCTCGGCAATTGCCATCCGCGATGAAGATGCCGCACTCCTCATCAAGGAACACTTCCCGAGGCTGCAGACACCCGAGCTGAAGTACCGCTCGCTCTCGCGCCGCCCCGGCAATCACCAGCCGCTGCTTGCGCTGCAGCGAGATCTTCTTACCCACTACAAAAGTGTGAGTTACGTTTGCGACAAGCGCTTTCTTCTAGTGCTCATGTTCGTGGATTACGCCGTTGAGCCATTCTATTACGAGCGCGGCATCGACTTCTACGAGAATGGCCAGAACTACGCGATGGCGTCGTTGCTCACCATGGCAGGCCCGACAATTCTCGGACAGGCTGCCTTCGACGCTCTTCTCGCGCAGTTCCAACACGCCGCCAAGGCCAAGACGCCCGAAGCTTTGACGGCTCTAGTTGCCGCCGCACGCGCGACCCGCTGGCGAGAGCTCCCAGAAGCCCTGGGACCACTTGCCCAGTACGCGGCGCCGGAATGCCTGTCGGCAATCGCGACACCCGGCGTGAACACCGACGCTGCCCTGGTAGTGTTGCAGTCGCTGATCAATCGAATGGAAGTGATGGCCGAGAGCGCGTATCGGGTCGAGCACGACCAGTCGAAGAACCTACTGACCTATCACGACCTGCTCCAGCGCTTCATCGACCACGACCAGGAAATCGAGTTTCACCAGACCGAAATTGCATCCCTGAAGTTCCCGCTCAAGCTCGCAGAAGTCACCCAGGTCGATTCCAAGACGAGTCCCGCGGTACAACTGGCCGACGTCATGATCGGCGCAGCGATCGAGGCGGCAACTAGCCTAACTGGGTTGCGATCCGGCGGGCTAGACCCCGAGGCGGTGATGTCACTTTACGCCGACAATCAATTTATCCATCTGATCCCATCCATCGACTTCGAGGAACAACGCCGTTTTAGGCAAGGCACCCAGGCGTCTGAGCTGATCGACTACTTTGCTGTAAACTTTTCTGGCCCACGCAAAAGCTGAAACGACCTTGAACGAGCCTGCCCGCGCACTCTGCGCGAAGGCCTTCCAGCGCCCGTGGTGTAGATTGGTCCAATGAACATGCAGGCCCTCGATACGCACGCTAGCTCGTCGTGGCTGAATGAGAGAGGGCTGCAGCGACAAGTCTCGCTCCACCCCTCTTTTCATGCACTGCGCTTGATCCGCGGTTGCACCCGTGCACCGTCGATCCAGATCGTTACCTTTCCGGCTGCGACAAGATCAGCCGTCTCCGCCACGAATTCGCGCGCGGGACGCGTCCCAACCACCCAAAAACGGTGACGGTATCCGATGGCAACCGCGGCATCCTTGAACCCCTTCAGGGCGCCGTAACCCGCAACCTCCTGGATCTCAAACTGCACGATCCAGCGAGTGCGTCTCGCCCACACGCCGTCGAGAATTTCGATGGCAATGCGATGCTTCTGCCGGGACCTGACGGTAACCGGTTCTATCTTCTTGGTAGGAAAATTTAGGATCTGACCCATCAGAACCTCCTCGGAAAGTGAAGCGGTTCAATGGTGTTTACGGGGTCGGTGAACCGCACAGCCGAGACCCGCCCGCGCAATCGCGGAGCAGATCAGCGGCGGCCCGTTGACCGGGCAGTTCAGCTACTACAGCTCTCGCTGCAGGCGGTTCTTCTCAATGCCGACGATTTTCGCGGCGACCCTGAATCACTATAGATGTGGCGCTCGCCCTCGACACTTCAAGGTCCCGGGCCGGCAATCGCGGATGGTAACCATTTGAGATAACGGCCGGATGTGTTCAGCTTGGAAGTCTCAAAATACTGTAGTGTTTTCAGCGACCATTCTGACATTTTCTGTGTTTTTGACCCATTGAGATCATTACAGAATTTGTTGTTGTCAGAATGGCGGTGCAAACTTGACGGTCGCAGTTGCCCCGTTTTGCGCCTCATGGAAATCCGTGAAGTAATGGTGGTAGTACCTGTATCAGCAACACGGTGCTTCCGCCCAACATGCTGGCACCCACGACGAGCACGGACAACGCCCGTTCCCAAAGCAGCTCGTTGCTGGCGGCGTCAGTCGAATTTGGCATCTGTATGCACCCGCATTTTTCGTGCGACGAAGACGTCATAGACTGAGTCGCGGGATCGCCGAGCGGCGAAATTTGCCGGAAAATTAACGCTTGATTCACCGACTCGGACGCCCTGCCCGGTTGGTGTTGGTGTCGGTTAGGACCGCCTGCGATTCGCTCCTGATCCGTCGTCTCATTTGGAGGCAACCGAGCGACATCCAAGATCGCGGGGATCAGAACAGGCCTCTAGTCCGGGGTCGGCTTCGAGGCCAGCCGCATCAGCGCACGACCCACCTGGACACCATTTCAGGTTCACCATGCCGACGGAAGTCGTGGTTCAACCCGTGTTTAGCCTGTCAGCTTTATTGCGGGGACATGCAACCATCTCAAATTGCTGCTTGAAGCAGCTGCCTGAACGGATATTGTCGGCCGTCGCTGGGCAATTCGATGACCGAGGTGGCAAACACCAGCAACGAACTGCGTTGTTGGTGGAGATGCCGGTGGGTTCCCTGGGCTGCATCGGCTAAGTCAGTGGTAGCGACGCACGCGTCGCGCTCAGGATTTCCTTCGAGAGTTTCTCATCGTCAACGAGACGGGCAAGAACCATCGCGCCGACCATGGCTGACCACGCGGCAATCGCCGCACGCCGTTTGTCCTTGGGCTTATCGCCTTCCGCCTCGACACTGAGATGATCGATGCGGCGACGAACGCCCTCCGTCATACCGTGCCGGAGTTCGGCTGAGCCCCGCGCGGCTTCCGTTCCTAAGCCTGAAAACAGACAGGAGGTCGCGCGGTTGTCGCGGTGCCTGACGCTGAGGTAGCCGTCGGCATAGTCCGCCGCCGGCCTGCGCGGCTTTGCTTCGTCAGGAGCCGGGGGCAACGCATGCCGGACGGCCTCGGCAATGAGTGCCTCTTTAGACGGAAAGTATCCGTAAAAGGCGCCGTGTGTCAGACCGGCGTCCTTCATGACCTCGGCCACCGTGACCTCGTCGAAGCCGCGCAGCCGGAACAGGCGCGCCGCCGCGGCCAGGATCCTCGTCCGATGCTCTGCGACCTGTTCTCTGCTCACTTTCATGTGCGCGTCTCCAAACCCGCTTGACTCCATACATGATGAGTATCATGAATATAATCATGATGGGCATCATTAATACGATGGTGCGCGACTGGTTCCGGACATCCATCCTCATCGCGTCCCTGAAAGCGAGATCCGAAATGAAGCGCCGAGAGATGATGAAGCTGGCCGCACTGGCAGTCCTGCTCCCGAGTATGCCGGGACTGGCGAAGGCAAACTCGGAGAACAAAGCTGCCTTGAGGTACAGGGTCTTCACCGCCATTCGCCCTGGCCGGGACGTGCCGCCGGGTCACCTGCTGCCGGGCAAGGAGTCGCTGAAATGGATCGCCAATTCGGCGACCCTGATCACCGGAGAGCGGGATGCGGTCCTGGTGGACACCTTCATGACGGTGGAGCAGTGCAGTGGATTGGCGGACGCCATCGTGGCAAGCGGAAAAACGCTGAAGGCGATCTATGTCACCCACGGACATCCGGACCACTTTTTCGGGCTCAAGGTCTTGCAGGATCGCTTCCCCAAAGCGCAAGCGCTGGCGACACGGGAGATCGTTGCGAAAATGAGGCTTCAGATCACGCCGGAAAAATTGGACGATCGCCGCAAGCAGTTTCCAGGCCTTCCGGACGTTATTTCCATCGCGAATCCGCTGGAAGGCAACGAGATCGAACTGGAAGGAAACAAACTAGTGGTCGTAAGGGTCGGTCATACGGACACCGACGACACGACATGCCTTCACGTCCCGTCCATCGGATTGGTCGTCGCCGGCGACGTTGTCTATAACGGCATTCACCCGTTTCTCAGCGAATCCAACAGGCAAACCCGGCTGGAATGGATTGCCGCGCTTGATAAGATCGCCGCCCTCAAACCGTCGGCAATCGTTGCCGGGCACAAGATTCCCGGCAACGATGATAGTCCGCGACATGCCGAAGAAACGCGCCAGTACATTCGCGACTTCATCCGGTTGAATGACGCGACGAAAACCGCGGCGGAGCTCTACGACAAGATGCTGGAGCTTTACCCCGATCGCGTTAATCCCGGCTCCCTCTGGAGTGCGGCCGCTACCGCCAAGGCTCAGTCGTAACCGGTGCCGGCGCGTCAGAGAGGGACGTGCCCGCTTCCTGATATCAGAAGGGACTCGCCGTCGGACGAACGACCAATTCGCTGACGACGATGCGACCTTGGGATAAGCGCGGGCCTGCTTCCGAGCGCTCAGCGCCACCGGACCGAAGCCGACGCTATGTTGCTCCTCGAGCAAATAATGCCATGGTCGGACAAAATTCTTGGGATCGGTATGGGAGGCGCGAGGTTGGCAATCGCCCGTCCAAATTCGTGAATTTCTTCCGTATCTGCCGCGATAAAGGTTTTCGTATTACAATCCATGCCGGTGAGGAAGGTCCGGCAGCCTATGTAAGCCAAGCTGTCGAGCTGCTTGGTGTCGATCGCATCGATCACGGGAACGCCTGCCTGTCCGATCAGCCTTGTCCAGGAAATCATTGAGCGGCGGCTTGCCTTGACCGTGTGCCCATTGTCCAATCTGAGCCCTCAAGGTTGTCCCGTCGCTTGAGCAGCATCCTCTTCGCAAGCCCCGAGACTCCGGCCCAGCTATGGCGGCTTCCGCCTTCGCGATGACCGCTTCAGCACGCTCTAGTGCGGCTGAAGTGGAACGGATCTCGACCCCTTGAATCAGTTTAAGAGTGCACGCCGCTCTTTGCTGCCAACGCGCCAAATCAACTTCCCCGACGAGACGATGCCCACTTGCTCGTCCAACAATAGCCTCGAGCACCGAGCTAGGCAGCGTCTATCGGCCGGCATGAACACGTCGGTGCGCGCGACCCAAAAACATCGTCAGGCGCCAGCGTTTTCATCGAAAGGGATTTCGCCTCACCCGTCATGGGACAAGCAGCAGCTTACCCGTCGTCTTGCGGCTCTCCATGTCGGCATGGGCCCTGGCTGCATCCGCCAGTGGATATTCGCCACCAATCCGGACTCTGAGCTTCCCTTCCCTGATCCAGTCAAACAGCTGCGCTGAGCGAGCGCGCAGCAGTTCCGGCGTATGAATGTGGTCGAGGAAGACCGCGTAGCCGATCTTGATACTTTTCGGCAGGCTTATGATGTTGAGCGGTCCGGGACCGCCGAGGACGGGGCCATACCAGCAGAAGACGCCTGATCGGCGCAGCACGTCGAGCGACCCCTGGAAGGTCTTCGGCCCAGACCCGTCATAGACGACATGCACGCCCTCACCGTCTGTCAGACGAAGCGCCTCCTCGGCGAAGCGGCCCTCGGCGTCGACGATCACGTGATCGGCGCCGGCCTCACTCGCCGCGGCTACCT
Source organism: Bradyrhizobium sp. LTSPM299 (assembly GCF_000938235.1). Classification (NCBI taxonomy): domain Bacteria; kingdom Pseudomonadati; phylum Pseudomonadota; class Alphaproteobacteria; order Hyphomicrobiales; family Nitrobacteraceae; genus Bradyrhizobium; species Bradyrhizobium sp. LTSPM299. Next base: position 111,018 of record NZ_JYMU01000085.1, read on the forward strand.
TTTCGTCCGACGACACGCGTCCGATGACGTCCCCACCCCGCAGCTTGACGATCTGGGTCAGTAGCAGACCGAGTCCGCCCGCCGCCGCGTGGACGAAGGCAACGTCGCCGGGCTGCACCGGATAAAAGTCGGTCGCGAAGTGGCTGGCGGTGAGTCCCTGCATCATCACCGAGGCCGCCGTGCGGTCGTCGATCGCGTCGGGAACCGGGACGAGCGAGGCGGCCGGGATAGCGATCCGCTGCGCATAGCTTCCGGGTGCATAGACCCAGGCTACGCGCTGGCCAGGTGCGATGCCCTCGACGCCGCCGCCCACCGCCACGACCCGGCCGACGCCTTCGACGCCGAGGATCTTGGGGTTGGGCGTATCGCTCCAGGCCATGCCCTGCCGCACGCCGATGTCCATGAAGTTGACGCCCGCGAAGGCGATATCGACCAGCGCCTGGCCCGGACCCGCCACCGGGTCCGGGCGCTCGACATGCTCCAACATCTCACGGCCCCCACTACCGTTCATAACGACCGCTTTCATCGACTTCCTCCTTATTTGAATGATCGTTCCGTAATTGGCTAAAAAAAGGGGTGTTAGCGCAGCGCCCTGAGCGCCATGTCGGCGAGGCTGGTCAAAGCCGCGCGGTTGGCGCCGCCGCGCCCGGCGAGGCGGATGCCGGCGATGTTCGCGATCAGAAATTCGGAGGCCGCCTCAGGGTCGAGATTGGACGCCACGTCACCCTCCCGCTTGGCGTCGCGGACACGGGCGGCGATCGTATCGCGCAGGGTGTTGGCCAACGGCGCGTGGACCTCGGCAAGATCGGGGCGGGAAACGCCGAACTCACAGATTGAGCCAACGCCCAGGCAAGGCTGGCAAGCCGTCTCGACGACTCGACGCAGCATCGCATTGATCCCGTCGATGGCCCGAACGCCGCTGCGAAGCGCGTCAAAATGCGCAGAACACTCGCCCATCCCATAGCGCCGCACCGCCGAGCGGTAGAGCTGCCACTTGTCGCCGAATGTGTCGTAGAGACTCTGGCGTCCGATACCCATTGCGTTGACGAGCATCTCCGCGGAGGCGCCCTCAAACCCATGTTCGCGGAATACGTCGATCGCGCCATCGAGCGCCGTGTCCGCATCGAATTCCCTTGATCTACCCATGAGGCTGCATCTAGTCCATCTGGAACAATCATTCAAGATTATCATCGGGGCACACGCGATCGTGATGGTCCGCCGGATTGAGTGCGGCCGCCCATACGCGCGCACCAGCACGCTGTTTTGCGAGAGCTTCGGGTCCGGGACGTTGGTGTATTCCAACACCTTAAGATCACACGGGATGGAAGTGCCTCGTAGATAACGGACCGTGTCGTGCTTTATCCTGAAACGGCAGCGTTGTCTGGAAGACGCGAGGATGATGAACGCTCATCCCAGCTCCATGCGCCCGCCCCCGAAAACACAAAGAACAGGAACAGGAAGCAGAATAGAACTGCCGCATCGCCGCCATTGACCGCGGGGAAAAAGCTCTTGGGCGCAAGGAACACCCAGTAGGCCACAGCCATTTCGCCGGAGAGAATAAGGGCTACGGGGCGTGTCTTAACACCGACAAGAAGAAGAATTCCCCCCACCAGTTCCAGGCACCCGCCGATCTCGTGGAGCGAAAGAATCGGCGGCATGCCATGAATCGGAGTCGGGAAACCGAACAGCTTTTGCGTGCCATGCTCGATGAAAAGCAAGCTCGACACGATGCGTAAACCCGCCAAGGCCTTGGATGTCCAAACCGAAAGCATGCCGTTCTCCATTTGCAAGCGTTGTTGTACGAACCATATTATGCGGTGTTGAACTGTCGCGACTTGCTCCATGCCGCCGCGACAAGTACCGGCCGCACATCGCGACGAATTGCCTTGGGAAAAATCCCACGTTGACGATCAATGCGGGCTACCGGTCGGCTGTGAAATCAGGAAGATGCGGTTACTTCCAAAGCGATGAATGACCGCGAAGCCAGTCGGCGCCTTGCGCATAGAGCGCTTCGACTTCCGCTCCCTTCAAGCCCGGCATATCGCGCTTGACGCGATATCCGATCTCTTCCTGCATGTAAGCGAGGTGGCGATAGCCCTCGGGGAATTGCTTGAGCTTTGCCTGATCCAGTTTCAGCTGGGCCGAAGGGTCGACGAGGTCGAGCCTGTCTTTCTCGTAAATCGGCTGGCGGCGGACAATACCCCAACGGCTGTCGCGCTTTTCCAGGAAATCGTAGAACCGGCCGGTGCAAACGACGTCACACACCGCGTCGTGAACGGCGCCACGCTGCGAGATCGTCATCTTGGTCTGAGCAATGGCGCGCGCGCCGGTGACGTCGATCCCGATGCCGCCGAGGAAATGCAGGATACTGACGCCCTTGCTCCACCCTTCCCTGCTCACGCGGATGAACTCTGAAGCCGAGCCCTGAAACCAGGTAGCCGACATCCATCCATCGTCGTGCCACACCATCGCAAAACGATCCCAGTCGCCCGCATCGCGCCAAACGACCCAGTTCTCGATCAATTCGCGGATGGCCAAACGGTCCACAAGATCTGAGGTGATCATGACTTGTTATCCCTTGTTGCCAGTAACAGATGAAGCATCCGAACTTGGTATGGCGACGCAAACCACGCGATTCGTACATCAAAGCGAGAGAGTTTGATTTTTGCTCGCCCACGCCCGTCCGTTGGCCGCCGCTCAGCCACGAAAAGGCTCGACCAACTGATTTATAGCGCCAAACAACGAGGCGCCATCGCTGCCTATTGCTTCTATCCGAACACGATCGCCGATTTGCAAATAGTCGGTCTTCGCCTCGCCGTTCTCGACGGTCTCGATCATCCGCTTTTCGGCAATGCAGCTCGACCCAACCGAAATATCGCGGTTGGCAACCGTTCCGGAGCCGAAGATCGAGCCCGGGCCGAGGTCGCGGGTCTTGGCGGCATGCGCAATGATATCGGCGAATCCGAATTGCATCTCGACGCCGGAATTCGGTCGGCCGAATTCTGTTCCGTTCAGATTTGAGACGACCGTCGCATGAAGCTTGTTTCCGTCCCAATCCCGGCCAAGCTCGTCGGGGGTTACCGCAACGGGCGAAAATGCGCTGGATGGTTTTGACTGGTAGAACCCAAAACCCTTGCCCAGTTCTCTCGGAATGAGATTTCGCAGCGAAACGTCGTTGCACAGCATCAAGAGCTTGATGTGCGCGCCCGCGCGCGAAGCAGGTGTACCCATGCGAACGGCGCCGGTAATGACTGCGATTTCGGCTTCGAAATCCAGCCCCCACTCCTCCGACGTCAATTCGATCGGATCACAGGGTCCCAGGAAAGTATCCGAGCCTCCTTGATAAACCAGCGGCTCCTCGAACAGCACCTTTGGAATTTCGATTTGACGCCAGCGATACATTCTTTCTGTGTGGGCCATGTAAGTGCTACCGTCGCACCATTGATAGGCGCGCGGCAATGGTGAGCAGACCTCATTCGGATTGAAGGCCACGGTGCCCTTCGGCAGCAAGTCGGCCGACTCGTTGATGTCGTCGTACACTCTCTTGAGCGCTCCCGAGACGTCATCCCACCGATCGAGGGCTTGCTGCAGGGTAGAAGCAATATTTGGAACGGCTTTGGCGAACCGCAAATCGCCCGATACGACCACCAGTTGGCCGTCGAGTGAGGTAGATTTGAGCGTGGCGAGTTTCATGATTGTCCTTCAATACTGTTGCGGAGAGGCGAACGGATGATCATTCGAAAATCGCAACGGCTCGGGTCCAGCCGGCCGATGCGCGCTCCACTTTGACTGGAAAACAGCAAACCGTGAATCCGGTTGCCGGAAGGCATTCGAGATTGTGCAGCTTCTCCAGGTGGCAATAACCGATCTCGCGGCCTGCCTTATGTCCTTCCCAGAACAACGAATAGTCACCGGTTGCCGCAATGCGCTGGCGGGTAAACTTGAATGGTGCATCCCAACTCCAGCCGTCGGTACCGGCTAGCCGCACACCGCGATTGAGCAGATAGAGCGTGGCGTCGCGGCCCATCCCGCAGCCGCGATCGACATAATCGTCTTCGCCATATCGCGTTCCCGCCGATGTATTGATGAGGACGATGTCGAACGGCTGAAGTTCATAGTTGATGCGCAACAATTCTTGCTCGACATCGGCCGCGGTGCAGATGTGGCCATCGGGCTTTTCCCGAAAGTCGAGTTTGACGCCGGGCCTGAAACACCAGTCGAGAGGTATTTCGTCAATCGTCGCCGACGGTTTGCCGCCATCCATCGTGGAGTGATAATGCCAGGGCGCATCGAGATGGGTGCCGTTATGCGTGCTGATCTGGACGTTCTCGACAGCCCAAGCCTCGCCGTCAGGGAGCTCGTCGTTGCTGATGCCCATCAGGTTTTTCAAGTCATCCAACCCGTCCTTGTGACCGAGATATTGAATCTTTGGTCCCAGTCCGGGCGGATCGGATTTGATCCCCGCCCGTAGCGGCACGGAAATGTCCACAAAGCGTCGTGTCATGACCGTCCCTTCGCTTGATCGCCTCTCGTGGTCGTCCGCGGCAGGAACGAAAAAATGATGAGAGCGACCATCAAGAGCGCCGCACATACGATCAGCGGCGCCTTGTAACCGCCGGTGCGGTCGACCAGCAGTCCAATCCAGAATGGGCCGATGCCGGTAGCCAGAATGAAGGCCGCGTATTGCCGGGCGTAAGCACGGCCATACGACGCGAGCCCGAAATACCGCACCGTCATGTAGCCGATCAGATCAGCTTCGCATCCCATCGCGCAGCCAAGCGCAAGGGCGGCTACCGTCACATATTGCGGGCCGCCCAATGCCAATGTGATACAGGCAAGCCCGCAGATGGCGCACACGGTCGCGGCGATCCAGGGTGCCTCGGTAATGTCTGCCAACCAGCCGACGACGACACGGCTTACGATAACTGCAAGCCCGATTAATCCAGCTTGCTCCGCCGCGGCTTGGGGCGACATTCCGGCATCACGCAGCATCGGCACAAAATGCGGAAGCATCCCGGCAAAACCCAAAGCCATCACGACAAAAGCGGCCATTTGCAGCCAGAATAAACGGCTCTTGCGCACCTCTGCAAAAGCGGGACCCTCACTGCGAACTCCCGATCCGGAAGCCCCGTTGCGGCGCAAGCCGATCAGCGAAGGCAGCGTGCCCAGCAGCGCCAGGCCGGCCAGGAAAAAGAAGCCGAAGCGCCAGCCATGTGTCTGGATCACGCCACCCAAAACGGGGGGGATGATCGCCCCTGCGAGCCCCACCCCAAGCTGCGTGAGTCCGAGGGCGAGCCCGCGGGCTTTATCGAAAGCACCGTTGACGGCGCGCGTGTAACCAACCGGGCACGACGCGGACGCGAACAGACCGATCGCCGCCATGATCGCGACATAAATGGAAACCGACGCGGTCAGCGTGCCGAGTGCGACAAAGCCGATTGCCAGAGCGATCGAGCCCGCGATCGTCGGGAGGCGTACACCTCTTTCGTCGATGACGCGGCCGACGACCGGCATCGCACAGGCAAGGGCGAGGGTTGCCAGAAAAAACGCAAAGCCGAACTGCGTGCGGCTGAGACCGATTGCGCCTTCGAGGTCTTTCACGAACAGACCCGAATTGTAAGTCAGCAATCCGGATATCCCGAGTCCGGAGCCTAAGGCTGCGGCGGTCACGATCGTCCATGATCGACGAAACTCGCCAAGCCGCGCCGCCGTGGCGGACGGCCGGATCAGCCCTTCTGGCAATATGGATGGCTGCGCATCATTCACGGATTTATCCTCCCCAACAGATCGTTGATTTTCGTGGTCTTGTTACGGGCAGCTCTCGAGGCTTGCGTCCCGGCGGGACCGGCCCAAGTGGCGCGATCCGGGCATGTAGGCGGCATTAAAATTCGGCCTGGCTTGGATGCGCCCATACCATTGCTTCACGCGCGGCAGCTCCGCCCACATCTGCGAAAGGCCGAGATCCTCCATGCGGACGATCGTCGGCGTAATGCTGGCATCGGCGAGAGAATAATGGCCATCGACGAGCCAGGGGCCCGAAGCCAGTGCAGCATCGATCCGGCCGAGAGTTTGTCCAAGCTTGTCCAGCGCCTCCGCCATGTCCGCCTCGCCAAAACCGGTTTTGCCCATTTTGCGAAAGAAGTGCTTCCGGAGCGGGAGCGTTTCCGTAAAGTCGAAGAACTGGCGGTCGGTCATGCCGGACCACTGCGGAACGAAGAATGCATTGAAGGAAGGGACCCGAATGGCCGGCGTGGGCACCTCGTCGATATACTGTCGCCAAGCGCGCATCTGCGCCAATGTCTTGGGATTTCCCGGTCTCACCGGTATTGCGGGATAAACGTCGTCGAGATACTCGTTGATCACGGAACTATCGGTCACGGCATCGCCGCCATCGACCAGCGTGGGGACGACACCGTTCGGATTTATTTTGAGGTATTGCGGGGAAAGATGTTCACCCGCATCGAGCGAGATCAGGCGGCTCGCCCATTCAAGCTTCTTTTCCGTCAACACCAATCTGACTTTTTGGCTGCATGTGGAAACAAGTGCATGGTACAATTCCAGCACGGCCGCCTCCCTTGATCTTGAGAGATTTCAATCTCCTTCTTGATCTGGCGAGAATTCAGTAACCGGAGGAAACAAGGAAATGCCGATCGACTATCGCTCCCATGCCCAGTTTGGATAGCCGCGATCCATGGACCTCGATGTCCTGAAAAGTTTTCGCCGAATCGTCGCGCTCGGGAGTCTGTCCAAGGCTGCTTCCGAACTCGGAATATCGCAGCCCGCGCTCACCCGGCAGATCAAGCGGCTCGAGCACGCGCTGAAAACCGAGCTCCTGGTTCGTAATTCTCGCGGCGTTCAGCTCACGGAGATCGGCGAATTCCTGCTATCTCGCGCCGGGCCGCTTCTCGATCAGGCGGAGCTCATGGGCGAGGAGCTGTCGGCGCGGCTGGGTTCATTGTCCGGAGACGTCGCCATTTGCATGCCCGCATCGATGCATCGTTCGGTGACCGCTCCGCTGCTCTCCGACATCCGGCGAGACATGCCGGGCGTGCGCCTTCGCGTCATCGATGGTTTCGAGGCCGTGGTGCACCACCAGCTACGGGAGGGGAACGTGGATATTGGAGTCCTCGTTCATGATACCGAGCGGGTGATCGATGGCGTCGACCAGAGCCCGCTGGCACGCGAACCCCTGCAACTCGTGGGCAAGCGCTCCGCCTTTCCGTCGGATACTCGCTTCAAGGTCAAAGACCTTTGCGACAAGGAATTCGTCCTTCCGGGAGCCGGAAATCATGTGCGCCAGCAGATCGAGGAGTTGTTCAGGAGACAAGGCAGGGCCGTCCGGGTCGCCATCGAGGTCGACTCGATACAACTCGTCAACGATCTCATTGCCGATGGAGCGCTGTTCTCCATTGCGCCCCAATCCGCCGTTGCGATGTTTCGCGGCGAGGGCATCGCAGCGTGGCCCATAGCCGGCGCTTTTATTTCCTGGGCCTTATGCATACGACAAAGGCGTCAGCAATCGCCGCTTGTCCGCGAGATTTCAGCGCGTCTGAGGAGTTACGTGCTCCGATCCCCGCGAGTGAGAATCACCGGCTGAGATTGCGCTGACTTGCCGCAACGATACTCTCGAAACCCACCGCTGACACTGCAGCGCGTTCAATCAGAATTACAGCTTTGGCAACGAAGTCTTGTTGGTCAAACGTATTGAGGAAACAATCACACTTGCCGCAACGTCGGCGCAGTTCAGGAAACGCCTCAATAAACCGTGAACGACACGATCAAATGGAGGCAAGGCGGGAGCGCACTATGTCTTCGGCCGACAAGGCTTTGCGGAACGTGGCTTCAACCAGCGGCAGCTTCAGCTCGGTAAGTTCGTATTTCTTTCCGGCCTCGGCATAGATGCGTACGGCCTTTGCGTACGGAAACTCCTCGGGCTTGAGGTTTTTGGCGCGCGCATAGACCACGATCTCCGACGCAAAATGGTGGGCCGACCCGGAATGGAATCTGGTTCGTGCGAAAGCTAGGGATTTGTGACGACTCGGTTTCGCAATACCCCCAACCTTTCTACCTCCAGTTCAACGAGGTCACCGGGCTTAAGGAACCGACCCAACTCCAGTCCGCATCCATTACCGACCGTGCCGGATCCAAAAAACTCGCCAGGATGCAGCGTCTCTTCGCTCGACGCGTGAACCAAGATATCTTCAAATTTATGGTTCATCTCTGCAGAATTTCCTCGCGACCATTCGTCCCCGTTCACTCGAGCAATCATGCCGAGACTGTAGGGGTCTGCAATTTCATCCGCGGTGACCAGCCAAGGCCCAAGAACGTTTCCGGTATCAAAGTCTTTGCCCTTGGCCGGTCCGAGTTGACCCTGCATCTCGCGCATTTGGGCATCGCGAGCACTGAAGTCATTGAAGATGCAATAACCGAAGATATGCTTGTGGGCGTCGTCGCGGGGAATATTCTTGCCCCCGCCACCAAGAAAGATGCCGAACTCCAGCTCATAGTCGAAAATCTTGCAATATCGTGGCCATCGGACATCCTGATCTGATCCGATGACGCTGAAACGATTGCACTTATAATAAATTGGCTGCTCGTACCAAATCGCTGGGACTTCGACGTTGGCTGGATCCATTGCTTTGTCGCCGATGCCGAATAGATAGCGGTTAGCGCGCGCCTGCCGCAAATGTTTCTCAAAGCACAGAAAATCTCGCATCTGGCGCGGTTCGGGAACGGGTGCCAACAAACGCACCGAGGAATAAGATAGGCAAACTTTTGGTCTCTCGACCAGATCTCGAGCTTCCGCGGAAGCATCAGCGCCCGCATCGATCAAGGAAAGCATGTCACGAAAGTACGGAGCGGAGGGCTCCGACGCCGTAAAATCCGAAATCGTTCCGCTATCGGCCAGCAGCGCGCCGATATGACGACTGCCATTGTGTTCAAAAGTTAAGAGCTTCATATGACCGCTTTGTCCAACCGAGTGTGCCCCGAACTGATGATATCTCCTACCGGGAACTATCCCTGCTGGGCCGCGTGCACCGATCGACTGTTTCCTTCAGGCCAATGCCAAAACAGCCGCGATCGCCGCAGCCCTTGGCGGCTTGCTTCGAATCCTCGAATTAAGTTCCGCATTGGTCAGCAGATCGACGTCATTGGCACCCGTGCGGCCGCGCAAGGCACTCCAAAGGGCGAGATACCACATCAACAGTTCGCGTTGGCTTCCTATGCCGAGGCGCTGATAGGAGCGCTTGCGGTACGTCATCACGGTTTCCTTGCCTATGCCGAGATCGAGCGCGATGCCGCAGGACGAATAACCATACAAGATACGCGCGCAGACCTCGCCCTCCCGACGCGACAAGTCTGTGGCACTACTGATGCATTCCTGAATTTCGTCGAGCGAGGTTAGGGCGGGCGTCAGATTTGGCTTTCTCACCTGTAACTCGATGTGCTGTGCGACCAGCGAGACGAGAAGGTCGGCAATCTCCCGCAGGTGATCCATTTTGCCGTCCGGAATTCTGCCCCGGTGTGCGAGGCGCAGGATGCGCAGGCAATAAAACGCTTTCGGCTTCTGCGCGCAGATCATGATGCGCTGCCGTTTGTGCAAGCCGTCCAACCGCCCCTCGTTCGCGTCAGCGATGTTGCACACATCAAGCCGCGCGGATGGCAGCCTGGTCTGGCTTTGCTGACGTTTGACTTCATAAGGCGTGAGATCCGACTTCGACATCGCCGCCGAGCCGCTGCGGTATGCAGATCCGACCTCCGTCAGTTCATGGTCCCTAAGCTGGAAGATCGCGCAGTGGTCGGCACCTACAGTGCAATCCAGGAAATCGAGCAGGCGGTCAGCGAAGCCCTCGCGACCGATTTCCTCGATCACGGCGGAAAAGCAGGAAATTCCAAAAACGCGGCTTTGACGCCGTTCCGTCTCGCTAAGCGACAATGCTGCCGTCATCGCGGTCCCTCCGTTTTGCTTATTCCGGTTCGAAATATTACTTTCAAAATGAAACTATCGCAATATGAAACTAATGTTGCGCCGCAATATCAGCGAAAAGGCCGCATCCATCGAATCCCGAACACGGCCATATGTTGTCGAGATTTTTGGGCGGTCGACACGGCTCTGATGTGCGGTTGGCAGAATCGCAACTTCACCAACGAAAGCGAGTGCGCGGCTGCCGCCGCACTGTCGCGATCGCAGGGATTGTTTCACATCTCGGGAGAATCGAGATCTTTATCGGGATACCGACGGGATTTACACTTGATGATCTGCGATCCGGACGGTTAGCCCTTCGAGCTCATCTTGCATGACCAGCTGGCAGCTCAGGCGACTATTTGGCTGCCGGCCCATCGCCGTGAAGTCCAGCATCTGATCTTCGTTGTGCGTCATCGGCGACGTTTTCGCCAGGAATTCCTCATCGACCAGCACGTGGCAGGTCGCGCAAGTAAGGCCACCGCCACAATCGCCTACGATCCCCGCTATGCCATTTGCGATTGCAGCGCGCATCAGGCTGGTTCCAACCGGAATGTCCAGCTCCAGGTGGGTCTGATCAGGATTGATGAAGACAACCTTCGGCATGTCGGGAGCTCTTTGATCGTTCAGGCGGGTACAAGGCGAAGCGGGAGGCTTTGCAGCGTGCGCAGCGTGTTGACCAGGCGGTATTTTGGTTCTCCGATGCGCTCGATGCGCGCGACACGGCGCGCAACCGCTCCGAGAATGCACTCCGCTTCAAGCCGGGCGATCATCTGGCCAATGCAGATGTGATGCCCGACACCCAGCGCCAGATGGATTCCCGCGCTCCCGCGATCGACGTCGAAGCGATCGGGATCGGCAAACCTCTGCTGGTCGCGATTGGCCGCCCCGAGAAAAGCGCCGACTTTCGCATCGCCAGCCATCCTGAAGCCATCGAATTCCGTGTCATCCACGGTGGTGCGAAACATCACCTGTGACGGCGATTGAAGCCGTATCGCCTCGTCGAATGCCCCGCGCACTTTCGAGGGGTCGGCTTTGATCTTGGCCCACTCTTCCGGATTCTGCGCCAGAAGATTGAGCGTATGGCCGATACCGGCGATCGTCGTATCGACGCCCGCTCGCAAGAAGGAGCGAACATGCGGCCCGCCGGTTCCGGCGTCGAATTCGCCACGATCCTCAGCCTCGTAGATTTTTTCGGCAAAGCCACCCGGGATCGCACTTTCGCGCTGGAAGGCATTTTGGAACGCCGGGAGGATCGGCTCCACTTTCTGCAACGATTTTCGCAGCAGCTCGTTGTTCGGGCCGATCTGATTGAAATTCAACTCGCCGATCTCGAGAAAATTGTCACGCGGCATGTCGACGCCCAGAACGTCCGGGAAAACCTTGAGCACAAAAGCTTCCACCAGATCGTGAACGGCCTCGATCTCTCCTTTTTCGACGACCCGTTCGGCCACTTTTTCAGCTTCGGCGGCGAACACCTCACGCCAGCGGCGGATCACGATCGGCGACAATATTTTGGTCAGCGTGCCGCGAACCCTGGTGTGCCGCGGTGGGTCGAGCTCGGTGATAGGGCTTGGCGTCCGCCACGCGCCGGGCTTGCGAATATCGGAAAGGCCGATGCCTCCCTCCGATGTGAAGCGCGCGAAATCGGTCATCACGGTTCGAACCGATTCATATCGACCAACCGCATACATATTGTACTTTTCGATTAATACGACCGGACCGGTCTCGCGCAACGCCCGATGGAATTCGTAAGGATTCTCGATATTGTTGTCCGAGAACGGGTCAATATCAAGGATCGGAGCTTCGGGCAGACTCGTCGTTGTAGTTGCATGGGTCATGAGCATGTCCTTCTTGGCGGGCCGGCAGCCGCTACGCCTTCGCGCAACGGAAGCTCTTTCGGGGTTCGCAACGTTTTGACGATCCTGTAAGGCGGCGCACCAGCGAGAGTCGGTCCGCCGCTGGCAATTGGATTGGCATTCATCATCACTCCCCCACCTACTTAACGTTCAGAACTTCCGCAGCCTCCGCATGCCGTCCGACCGCGTAGACACCGTGGGCCTTGATTCGCACGACCGGACCAGTGTCGCGCAGCTCTTCATGAAACGGATACGGGTTCCCAAGAACTCCGATCGCATTGGGATCGATATCGAGAACAGGCGCCTCGATCAACCTGCGCTGTTCCGCAACTCTCGTCATCCGAAACTCCCGATCCCGGCTGCGCCTCCAGCGGCGCGCCCGATCGAACTGTCATCGCCACTCCCAACCGAGCGCCCGCCGGACAGCATAATAAGAACGCTGCCCTCCCGTATGTCCCCCCCTTTGGGGAATTGCAATTTCATGGGTTGGCGACCGCAGAGAGCGACCTGCCCTTCCTCACGGCGCGAGGAGCCGAGGTTTCTGGAATAGTCTCCACATGGTTCGGGACACTGCGGCCGCTCCCTTGCGGTATCCCGCGTACCAGTCTCGCACCGCCGTCCCAGGTTTGTCTCAAGCCGGCAGGACGTTGACGCTGACGCTTTTGAAGCGCCAGCCGTCAGCTGTGCGCACGAATGTCGAGGTGTAGGCTCCGCACATGGCGATTTTCCCAGGCCCGTCACGCCAATCGGTGATCAACGCGCGGCAAAGCCCTCTCGCTTCGTCAGGACCGTTGCCGGGCTCGATCAGCACATCCGTCATCTGGTGTCGGAACTTGCGATTGAATCGTTTGATGATTGAATTCTCAATCATTGTCTTCAGGCTGTCGTGGCCAGCCACGGTTTCGGAAGGCAATCCCGAGCCACCGAGCGCCTCCGGCGGCGAATTCTCCCGCGTCCAGGTGCCGTCCTTGACAAAGAGGTTTGCGAAAGCGTCGAGATCGCCGGCGTCTGCAAAATGGGCATAGCGTGCGATTAGATTGCGAAGCGCCAATTCGTCGGCAACAGGAAGCTGGGCGTCGGGCATGAGGTGCTTACTCCACAGAGATGACGCAGCAGCGGCTATTCAGTCCCTATAGACGCCGGCTTCAAGCAGCTTTTTCGACGAGTAATCGCCACCCTGCTTCCGAGTGAAGACGCCCGCCCTATTCCCGACGCACCACCAGTCACGCAGACAACGCGATCATTCAGGCCGAAATTCAACATTGAGCTCGTTCCTGTTCGTCGAATGGGAAGATAAGCCGCCGGTAGCTCCGCCAAGTCTAACGGCAGACCCGCCCCGATTCTGTCCCTGATGCCGGGGACTCTCCAAAGCGCCGGCCTGGCCAATCGTCTCGGGAGTTGGTTTGAGGAGGATCGGAGATCAATCTACGAAATCTTCGAGATGCTCTGAAGCCAGTTCGATTCGGGTTTCGCTTCACCACCCATATCGGCGTTCGAAGGCGCGCTGTTGAACAGCCTTTCTAGAACGCGGATTCGATCAGTTGGGTCATGGCATGCTCGGTATCGATCGGGCGAATATTGGCCCTGACACACGGTTTGGCCAGTGCCACTTTGGCGATGGTCGATATTTGATCGTGACGCACGCCCGCATCCCGAAGGCGCGTCGGCAATCCAAGATTGACCACGAGGCCGGCAACGATATCCGCGAGCGTTTCGTCCGGCTTTCCCATCGCCTGGGCGACGACGGCCTGGCGGTCGTGCGAGGCCGGAAAATTGTAGCGAAGAACATGCGGCAGCATAATGCATGACGTGATGCCGTGCGTCATGCCGGTAACCGCGCTGAGCGCGTGGCCGATGCCATAGCTTGCGCCGTGTGACACGCCGATGGTGGTACCCTGAATGGCCATCCAGCCGCCGACCTGACATCCAAGCCGCGCCTGGATGTCACCGGGCGCAATCTTCGTTATCGGCAGCCAATGCGCCAGGGTACGCGCCGCATAGAGGGACGTCGCATCGGAATAAGGCGTCGGTTCTTTGGCACACCATGTCTCGACCGCGTGGTCGAGCGCGCGCACACCGGTGCACAGCCAGAGTCGCTCAGGCGTCGTCAGCGTGGCCTCGGGATCCAGAATAACAACATCCGGCGCGAGGTCCTTATGGTGGAAAGCATCCTTGATGCCGGTTCGCTCGTCCGTAATCCCGGCGAATTGCGTGAATTCCGCGCCTGAAAGCGTTGTCGGAACCGAGATGAGATAGGGCCGCGGCGATGCCGCCGTGGTCGCTGTCTTGAGTCTGTCGAGATCGGCGGCATCCTTCACATTATTTGTCAGGCAAATACGTGCCGCCTTCACCGCTTCCACAACCGAACCGCCGCCGACCGCTACAACGGCGTCCACGCCCTTGCTGCGCAAGGCAGTTGCGACGCGCATGACGTCCTCGCGTGGAGAGTTCTCCCGAATACCGGTTACGGTATTTCTCAATGTCTCGCCGAGGATAGCCGAGACCTTGCCTCCCAGGCCGTGTTTAGCCGCGAGGCTGGTGTTGGTTACGACCACCGCCTGCCCGACCCAGAATTGCTTGACGACGCGAGGAAGCGCTTGCGCGAGAGATTCTCCGTACACCACCAGTTGGCGGGACGGCGGCTGAAACCGGCCGGGCAGGATCATCTTGGCGTCCTCTTGAGACCTGGCGTCGCGGGATCGGATAGCGGTCAGGAAACGACCTTTATGCTTCGAGATCGACCCACAGGGACTTTGGAACCCGGAAAGCGAAAGCCGGGACATATTCAACTTTCCGATCGCCGACAAGCCTGGCGTCCGGATAGCGCTTGCTGAGTTCTTCGAGCATGATCCTGACTTCAAGCCGAGCCAGCGGCGCGCCCAGGCAGACATGAATGCCATTGCCGAATGTGAGATGTTTGCGTCCATTGGCGCGGCGCAGGTCGAAATGGTCTGGCCTGTCGAAATATTTCTCGTCGCGATTCGCCGACATGAACGACATCAGGATATTCGACCCGGCCGGAATCCGAACTCCCGATATTTCGACGTCGCATCTCGTGCGCCGCCGCCAGTTCACGACCGCACCGTACATCCGCAAACCCTCTTCGACCGCATTCGGAATTAATGAGGGGTCGGCACAGATCGCTTCCCAGCTATCCCGCTCGGTCAGCAGCGCGTTGATCGTATTGGTCGCCTGGGTCGTGGTAGTCTCGTGTCCCGCGAACAGCAGGCCGAAGGCAACGGAGTTGATTTCGTTGACAGTCAACACGGTATCGTCGCCGTTCCGCAAACGCAGCATATTGCTGGCGAAGTCATTTTGCGGGCTGTCAATGCGTCTGGCGACGAGGCCAACGCAATAGTGCCAGAATTTCAGAAGATTGCGCGCCGCATCCATTTGTTCCTGATGGGTCGGTCGCGAGAACGAGAGCAGCAGGCGATTGGTCGCCCATTTCTTGACCTGAGCCGCCTCATCCTCGGGAATGCCAAGAATCAGAAAAATCACCTTGGCCGGCAGCTCGTACGTGAACTCCTCCATGAGGTTGACACGCGATTTACCCTTCATACGATCCAGCGAGTCTATTACCAGCCGGCGGATGTCGTCTTCCAGATACCCGAACTGCTTCATGTTCAGAAGCTGGAACGCCGAATTCCGGATCCGGGTATGACGCGGAGGATCGCAATTGACCTGGATACCCTCAAGGGCGTAGCCGCCTTCCTTCAGCAGGTCGAGCGCTTCCTGCGGCACCGGCGAAATCGGGGTGTTGGCGTTTGCAGCCGAGAACCGATCCGGATCGCGCAGGATCGCGAACACGTCGTCGTAGCGCGTCACCACCCAGTAATCGATATCCGGCGAATAAAACACCGGTTCGCTCCTGCGAGCGACGGCGAGAGACTCGTGCATACGCTCATGATCGAACGGTGCATAGTTGCGCCCGATGCTGCCGACGGGACACACGGCTTTCGGGGTATCCCAGACCCTTGCGAGATCACTCATTCGTATACTCCGCTTTTAAACCATCGAAGCTCGACCAGCAGCGAGAGCGGTGCGCGGAACACATAAGTGTAGGCGTGGTCGATGGACTGGTCCGGCGCGAGGCGACAATTGAGAAAACGCCGCTGGATTTTTCCTCCCCTCGCGGGAAGGCGGCTTCCGATATGAGACGCGGGCTTTTCGCGTTTGCGGCGAGCCCTTGTCCTTTCTTATGGCGCGAGCACGAACTTACCGCCCTTGACGGTGAGCAGAGCCGCGCCATAGCTCGGGTTGCGGTCGTCGTCCATCGTCCAGGTATGGTTACCCATGACCGTGGGCTGATCACGTAGCGCGTTCATCGCCTTCATCACCGTTTCACGATTAGGGTTTGGACCGGCATCCTTGATGGCCTGAACGGCGAGCGCCGCGAGCGCGTAACCCATAGCGGCCCAATTGTCGGGCTCGACCTTGTAGGCTTTCCGATACGCCTTGACGAACTCCTGGTTCAGCTCGCCCGGATCGCTCGCGAAATAGTCGGCGACAATATAAGCGCCTTCCGACGCGGATCCCGCGGTGGTGATGAAGGAATCGGATGCGAAGGTTGACGGTGCGAGGAAGAGCACCTTCTTCGGAACACCGCCCTGTCGCGCCTGCAACAGAACGTTCGCGCCGACTTCAGCGGGCGCCGCCGCGAAGAATGCATCGATATCCTGTCCGGCGAGCTTGGTCGCAAGCGCAAGGAAGTCCGTATCCGAGGCAAGGATGCCCTCCTCGGATACGATCGTCACGCCGGCATCTTGCAGGATTTTCTTGAACCCATCCTTCTGCCCGACGTACCCGTCGTTCGAACGATCGAACACGAGACTGACCTTCTTCACGCCGAGCTTCTGCGCGGCATATTTGCTCAAATTACCCATGATGTCGGAGCCGACGGCCTGGACTTTCGACGAGTAAGGACCGGCAGCAAGAATGGCCTTCGACGACCCGATCACGAACATCGGAACTTTGAGCTGGTTAGCCACCGGCGCCCCCCCGGTCGACTCGAGACTTGTGGTCGGACCGAGGATCATCAGCACGTTGTCGCTCTGGGCGAATTTGCTAACCAGCGTGATGGTCTGCCCCTTGTCGCCGGCGGAGTCCGCCTCGACATAGGTGATCTTCGTACTGCCGAGCACGCCCGCGTCGTTGGCCTGCATGATCGCAAGCTTCATGCCGTTCTGGATCGGCACGCCACCGAAGGCATAGGCGCCGGTCAACGCATTCATGATGCCGAGCTTGATGGTTTCCTGCGCCATAACCGGCACCGCGCCGATGGTCATTGCGATCACGGCAATACCGCCTGCAAACATACTTCTGTGTGATAATTGCATTTTCTTCTCCATTGGATCAGGCCACCCTTTTCAGGCGTTTCATGCGACTTTCGCGGCACGGCCGAAATAGTGGTCGGCCACCACAGGGTCGTTAGCGAGCTCGGATGCAGGTCCCTGATGAACGATCCTGCCCTGTTCGATGACCGCCGCTCTGGTCGCTGCTTCAAGCGCCATGCGTGCGTTCTGCTCGACCAACAAAATCGTCAGTCCTTCCTTGTTGAGCCGGATCAGCGCATCGAAAACCTCCCGGATGATGACCGGCGCCAGACCGAGACTCGGTTCGTCAAGAAGAAGGATGCGCGGACGCCCCATCAACGCGCGGCCGATCGCCAGCATCTGTTGCTGTCCGCCGGAGAGCAGGCCCGCGAGTTGGTCGCGGCGCTCGGCGAGAAGCGGAAACAGGTCATGGACCTGCTCCAGATCCTTCGGATTCCTGCCTCGCGCGCCCACCGCCTGCCTGCCGAGCAGAAGGTTTTCCATCACCGTCAGCGGTCCGATCATCCGCCGTCCTTCGGGAACCTGGATCAACCCGGCACGGGCGATCAGATGCGCGGGCCGGCCGCTGATGACTTCGCCCTCAAGCTGAATGCGACCTTCGGCGACCGGAACGATGCCGCTCGCTGCATTGAGAAGCGTCGATTTTCCGGCACCGTTCGGGCCAATCAGTGCAAAAATCTCGCCCTTCTTGACCTCAATGCTAACGCCGCGTAGCGCGCGGATGCCTTTGTAGGACACCGAGAGGTTGTCGATTGTCAACATCATCAGGCTCCGAGATACGCTTCGATAACTTTCGGATTCCGCCCGATCGCGTCAGGCTCGCCCTCGGCGATCAACTGACCCGACGCGAGAACGTAGATATGTTCGCACAAGGACATCACGAACCGCATGTTGTGCTCGATCAGGAGAACAGCCACGCCCTGCTGCGCGACGGTCCTGAAGATATCTGCAAGACTGAACGCCTCATTATCGTTCATTCCGGCGACCGGTTCGTCCAGCAGCAGCACCGCCGGTTCCATGGCAAGCGCGCGCATCATCTCGATTCGGCGTTGATGCCCGTAGGAAAGGCCGCCGGCGGGATGTTTCGCCAGCGTCGCCATGCCAAAGCGTTCGAGCAATGCCTCCGCCCGCGCCTCCAGCGCCCGCCGCTCACGAATCGCAGACGGCAGGCCGAGAAGATTCGCCAGCGTTCCGGACGTCTCGTGGCGGTGAAAGCCGGCGACGACGTTGTCGAGAACGCTTGCCCCGCTGATAAGGCGGATATTCTGAAATGTGCGCGACACTCCAGCACGCGCCAGCATCGTGGCATCGGCCTCGGTGACATCCTGATTGCCGAGCAATATCCGTCCCTGCGTCACCTTGAGAAGGCCGGTGATCAGATTGACCACCGTGGTCTTGCCGGCTCCGTTCGGTCCGATAAGACCGGTAATGCGGCCGCTGGGCGCTGTCAGGCTTACGCCATTCACTGCGCGCAATCCCCCGAAACTCCGCGCGATGTTGTCCAGGACCAGAGCTTTCATGCCACCACCACTTTGGTCTTCGCGTTTCCGGTAGCGATCCGCTTCCGCGCGATCACCGAGATCAGCGTGTCGGCAACACCCTGCGGAAGGAAGATGATCGATAGCAACAGCAGGGCGCCCTGCACCACCATGCGGTATTCCTGAAATCCGCGCAGCAACTCGGGAAGCCCCGTCAGTACGACCGCGCCCACGATCGGTCCCCAGACGGATACGCGTCCGCCGAGTACCACCATGGCAAGCGCCATCACCACCATGTTGAAACCGTACTCGTTAGGCGTGATCGAATAGCTGTTGTAGGCGTGCAGCGCCCCCGCCAGCCCGGCAATCGCTCCGGACAGAATGAAGGCAATCATGTGATGCTTTTGCACGGAGATGCCGAGCGAAACGGCGACCGTTTCATCTTCACGGATCACGTCGAAGGCCCGGCCGATGCTCGACGAGCCGATTGCCAACATGAAGTAGGCCAGCAACCCTACGACGCACAATAACCCGACGAGGCCGACGGTCTTTGGAATACTGTTGATACCGAGCGCACCATTCGTCACATCGACCCAGTTCAACGTGACGGAAAGTACGATCTGGACCAACGCCAGCGTCGCGAGCGCCTGGAACACGCCGCGCAGCCGCGCCAGCGGGATGGCGACAATCGCCCCGGCGGCGATGCCAAGGGCGGTGGCGACCGCCAAACCCAGCCAGGGCGAAAGCCCGAGCTTCGTTACCATGATCGCAGCGGTGTAGGATCCAATGGCGGCGAACGCCGCGGTGCCAAGCGAGAAGACCCCGGCCTTCAGGACGATATACTGGCTGAACGCCAGCAGGACGTTGAAAAGCGCGAGTTCAAAAAGCGGTTCATAGGCATAGAGGAATGTCATCATCGGCGCGTTACCCGGGCGACAGCACCCGCGCCGCCAAACAAGCCGGTCGGCCTGATCAACAGCACAAGAAACAGGATCGAGAACACAAGGGCGTCGGCCAGCCCGGCAGACAGGTAAGCGACGGTCAACGTCTGAATGACACCAATCAGCAAGCCGGCGATCAGCGCTCCGGGGATGCTTCCCAAGCCGCCCAGAACGATCACCACAAAAGCCCTGAGAAGCAGCGGCTCTCCCATCATGAAATGCACCGAGTTGAAGACAATGCCAATCAAGACGCCGGCAATGCCGGCAAGCGCACCGGAGAGGAAGAACACCTGGAAATTGATCCCCGTCGGATTGATACCGAGCAGCTTCGAGGTATGTTCCGAAAACGCTACGGCACGAATCTGGCGGCCGAAGCTGGTGCGATAGAGATAATACAGCAGTCCAACCACCATCAGCACGACGATGCCGATGATGACGAGCTGAAGGAGCTGAATTCTCAGACCGAGGAAATTGAACACGACGATCGGGAAAGTGTCGAACGGAAACCGCATCACTCGCGTCGCCGTCAACTGCTGGGCAAGCGACAGCAAAATGAGACTGGCGCCAATCGACGAGACGATCGAGGAAAATTCAAGCGACCCATGCCGTCGAAGCGGCCTGAACGCAACCAGGTCCAGAACGACCGACACCAGGCCTCCGCCCAGGGCGCCGACAAGCAGGGCGACAGGGAAAGGCGCGTCGAAAAGGATGACCGAATACAGTCCGGCAAAGGCGCCCAGCATGAAGACACTGCCGTGAGCCAGATTCATGATGTGGTTGACGCCGAAAACCAGGGTAAAGCCAAGTGCAAAAAGGCCATAAACACTTCCCACAACCACGCCGTTGAGAATCTGCTGCATCAACATGGCACGCGCGCTCCCGCGCCGACCGAACGCGTAGGAGTTGCCGGGCACAGCGCCGGGATATCGCGCAACGGCCACACGCCTCCGCTGCCCAGAACCGCCTGGGTGCTCAACATCATCAATCCCCTCCGAATTTCACCTCCGGAATGCTTCACAGGCCACGAAGACCGATCGCATCCGTCTCGTTTATTTGGTCATATTCTAACCCATCCCCGCATCCGGCCTGTCACCGCGCCATGGGACGCGCGCTCTATCCAGCGAAGGCCAAAAAGCCGAAAATTCGCCTGTTTGCTGTCACCCTGTTTGCTGCCTCTAGGACATGCCCCACGACACGCTCTTTGGCGTCCGCAAAATCACGCAACCGATAGCTGCTGCCGCGTCAAGGAGATCGGCGCCTCTTCTCGGCCCATAGGCGCGGCCGTTCGCGTAACCGCGACCGCCCGCAATGGGACGCGCGAGCTTGCTCTGCGAGCGAGAGCCTGATGTCAATTGCGCAACTGCTTTCCTGCTGCCGCCGCGATGTCGCGCGCGGCGATATAGCCAAAGGTCAGAGCGGGCCCAAGACTGGAGCCTCCGCCAGGATAGAAGCCTTTGGTCATCGAATTCATGTCGAGACCCAGGGCATAGAATCCGGGGATGACCTCCCCCGCCTTGGTCAGAACCCGTGCCCTTTCATCGGTATTGAGACCGGCAACCGAACTGAGATCTCCCGGCAGCATCGCCATCGCATAGAACGGCGGTTTCAAGATCGGCCCGAGACTCGGATTCGGCTTGTTCTCCTGGTCACCACGGAACCGCGAATGGACGTCGGCACCGCGCGCAAAATCGGGGTCTTCGCCCTTTGACGCATGCTCGTTGAATCGGGCGATCGTCTGTTCCAGCACCTTTGGCGAGATACCTATCTTCTCCGCAAGCGCGCCGATCGTCGGTGCCTCGGCGAGATATCCGTTCCTGACCCATGGACGCACCGGATACGGAAACGGTCTCGCGAGTCCCATGCCATAGGTTCTCAGGAAGCGACGGTCCGCGATCATGTACACTTTCGGCAACCCGCGCTGCTGCATCTTCATAACGAAGTTGTGGTACGAGCCGCCCTCGTTGGCGAACCGCCTACCGGCCGGATCGACGGCGATCGAACCTGGCATATAGCGGTCGATCATGATGTGTGGGAATTTCACCCAGGATCCATCCGGACGCTGCGCCATGGAAACCGGAATGAAGATGGCGTTTGCCGGATTCGTCGTGACGAGATCGGCCCCGGCTCCGACGCCCATCCTGATACCGTCGCCGACATTGCCTTCCGGCTGAACCGAGACGTGATGCTCGGCAAGCGGCATGAACTGTTTGCGCATCTCCTCGTTGGAGCCAAAGCCGCCGCTGGCCATCACGACAGCCTGCCGGGCGCGAATCGCAACTTCGCTGCCATCACGCAGCACCACAAGCCCAGTTACACAATTGTTTTCGATCACCAATTTTCGCGCCGGTGCTTCTCGCCACAGGGTCACCTTAGCGTCGAGCGCCGAGCGGAGCAGCCGCGCCGCGAGGGCGTTGCCGCTGACGACGCGTGTTCCCCGGCCGTACAGCAGCTTCTGAACGGCGTAGCTCCACACCATTTTTGTCGTATGTGAAAAGCCCTGAACAGTGCGGAACGCCTTGCGCAGAGGAATGATATCGGCGCCGGCCACTTGCATGCTCTCGAAGACTGTCAACTCGGAACGGGGCCTGCGGAGATATTTGAAATGCGACCCGAGCCGGCGGCCGTCGAATTCCTTCGCGAGCACGCCGCGATAGCGTGAGGCGCCCGAATGCTGCTGTTCATAGTCCGGCGTCGGCGTGGGAACGAAATCGAGCGCGGTATTGGCCTCCATGTATCGCAGCATCGCTGGCGCGTTATCGACAAAAGCCTCGATCTTCGCCGCATCGTAATGATTGCCGAGCACATTCCTCAGATATTCCAGCGCTTTCTCGCGGCTGTCCGCGACGCCGACATCGTCCATGTGATGATTATTCGGAATCCATGCAACGCCGCCGGAAAACGCCGTCGTCCCGCCAAACGATTCGGTTTTCTCGACGACCAGTACCTCGAGCCCGTGCTGGGCGGCGACCACGGCCGCGGTCATTCCGCCGACTCCTGAGCCGACCACGATGACATCGAAGACTTTCATAGGACCTTCTTGAGCGTTACGAACAGCCGTGTCACGGGATCAACACGATCTTTCCGAAATGGGCGTTGGCAGCCATGTGCTTGTGGGCGGCTCGGGCATCGGCCAACGGAAAACTGCTGTCCAGCGGCAGCACCAGTGTTCCCGCCTCGATATGCTCCCACAGATCGTCGCGCATGCGCGAAACGATCTGCCTGATCTCATCGCGGGTGCGCGTGCGGAAGGTGACTCCGATGTAATCGAGCCGCTTCGCAGCGTGAAGATCGAAGTCGAATTCGGCCTTTGTACCGCCGAGACGGCCAACATTGATCACGCGACCGCGCACCGCGGCTACTTTCATGGATAGACCCACTGAGGGGCCTGAAATCATGTCGACGATAAGGTTTGCGCCCGCCCCATTTGTCGCCTGCATCAGATCGTCGGTCCAGGTCACATTCGCCGGATCGAGTGCCAGCGTTGCACCGAACTCGTGCAGACGACCGCGCCGCCCCGCATTGGTGGAGGTCCCCGCAATAACACTTGCTCCCTTGAGCTTCGCGATCTGCAGCGACATTAACCCCACGGCCGAGCTCGCGCCCTGCACGAGAACAGCATCACCCCTGCGCAATTGACCGTTCGTGACCACGGCATCGTGCGCCGTAAGCAGCGCAAGCGGCAGAACGGCGGCCGTTCTCATGTCGAAACCCGGCTTCAGCTTCAGCGCGCGGCCAGCGTCCGCGACGGCGAACTCCGCATAGCCGCCGGTGCCGGAGCACATCACCATATCGCCGGCTTTAAAATCCCTGACGTCGCGCCCGACGTTGACGACTTCGCCGGCCCATTCCATGCCTATCGGCTTGCCTAAGCCATCCTTGCTGGCGACGCCCGCGCCTTTTGCGGCGTTGAGGTCGGCACGATTCATTCCAGCCGCCGCTACCCGCACCAGAATCTGCTCCGCGGCAGGCAACGGGCGGGCGACTTCACGTAGTTCGAGTCCGTTTTCGCTCGCGACTCCGGCGCGCATGGTTTGCGTCATCGATCGTTGTCCTCAATATCGACGCGGCCGAAATTGGCGCAGCGTGCTGTCTCAATGCATGAATAGACCGCCATTAACGTCTATGGTGGCGCCGGTCACATAGCCGCCGTTGACGGAGGCGAGGAACGACGCGGCCGCGGCGATCTCTTCGGGAAGGCCGACGCGGCCGAGAGGAATGGAATCGAGCTTGGTGTACTTGGTGCCCGTATTGTTCTGTCCGGTTGCCTGCGCTAGCATCGGCGTATCGATCGGTCCCGGCGCGATGGCGTTGACAGTGATGCCGAGCGACGCAAGATCGCGCGCCGCAGCGCGGGTGATACCGAGAACAGCCGCCTTCGAGGCGGAATAGGCAACGCCGGACTGCAACCCGCCGGTTTGGCCGGCCAGCGACGACACGGTGATGATGCGGCCATGCTCTACCGGCCTGGCGCGGCGGCAACGCGCCATCTCACGCACGCAGATGAAAGTGCCTCGCGCATTTAGGCCGGTGACCTTGTCCCAGTCGTCAAGCGAAGCATCCGCCAGCGAAATGCCGGTTGCCGTTCCGCCGGTTCCGAGCATGCCCGCAAAATGCGCCAACACCGCGATCGGGCCTATCTCGCTTTCGACCTGCTTGAAAGCGGCGATCACCTTCTGCTCGTTGCCGGCGTCGAACGCGATGCCGCGATGGCCGT
This sequence comes from Bradyrhizobium sp. LTSPM299, assembly GCF_000938235.1. Lineage (NCBI taxonomy): Bacteria > Pseudomonadati > Pseudomonadota > Alphaproteobacteria > Hyphomicrobiales > Nitrobacteraceae > Bradyrhizobium > Bradyrhizobium sp. LTSPM299. The sequence goes on from NZ_JYMU01000085.1 coordinate 135,310, forward strand.
CACCCTCAAGCGTCGCCGCGGCTCTCTCCGCTATCGTACCATCGAGATCCGCAATGATGACCGTCATGCCGTCGCTTGCGAACTGCTTCGCGGTCGCAAGGCCCAACCCGCCGACGCCGCCGGTTACCAACGCGATCCGCATGTCAATTCGCCCCTCTGGTGGATTCCCAGTTTGCGACGATCTCGTCGCTGATGAAGACCGACGACGTTTGACCGCCATCCACCGCCAGAATCTGTCCGGTGATCATCGATGCCTCGTCGCTGGCCAAAAATGCCACCGCGGATGCGACATCTTCCGGCTTGCCAACCTTACCGAGCGGCATAGTGCCGACGATGGTCGCCTGAAAGCGCGCCGTCTTGAGCCGATCTGCCGTTAGCGGCGTGGCAATGATACCGGGCGCGACGGCATTGACCCGGATCCCTTCAGGGCCATAGTCCGAAGCCATGTTGCGGGTCAGCGCAACGACGCCGGCCTTCGCCATCGCGTAAGCAGCCCACCGCCGATAGCCGGACAGGGCAATGCTGGAGGCGATATTGACGATAGCGCCGCGGGTTTTGCGCAGCTCGGGCAGCACATCCCGGGAAAGACGGAACGTACCGCGCAAATTGATATCCATGTAGTGGTCGAATATCTCGTCCGTCGTCTCGTGCACCGGCGGGGCGTTGCCGACACCAACGTTGTTGACGAGGATCGACACGTCTCCGAACGCCGAAACGCAACGGCCGATGATCTGTGCAGGCGCCTCGTCGACCGTGACATCGGCGATCATCGTCGCCAGACGATCATGCGTCGGGAAGGCGGAAAGACCCTCGGCCCTGATATCGACCGCCAGCACGTGGGCCCCTTCATCCAGAAGCCGCTCCGCGACCGCCCGACCGATGCCCTGACCCGCGCCGGTGACAATCGCCGTTCGATCTGTCAGTCCCTTCATGCTTCGCGCCTTATATACAAATGGAGCCAGACGAGGGTTCGCGTCACGCCTTGCCTGCCGCGATCTCGGCCGAGTAATCCCTGCCGACCTGCACCACCTGATTGTCGAACATCAGGATTCGCGTCGCCTTCATGTCGAGAAACCTGTGCTCGTCCGCGATCATCTCGCTCTGAAAATAGGGAAGCGCATGCATCTCCTTGCGCGCCTCGAGGCTATCGAACCAGGACTCGGAAAAGCCGTCATATTCGAGGTCGCCGACATTCGGCCAGCCGTTGCTGGGCACGCAATGATGCTGGACATATCGCGTCAGATATTTCGACAAGATCGGGTTGCTTGCGATCAACGGGCCACGCACCTCGCGCCAATGCTGGGAGAATTGTTCGCGGCTCAGACCGGGTTTGCGCTTGTAGAAACCGAGCGTGATCAGCATGTCGGGCCTCACGAAAAGATGCGAAACAGCAATCGATGCGTCGGCCGCGCTGAAGAAGCGCGGCGGTTCAATCATGCTACGCATGGAAGCTGCGACATCGCGCGTCCCCGCCACGGGGACACGGCGACAGACAGGAAACCGGATTCAAATTCAGGTTATTGTTCAAGGGGCGGCAATTGTTCCCGCAGTTCGCGTTTGAGTACCTTGCCGTAGTTGTTCTTCGGTAGCTCCTCGACGAACACGTAGCGTTTCGGCCGTTTGAACCGCGCGATCTGTTCGGTACAATGGCGATCGAGTTCCTTGTCGTCGATTATCGCACCCGGCCTTCGGACAACAAACGCGACCACGATCTCGCCCCATTCGGCATGACGCTGTCCGGTGACGCAAACTTCGGCGACATCAGGATGCTTGAGCAGCACTTCTTCGACCTCGCGCGGATAGATATTGGTGCCGCCGCTGATGACGAGATCCTTGGAACGGTCGCGAAGCGTCAGGTAGCCGCGATCATCAAACGACCCCATGTCGCCGGTGTAGAGCCAGCCATCCTTCAGCGCCTCCGTTGTCGCCTTTGGGTTGTTCCAGTAACCGGACATCACGACATCGCCGCGGCAGATGATCTCGCCGACCTCGCCGGAAGCGAGCGGTTCACCGTCCTGCGAGACCACGGCAACGGCGACGCCAGTGCGCGGAAAGCCGACCGACCCGAGAATAGCCGCATCGTCGCCGGAATGATCCGCGCGGCGAAGGCCGGTGATCGTCATCGGTGACTCCCCCTGCCCGTAAATCTGAACAAAGACCTGGCCAAACGTTACGAGAGATTTCCTGAGCTCCTCGACATACATCGGGCCGCCACCATAGATAAGGGTCCGAAGGTTAGCGGGGCGGCGTCCGGTCCGTTCGGCCTCAAGCCGCAGCCGCTGCACCATCGTCGGCGCGAAGAACACTTCGCATCCCGGATGAATACCGCAAAGCTCGATGAATTCGGTCGGGTCGAATCCCTTCGACACAGGCACCACCTGGCGGGCGCCGCGTGCGATATAGGCCGGGATATAAAGCCCGGATCCGTGCGACATCGGCGCCGGATGCAACAGGCTGCAATTCTCGTCAATCGGGTCCATGTCGGCCAGATGGGTAACGGTCATGGCCATCAGATTGCGATGCGACAGCATCGCACCCTTGGAGCGCCCCGTGGTGCCGCTGGTGAAGAAGAGCCAAGCCAACGCATCCGGAGATGCAACGATACTGCCGCGCCATTCGTCCTGAAACAGCGCGAGATAGTCTGGACGGTCGATCAATATCCGCCGGCAGTCCCGCGCCCCTGACGTCGCGATGGCCTGGGTGACTTCGCCGGCAAGTTTTGACGACACGAATAGAACCACAGCCCCGGAGTCTTCGAGGATCTGCACCGCTTCCCTGGCATGAAGCTTGGCATTGACCGGCGTCGCCACCATACCGGCCGCCCAGATGCCAAATAGCAATTCGATGTATTCCGGCCGGTTTTCACTCATGATGGCGATACGATCGCCGGGCGCAAAATCCCGTCGCAGCGCCGCAGCAATCTTGAGCGCACGCGACCGAAGTTCGGCGAAGCTGGATACCTGCAGTTCTCCTGAGAACACCGCCCCCCTTTCGGGAAATCGGGTCGCTGCCTGATCGAGAAGCGAATAGAGATTCAAGGGGACCGAACCTTACTTCATGCGGTGGCAAGCCGCGGGCGTCTGGTTGGCGTTGCGTCCTGCATCGGGATTTTGCGAAAGACGCCAGGCAGGACATCTTTCGCATTTGCCACCGTGCCGATAGTTGAGATGAACTCCTCGCTTCCTATGGACCGCACTATCTCAACGGCGTGACGGTCCCGCACGCCATTCACCTGCTCGCAGCAAGCTTCTGCACCATGAGGCTTTGAGAGAGGCCACCGTCGCAATTCAGTTCCTGCCCGGTCACGAAAGATGCCGCCGGAGAAGCCAGAAACAGCACTGTATCAGCGACTTCTTCTGGCATTCCCAAACGGCCAAGTGGAATTTTCGCTGCTCGCTCTGCCTTGATGGCTGGGGTCAGCTTGGCATGCAGTAGCGGCGTGTCGACCGTACCCGGGCTGACCACGTTGACGCGAATGCCATCCCTCGCCCATTCCATCGCCATCTGCCGCGTCAACGAGATCAGCGCCGCTTTGCTCGGCCCGTACGCGCCGCCGTTCGGGTAACCACGACCGCCCGCAAGCGAGGAAATATTCACGATTGCCGCTGCTTTACTTCTGCGCAGATGAGGAAGGCACGAACGACCCAGAATGAGGGCGCCTTCGACATTGACCAGAAAGGACAAGTGCCAGTCGTCCAACGAACAATCTTCCAGATCACCATGAAGAACGACACCGGCGGAATTCACCAGGATATCCAACTGACCGTACGCATCGATGGTCCGGGCGATCGCCGCATCGATCTCCGGCTGAACTGAAACGTCCATCGTCACCGCAATCGCCCTGCCACCTGTCTTGACGATATCGGCAGCGACGCGCTCGGCAGGCTCCGTTCTCCGGTCGGCGATCACCACCGACGCACCGTTTGCGGCAAACGCTCTCGCCGTCGCTTCGCCGATGCCGCTGCCGCCGCCGGCAACCAGAGCGACCAGCCCACTTATGCGCGAATTTCTCATCCAGTCGATCGCACGCAAGTTCGACTCGTTCGGTGCCATCTTATCTCTCCTGTTGACCGGTTTCTTCACTTAAGAACCGGCGACCATCGCGAAAACGGGTGAAGACGCAAAATTGCTGTCCAGAACGGCGTCCGAGGCTGACCCACGCTGTATGGTATCCGCTCCTGCCCACTTTCATTCGACCAGCAGGCCTCGCGTTACAAGCCAACGTCGCTGCAGGGTAACCGCCTCGGCGAGTTGCTCGGGCTGTCCCGCATAATAGTGCGTTGCGCCTTTGATAACATGGAAGGTCTTGTCCGTGCTTGCCGCGGCCCGATAGATCATCCCGGTGTGAGGTTGCGGCGCCGCGTCATCCGCGCTGTTCTCGATTGCGAGGAACGGCACCCGGATATAGGCGGCGCATGCCACGCCGTCCGCGCGAGAATCCTGGATCGACCATTGCGACAGCCATGAACGGAGCGTCGAAAAACGCCCGAGCGCAACCGGACCGGTATTCACGGTTTCCGGATTGCCGAGATAGGACCAGCGCGGCTTGCGGTCGTTCGGATCGATCGCCGGATCGATGAAGCGCGGATCGGCGAAGGTACGGTGGGTTACAAATCCTCTTTCAAGCTCGGCAGTATTGCGCTTCTTTAGGGCTTCCATCGTTTCCCAGACCCAACCCCGTATCCGATCGATTCGGGCACGCTGCGCCTTGCGGTACTGCGCGATGAAGTCGGCAGAATAAGGCGGCTGGTTCGGATTAGCTGGATCGTAGATGTCGAGTTCGCGAATCCGGTCGTCGGGGTCGTTCTCGCGGCGGATCGAGGGATCGATGCTGTCGACCAGCAATTGCGCCCGCGAGATGTGCGCAGCCTGAAAAATCAGGGCATCGGCCGGGATCAAGCCGGCGCCCCTGATGTCCACGGCATCGCCCGCAGGCGTGTGGGTGATGGTCGGATTCTCGGCCTGCGATTGGTAAAAGAGAGCCAGCGAGCCGCCCCCGCTCCAGCCTACGATCACGATCTTTTTGTAGCCAAGCACGTCCTTGGCGTGGCGCACGTAGGCACCGAGGTCGAGCAACACTTTCTCCATGATCAGGGCCGCGTCGTTCTTCGCATAGCGGCTGGCGGCGCAAAGCACGTGCGTGCCATGGAGTGCCGCAGCGCGCGGCACTGGCAGGAGCTGCAGCGTCGAGGCCGGGTGCATGAAGATCATCAGCGTGTCCGAAGGACGCCCCTTCGGCCGGATCAGGATTCCCTCGAGATTCACCGCTCCCTGGTTGCCGGAAAAACCGTAGGTCTCTACGAAAGCAGACTTTTCTTCATATTGAATATGAAGCCAAGTGAACTCGATATCGTGGTTCGCCATGGGCTGCTTCCTCTATTCCCGCATTCGCGCCGCGCGGTCGGCAAATGATCATTCCCACGAATATCATGGGGAAAACACGATCCCCGTCGTTCGCCATAGCCGCTAAGCTGTTTTTCCAGTCCGCAATGTCCCCTCCTGTTGTTACATTCTTCGACACACCGTCAGGGGCATCGTAGGCTGGTCTCGGAGGCATGGATGACGTCGATGAAGAAGGCCGTAGCGGTGGCCGGTGACAAAGTGGATGAGCAGCGATCCCACCAGCTGCCGCCCGGTCATTTTTCACCGGAACACTCGCTGCCTCACGCGTTCAGCGTTGTCGCAAGCCGCATCAGCCTGATGCTGGAAAAAATGTATAGCCAGCAGTTCGGCCTCTCCGTGGTGGGCTGGCGCATTGTCGCCATTCTGGGCACCCATTTCCCCCTCTCCGCCAAGGCGCTCGGCGAATTGACCGCAATGGATCAGGTCAGCGTCAGCCGCGCGGTGGAAATGCTTGCGGGCAAGAAGCTGGTTTCGCGCCGTGTGGATTTGGCGGACCGGCGCAGGGTCGTATTGCGACTGAGCAAGAAGGGCGAGGAAGTCTATAACCAGATCGTGCCCCTCCTCTACGCAGGTGAAAGGGCTCTGGTATCGGGCTTCTCCAAAAGCGATGAGACAGCACTTCGCCGAATCATGGAGCGCATGCTCGAACGATCGGCACAGCGTTTGGGAGAGGATTGCGACTGGCAAGTGCTGCTGGAGCAATACGGATATGGCAGCGTTCCCAAAGATCGAAGTGAGGGTGAATAAACCTCCGGCTGGGAAAAGCGAGTTTGGCGCCTTTTTGCGGCAGTGTCGAACCGTTCTAAGCAACACCGTCCCGCCAAGAGGGGACATACTTTAAGCCCGTCAGCTCACATCATAAATGCTAAAGTCGCATCGTAAGGCGCGCCACGCCTGGTCCCTCTGGAATCGACAAATCCTGATCAGGACGATTCTGGTCCCCGGACCCTTCTGACAACCGAACTTCGAGGAAAATCTTAAATGTCTACTCTGGAAGCAGCGAAGACCCCGACGGGGCTGCAAACACCGAAGGTCGCCCCACGTAACCCCGGACTGACCCCGACGATGCTGAATCACGCAGCTTGGGTGACGCACGATGTTGCCGCCACCTACGATTTCTACACGCGCATCATGGGCATGGAAATCGCGAGCACGGTGATTGACGACAAGGTTCCTTCCACCGGCGATTCATTTCCCTATTTTCATATTTTCTTCAAAATGAAGGACGGCTCGACGCTCGCCTTCTTCGAAGCGCCTGGGTTGCCGGCACCGGCAAAGTCGACCCATCCCGCCTATGACATCTTCACTCACATCGCTCTTGAAGTTTCGTCAAAGGAAGACGTTGACACATGGTGCAGTTGGCTGAAGGAGAATGACATCGACATCGTCGGTCCGACCGATCACGGCATCATCTACAGCATCTACTTTTTCGATCCGAACGGCGTGCGTCTCGAAATCACGACTCCGCTCGACAAGGACTGGAACAACCATACCAAGGACGCCAAAGAAGACTTCGCTCTTTGGGTCGGCACCAAGGAAAAGGCCAGGACGGAAGGCCGTAATGTGGTCGACGCCCTGATCAAGTTGGCTCAGGAGCGGCGCGAAGCCCGCAATGGTGCGGCTCACTAGGTTGCATCCGAAACGCCGGGCGCCTTGATTGATCAATAGAGTTCGTGAATAGAGGCGCTACCGGACCTTCGGACGGAAGCGCCTTTTTTCTTGTCGGTAGGAGCCGACTGCGTCATCCGATATGACCGTTCAGGTCGTGGACAAGCGCCATATAACGAGGGACCGATGAGCAAGGACTGGCTGAATATTGGCGGGCGCGTCTGCGTGGTCACAGGCGCGGGAGGCGGCATTGGACGGACGATCGCCCAAAGCATGGCCGATGCCGGCGGCAAGGTAGCCGTGGTCGACCGCGATGTTCAAACTGCCCGGGACACTACCGCCCAGATCCGAAGCGGCGGTGGCAATGCGGTCGCCGTTGAATGCGACATCGCCGACCCGGCGAGCGTGGAACGTGCCTGCAAGGAAGCCGAAGAGGCATTTGGCCGCTGCAACGTGCTCGTCAATAATGCCGCCCTGGTGAGGAACGGACCGCTCGCCGAACTATCGGTAGCGGACTGGAACGCCGTGATCAACGTCAACCTGACGGGATTCTTCATCTGCTCGCAGATCTTCGGCCGCAGCATGCGGGAGAACGGCGGCGGCAGCATCGTGCACGTCTCGTCGCTGTCAGGTTCGTTTCCGCAGCCGACAAGCGGCGCCTATAGCGTCAGCAAGGCCGGCGTTCTGATGCTGTCCAGAAACATCGCGCTGGAGTGGGGTGAGATGGGCGTACGCAGCAATGTGGTCAGTCCTGCCATGGTGATTACGCCGATGTCGGAGACCATCTATCGCGATCCGTCTGTGAGAGCGATACGCGAGAAAGTCGTTCCGGTTCGCCGCATCGGGCAGCCGCAGGATATTGCCGACGCGATTTGTTTTCTTGCCAGCGACCGCGCGAGCTATGTCAGCGGGCAGGAAGTTCTGGTCGACGGCGGATGGAGCACTGCGCTGCTGACCACCGTCCCTCGCCCGGGATTCGATCTGCCGAAGAAAAACTAGCGGGCGATAGCTGCCGCCAGGCGCCAGTGAGACCGCTTCGCAGCTACGACACGATCCAGTCTTTCCGGCGATGGCAGTAAGAATTAACGCGCCTGTGTTCTCAACGACGCAAATGGCAGCGCATAAGAGGCAGGCTCCAGCAGGAACGTGTCGCTGCTGCCGAACAGGGTGGTGCCATACTGTGCTCGCTGCTTTCGAAAGGCATCGAGCAATTCGCTGTCGTTCTGAAAGTGCCGCCAGCCCCTTGCCCAGGCCGTCTCGTCCGGCCAGGCGATTATCATTACGGTAGCGGGCATTCCCGGTCCGCTAATCAGGTCGCACGCACCGATAATGTGAGCGCCGGCAGCGCGCAGGCGCGGAAAATAAGTCGCTTGGAGAAAATCGGCGAGGGCGGGATTTCGTCCAACCAGGGTTTTCTGCGTGATGATTTGATGAAGACCGCCAATGCGCCGATCGAGATCTATATCTACCTGCCTGAATGCGGGGTTGGGCCGCAAGAACACAAGTTCCTGGCCTTCCACAAGCTCGCTGCCCGCGTTCGTTGCCGCGCGTACACGCGTCCATTCCGGGTCCGCATAAAATGCGGCCCAACAAGCCTCCCTCTCGTCAAAGTCGTCCCACTCCATGATGTAACAGAATAGCGGCATGCGCGGCCCGGCCAACGCGACCCATCGGCCAATGACCCGAATCCCGTGCTTTGCGAGCAGCGGTGGCAGGTGATTCTGCATGCGGTCGTGATTGTCGTTGATCCGTCCGCGTTCAATCAGATATTGCCGCATCTCGAAAATCATGATCATTCTCTCTCGACTGATCCGACCCGTCACAATCGCTATGATAGCTGCTACGTTTCAGTGGCGAGACGCGGCAACGGGCATTCCGAAAAACTCGACGAACAATCCCACCTTTTAAGCCGCCCGCTTCTCGCCTCAAGCTGACGACCAACATTCGGGATGATCGAACAGGAACAGCTTCACTACAGCGACCTCAATCAGGGACGATTCTTACACGACCTTAACCGTTCCCGCCGTGTGCTGAGCATCACCAAACATGTTGGACCACTCCGTTTCGCTCAGTACTTGCTTCTGACCCATATACTTGGCCGGCGCCCTGAGTTGCTCCGCGCCCAGAACACGCTGGATGGCAGGCCGCTCCTTAAGTCTTTCGAACCACCGGCGCGTCACCGGGAAGTCTTGGAGCTTACATCCTTCAATTAAGTTGGTCGTTCTTCCGGGCCAGATGGCGATGTCAGCGATCGTATACTCGTCGCCTCCAACATACGAAACCTCGGTGAGCCGGGCCTCAAGAACCCGCAGCAACCGCTGCAGTTCCTTTGTATATCGGGAAATGCCGTATTCATTGCCTGGCGGCGCATAGCGCACGAAATGGCTGGCCTGCCCGGTCATCGGACCTAGCGATGACATCTGCCAGGTTAGCCACTGGATTGCGATACTTCGCTCCCGCGGGGAGGTCGGAAGCAGCATGCCAGTCTTCTCAGCAAGATATTGCAAGATGGCTCCGGACTCAAAGATGGGCAACGCCGATCCGCCGTCAGTCGGTTCTGTATCGATAATGGCAGGAATCTTATTGTTTGGATTTATTTTTCGGAATCCAGGCGTGAGCTGATCGCCTTCAAAAATATCGATAATGTTAATGTTGTACGGGAGCCCGACCTCCTCGAGCATAATGGCGATCTTCATTCCGTTAGGAGTGCCAGCGTAGTAAAGTTCAATCATCGAATGACTCCCACCGCCACGAAGCATTGCCCCGCTTTCCAATTCAGACAGGATACTTATACCGATAGAAAGATGACCTTAGATGCCCCCTCATACAGGGACGAACCTTGGGCGTGCTCTTTCCGCGAGATTCTTGAGCGCGGCCGCCCGGGCAACCGCTTTCATCTCAGCCGTTCGCCTCAGAAGGCAAACGGCAGGTTATGACGAACCTGCAGCGACTCGATGAGCCACTGTCCATCCACGCGAACCAGCTTCTGATGGTAGTAGCCGGATTCGATCGGCGTGATCGTGCCCATCGCACCCGCCGCGCCCGCCGGCCAGCCACTCGCCGGCTTCGCGGCACCGAGGATGCTGAAGACCATGAACTGGGCATCGACCGTCGCCCGGTCTCCGTCGATGTCGACAAGCAGGCCGTCGGTGGCGTTGTGGCTCCACCCCCGCGGCGGGTGCGGCTTCATCATATGTGCGGTCGCATGGGCGATCGCCTCGCGTCCCGTGAGCTCCCCGATCATCTCCGGCTTCCCGTCGGGATTGTTGTTGTAGAAGATCGTCACCCGCGCCTGCGGCTTGAAAAGCGCCGCCATGGCGGCGCCGTCACGCTGGTCGTGGGCGCGGACGTAGTGGGCGAGGACCTGTTGCACGGCCAGTTCGTCAGACATCATCGGAGTCTCCATTCTTTAATCGTAATTGTCATTGATACATATTTCCGGCTTGATATGCAACAATGATTGTTTCATATTGTAGACCCGATCCGAAAACGCTCCTGGGCTGATGCCACGCCATGATCGATGTCCGGTTTCCGACAGCGCTCCAGTTGATGCTCAACCTCGCGCTGGCCCACGCGGAGGGTGTCGCGCAGTTGAGTTCCTCTCAACTGGCCGGCGCGCTGGGGACAAACCCTAGTTTGGTCCGCAAACTGTTGAGTCCCCTGGCCAACTCCGGGCTCGTCCGATCGAGCTTTGGCCGCGACGGCGGTATCCGCCTCGGCCGGCCGGCCGACGCGATCACCTTGCGGGAAATCTACAGCGCCGTGCTCGGTGAGGAGAGCCTCTGGGCGTCGCGGGCGGTTCCCCATCAGTGTCTCGTAAGCTCCAACATCGAACGCTATTTCGTCGACTTGGCCGCCAAGGCGGACGACGCCGTCCTGCAGATGCTTGAACACAAGACTCTGGCCGACACCCTGTCCGAGCTGCGGATCCTCGACGCAACCCGATAGCCCAAAAGCCCGCTAATCCGCCGCCGTGGGCAGATAGTCGGTCGCGTTCACCGGATGACGCATGCGCGTGACCGCAAACTCGATAAAGGCACGCAGTTTTGGCAGCGCCTGGCTGCGACTTGGGTGATAGAGCGAAAGCCCAGGCACATCTTCGCCAAAAGCGTCGAGCACGGTCTCAAGCGCCCCCGCATCCAGATAGGGGATGACGAGCGAACGCGGCAGCCGAAACAATCCGACACCGCGCAGTGCCGCCCTGATGCACAGATCAACATCAGAGATCACTAGGGGACCTGTGACCGCGATCGTGACAGGCCGCCGCCGCACGACAAATCGCCAGTGGTCCGCACCACTCGCATCGGTCCGATAAAGGATGCAGCGGAAGCGCTGCAGATCTTCGGGGCGGACCGGCCGGCCCTGCGCCTTGAAGATGCTCGGCGTCCCCACCACGACAAACCGCTCGGCCGGCGTCAGGCGAACGGAGACCATATCCATTTCGACGAAATCGCCGAGCCGTATGCCCGCATCATACCCCTCCGCGACAATATCAATCGGACGATCCTCGCCAACGAATTCGAGCTGGATCTGTGGGTGGGCAGCCAGAAAATCGGGCAGCAGGCGGTTGATCAGCAACGGCAGCGCCGGCCGCGGCGCGTTGATGCGCAGCTTTCCCCGCGCGTCGTCGCCCAACCTGCCAGCGGCATCGATGCCGGCGCTCAACATATCCGCAGCCGGCCGCGCGTGGGCAAGAAGCCGCTCGCCTGCTTCCGTCAGATTTACACTTCTGGTCGTCCGCACAAAAAGAGGCGAGCCGATCCGGGCCTCAAGGTTGCGAATTGCCTGGCTGACAGCGGAAGGCGTCACCCCGAGACGCGCAGCCGCGACCCGAAATCCCCGCAGCTCGGCAACGGCCAGAAACATGACCACGCCGTCCATACGCGTTCGATCTATTGTGAAGTCTGACTGCACGGCCTGTACCAATATAGGTCGATTATCAAACAATCATGCTCCCGGTAGACAGAAATCACAAGGCATCAAGTCCAGGAGCAAGCCCCATGCGTTCATTCCACATCAACAGTTTCGGCGGACCCGACAGCCTGATCATCAAAGAGAGCGAGCTTCCGAAGCCCGGTCGCGGTGAAGTCCTGGTCCGCGTCAGGGCATCGTCGCTCAACTTCCGCGATCTGATCATTTTTGCCGGCCAGTATCAGCCACCGATTCAAATTGGCCGCGTGCCGTTGTCGGATGGCGCCGGCGAAATCGAGGCGCTCGGCGAAGGCGTCAAGCGCTTCCGGGTCGGCGACAAGGTCGTCAATTCCTTCCTTCCCAACTGGTTTGGCGGAACGCTGAACACGCGAGCCGAGCAGTGGAGCCTCGATCACGATGGCTGGCTGACGGAATACAAGGTGGTCAACGCGGAGATCCTTGTTCCTATGCCATCTCACATGAGCTTCGAGGAAGGCGCTACGCTTTCCTGCGCCGCTGTGACGGCATGGTCGGCACTTGCGGGTGTTCGCGCCGGCGATGTGGTGCTCACTCAGGGGACCGGTGGTGTGTCACTGTTCGCCGTGCAGCTGGCCACAGCGCTTGGCGCCAGGGTGATTTCGACGACCTCTCGCGATGAGAAGGCCGAGATGCTTCGCAGGCTGGGCGCGCGCGATGTCATCAATTACAATGCGACGCCCGAATGGGGTGACGCGGTTCGCGAACTCACCAACGGCCGCGGCGTCGATCGCGTTGTCGAGGTGGGCGGCCCCGCGACCCTGCCCCAGTCGATGAAGGCCTCCGCGGTCGGAGCGGACATCTCCATCATTGGCATCCTGGCAGGACATGAAGGTGGCGTCGACTTCATGACCATGTTCAGGAGCCGGGTTGGCTTTCGCGCGGTGACCGTTGGAAGCCGCCGGGACCTCGAGGACATGTGCCGGGCGATGGAACAGCATGGCATCCGGCCGGTCATCGATAGCGTCTACGCATTCGACGACGCCAAGGCAGCCATCGCGCACTTCGGCGCGCGCAATATCGCAGGCAAGGTCGTCATTCAGCACTGATCTCTTGCCGGACTCAAAGCAGCGCAGACCGGGCGTGAACAACCGCCTGGTCTGCGCACCTGGTCTAATCGGAGAAAGGCAAATGACCGCCTATGTCATCTATATCCGCGAGCAGACATTCGATCAGAAAGAGCTGGATATCTACAGCAACTCTGTAGGACCGGTACTCGAAAAATTCCCAATGCAGTTCCTTGCCGCAAATGGCAGATTGGAAGTCCTGGAAGGGTCGGCCCCCGAGGCTGTGGCGATCGCCAGATTTCCAACAATCGATGCAGCTTTAGCCTGGTATCGCAGCCCGGACTATCAGGCCGTCGCGCAGCACCGCTTTAAGGGCGCGTCCTATCGAGGCTTTGTTGTCGAGGGTCTGTAACGGCGTAAGCGCGGTCGTGTTGTTTGGCAGGTGACGACCGAAATGACTGAGCACCCGACGCAGGCGGTTGTTCGACGCTATTGCCTTTGCCGCAAGTGATGTGCCCATACTAGATTGCGACACAAGATCATGAGGTGCAGACCATGGACCGGAGACGGCGCGTTATTCTCCAATCAGGTGCCATTGCCGGAGCTATAGCCGGCGTCAATGCGATTTTCCCACGCGCCCTCGCGCAGCCGGCTTCCGATTCGGGACATTCCATGCACGGACGATCGATTACAAACCTCAAGCGCGGCCTCTCGAACGGCAGCGTGACGAGCCGGCAACTCGTGGAAGAGGCACTGGCTGCGATCAATGATCCCAATGGGGAAGGCAAAGCATCCTTCATCAAGGTTCATGCTAAAGAGGCCCTGCAGGCCGCCGATGCAATCGACGCGCAACGCAAGAAGGGCCATGCGCTACCAAATCTCGCCGGAATTCCAATCTCGCTAAAGGACCTGTTCGACGAGGCCGGCGAGACGACACTTGGCGGTTCCACCGTCCTGATCGGGCAGCCCGCAGCGACACAGGATGCAGCTGTCGTACGCCGTTTAAGAGAAGCCGGCGCTATCATCATAGGACGCACCAACACGGTGGAGTTTGCCTATACCGGCCTCGGCATCAATCCGCATTATGGCACACCCAAAAACGTCTTTGATCGTGCGACGGGACGCATTCCCGGCGGATCGACATCAGGTGGCGCCATTTCCGTTGCCGACGGCATGGCGGCTGCGGCAATCGGCACCGATACCGGGGGCTCGTTGCGCATTCCTTCGGGGCTGAATGGTCTCGTCGGTTTCAAGCCAACCCAAAGGCGCGTCTCGCTTGACGGTGTCATGCCGCTGTCCAGCTCGTTCGACTCGGCCGGTCCGATCGGATGGAGCGTCGAGGACTGCGCCCTGCTCGATCGCATCATTGCCGATCAGAAGCTGGAACCGGCAGCTCCCTTGAACGTGAAGCAGCTTCGCCTTGCCGTACCGCAAACCTATTTCCTGAACGAACTCTCTCCGGAAGTGGCCAAGGCATTCGGTGCGGCATTGTCAAAGCTGTCGGCAGCAGGGGCAAAGGTTGTCGAGCTTCCAATGACGGAATTCGCAATGACCCCGACCATCAATCCCAAGGGCATGATCACCGCCTCTGAAGCCTATGCCTGGCATCGCAAGTTCATCAAGGACGGTGCCGACAAATATGATCCGCGCGTCCTTGCCCGCATCAGGACCGGTGAGACCATATTGGCAGCCGATTATGTGGAATTGCAGACGTTGCGCCGTCAGTTCATCCGCAAGGTCAACGCCGCAGCCAAAGACTTCGATGCCATGCTGATGCCTACCACGCCGGATATTGCGCCGCCGATTTCCGAAGTGATCAAGGACGACGAAACCTACTACAGGATCAATGGCAGGATGTTGCGCAATCCTTCCGCCGTCAACATCTTCGACGGTTGCGCTCTATCCGTTCCCTGCCATGAATCCAGAGCAGCCCCCGTCGGATTGATGATTGCCGGAACACAGAACCAGGATCAGCATATCTTGGCGGTAGGCCAGGCGATCGAAGCCGTGGTGGCACCAAAGCGGACGTGAATACGTTCCGCGGAGCGAGCTCTCCCGGCGTGATGACCGGGCTGCCTAACCGCGTAGCCCGCATGAGCAGGGCAAGACGCGGACAAGACGCCACGCGCTGATGTAAGGATCCCTGGATACTCATCCGGGCTACGCTTGCTACCCGTTTCTCCAGACCGTAAGCGCTCAACTGCTCGAAGTAGCCGGATCTCATCGATCCGCTTCATGCGGAGAAATAGCTTTTCGCGGCACTTATCAGCGGTGATCAATTCGTCTGGCGGCAATAGCGCGCTCGCATATTAGTCCCATGATAGACGATCTCGCCCTCGAGCAACGCGTCCTGATTGTACGGGACCCAATTTGGGCAACTGCCGCTCCAGGCAAACGCTCTGGCGTTTAACCGACGCTCTTGGCAGATGCCGGGGCAACACCCTCACCGCCTTCCACAGGCCGATCTGCATCATCCGCAAAATTTCCCTTGGCACTAGCGATGCTCGCACATCAATCTTGGCCGTTCGATCAAGCATACGTACGTCCGTTGAGACAGTTGCAGCTTTCGAACGCAGTTAATGGCCAGACCTTTTCAGAAGTCAACTTGGCCCGACCTTCACCTTGGAACTGCTCTGTTCGATCTGACTAGGCGGACCGGCCATACCTAGGCCGTAAGGCAAGGCGTTCTGACGGTGTGACCAATAGCGGGATGTGCGATAACCTGCTCTCCCGCTTATGGTCATTCATTTTTGATTCGGGTATGTTTCAAGCAGACCGGGATGTGTCGTTGGAATAGACGTCGTCCCTAACAATGTCTGTCCTTGAGCGAACGGGAGACTTTATGAAAAAGCTAACGCCGCTTCGACGGGGCGGTCGAGGAAAAGAAGAGGTCGGGGCGATCGGATCCAAATCTCTTGAGTTGGAGCCAGCGCCTGCACGACAGATTGGCTTCACACCTGCCAAAGCGAAGCGGGTGTTTGAAGATATTGTTCTACAAATCCGGCGAGAGCTCACCAACGGCAACTTAAGACCAGGCGACAAGTTGCCGGGCGAGCGTGACTTGGCGCAACAGTTTGGAGCGAGCAGGACGGCCGTAAGGGAGGCATTTCGGGCTCTCGAGAACGCAGGAATCATTATTTCACACCCCGGGAGGGACGGAGGCGCGTTTATAAAAGAAGCGGACCCGCAACTCCTTACCCGGCTCTTGGGAGACATGATCAGCCTTGGGAGCATCTCACTCGAAAGCCTGACCGAGGTTCGAGTATTATTTCTGAAGATTGTCGTTGAACTTGCCTGTCAGAACGCGAAGGCACAGGACTTTGCGGCGATGACTACAGCGGTCGATTTGATCGAGAAACACACGATTGCGACATCGCCAGGACCGCGACAGCTGGCAATCGGAGGTTTCTATGACGCTTTGACCACAGCAACGGGAAACGAAGTGCTGGTCATTCTAGTTCGGTCGATTACGGAGATTCTGAGGAGCGTACTGTTGGAAGTATCACCGCGCCCCAAAGTCGAAACAGTCGCAACATTTCGGAGAATAATCGCAGCTCTGCAAGCGCGCGACTGCGATAAGGCATGCAAATTGATGAGTGACCATCTCAAAGATCTTCACAGATATCTATGGCGCGCCCGGAATGCCAAATTGTCGGGCACCTGAGGTATGATTTCGATTGCTTTCAGGCAGCTGTTCGATTTCCACGCCGGCCAATCGTCCCCGGCTCCATTACAGGCTTTGTCTTTATTACAGTATTTGCCTTGCTGCTTGCGGTAGCGCAGATCGTGGTAGCCGAGCTGCGACATCGATATCGTACGTGTGGCCTTCTGATAGCGATCTCGTCGCTTATTCAACTGTCAAAGCGTCTGTAAACGGCACCCACTGCTCTCCGTCAAATCGCGCCAGCATGATTTGACGGAGCATGTTGTAATCGGCGGGATCGTTGGTCAACCTTACGCCTGGCAAGGTCATCGGTAAGCTAACGTCCTTCAGGTTCGTCGCCTGCTTTAGGACGTTTTCTCGAGTAAGATCGTCTCCACAATTGCGGAGGATAATCTCTGTAATTTGAGCGATCATGGTCCCGAGCATATACGTAATATTGTCGGGGTCGGCGCCCGGAAGATGCTCCCTTAGGAGATCCAAATATTCTTTTACGCCGTTATCGTTGGCCCAGTCCTTCGAAAAGGGCTGTTTGAACCAAAGACCGGCAATGAGTCCCTTCGCGTTGTCGCGTCCGGCTGGCTGCAGCGTCGATCCGACGGAGGTCGAACCTGACGGCACGATCATCGTCATCCTCGGATTCAATTCGCGGGACTTGCGAATTGTCTGAGGTGCGAACTTACCTAGAGACACGTTGAAGAAGACGTCGGCTCCGGACGCCATAAGCGTTGCAATCTGCGAGTCCGCGGTCGGATCGCTACTCTCGTAGGTAAGAGCCTTCACTATCATTGAATCAGCGCTCGGACCAAGACCTTCCCGGAACCCTGCTAAATACTCCTTCCCAAGATCGTCGTTCGGCGAAAGCACTGCAATCTTTGCGTTGGGCATATGGTCCCTGATATATTTCGCGTACAATGCTCCCTCAAGCTTGAAGGGGAAGAAGAATGGCGTGGTCCACGGAAATTGCTTGGGCGCATTAAAACGGCTCATGCCCGTTGTCTGAAGCAGTTGAGGCACCCCTTTGGTGTTCAGATATTTCTGGACTGCCAAACCTGTCGGCGTTCCGATCGCCCCGACGATCGCCAGTACCTCTTCTTGCTCAACCAGCTTTCTCGTCTGTTCGACGGTCTTTGGCGGGCTATAACCGTCGTCTAGTGAGATGATACGTATTTTGCGTCCGTTGATACCACCCTTCTTGTTGAGCATGTCGAAGTAAGCGTTCTGCCCTTTTACCGCACCCGAAGCGGCAGAGTTTGGCCCGCTGTAAGGGATCGTCTGGCCGATCAATATCTCGCCATCTGTGACACCAGGGCCGTATTTCTTTTGATTCTCGGCAGCACTGGAGTGACCAATTTGAACCCCTATGAAAAGTACCGCCAGCAGCGCACTCCATCTCATAGCGACCTCCCTCACGGTGGTTTGTAGCCAATCAGCACTTTGAAATTCGTGCATGACCTGATGCCCCAGCCAGCCAAGCTAACTCCAAGGGCACGACTTCGTTGATTAGAGCGTCAGGCACGCGACCGGTTCGGCTCGAACGCAGGCAAAGGCCGAACCAGCGGGCCGACGACATCGCGCACTTCCTCCGGGGTAATGAAGTCCTCCGCGGGAATTGGAATTGTCTCTACGGGACCCGCCTCACCGCCACGCTCACCGATCAACCGACCTCGCTCATCAAAGAGCCACAGCGTGAGGCCCATCTTTCGGCGAATATAGAAGCCGTTTGGATCGCTCGGGTGAGAGCCCATCGAATTCAGCATAGCGCCGGTGACAAAGTGATTTGATACGGACATGGAAGTAAACGCCCGCTCAGCGATGAAGAATTTTTGGTTCTGAAGAACAATAACGGGACTCCCAATCTGTCGGTAGAACTCCTTCAGAGCTTCAATACCCCTCACCTCAACGCCACCGCCTTTGAACGAAAGTATGTAGTGAGGCTCTTCAACGAACATGCGGGGATCCTCAAAGATCCGCTCCCATTGTCCGCTAATCTCGAGGAGAGAATGCCGGTGGTAGTTTTCGAGCATCTGACGCTGCAGACGCGTCAAATCCGGCCGCTCGAGCTCCTTGTCGATCGCGCGCGGGTGCTCGGTGATATCGAGCTTGGCCATGATACCTCCCATAGATTGAAATTGTCTCGTCAGTGAACGGCTCCCAGACAAGGCTTCATCCAAACGGGCAAGCCAATTCGTCGAGCGCACGCCAACCAGATATTGGTCCGACCATTATCATAAAATGCAGTTGAGGCAAGCGATTTTTGACGCCCGCTAGGAGCAGACGCGACCGATATTGGCGTTGGACGTCGGATCCACGCATCGCTGATTCAAGCAGAAAATGCGCCACCAGCCTACATACAGAGCGCGTTTAGCGCGAAAGGAAAAGGAGAATTGGTCCACGGAAAGAGAGCGAGGTCGACGCGTGCAATGTGGTAACAAACTATGGTTCGACCAATATAGGTCAGTTGCTAGTTAGCGTGGATCGCCCTGGCCCGAAAACTAAGGATCGTGTCGACGAACTCGGCATCGAGTACAAATCGGCCGTCTCACGGAAGCAGCAAGACTGAGCCGGAGAACCTGCCCTCTTCGAGGTCGGCATGTGCGGTGGATGCTTCGGCCAGTGGATAGGTGCGGTCGATGTTAACTGTGATCGTTCCATTCTGAACGAGATCGAAGACTCTGTTGGCGACTCGCCGGAACGACGTCGTATCCTGGATATGTCCCGTCACCCCCACGCGAGTCACGGAAAGCGATTTGGACGCAAGCAACATCACGTTGAACGGCGGCACGTTCCCCGACGCATTGCCGTAGTTGACGGCACGACCCAACTGGCGCAGCAAAGGTAACGACGCCAAGAACGTGTCCTTGCCCACGCCGTCGAACACGGCGGTGAGACCGTTCGGTGCGATCCTCTTCACTTCGGTGACGAAGTCAACTTCCCGGTAGAGAATGACGTGGTCGCAGCCGAAGCGCTTGGCGATCTCAACCTTTTGGATCGAACCGACAGTGCCAATCACTGTTGCGCCAAGATGTTTCGACCATTGGACCAGTATCGAGCCGACGCCGGCGGCGCCTGTATGGATCAGGATAATGTCATCACGTTCGGGCTTATACACGTCGGTTATGATCAGCGATGCCGTGCACCCCTTGAGGAGCAGAGCCGCCGCCTGCTGATCGCTGACGCCCGGAGGAACCGCGACCAAGCGGTCTGCCGGCACGTTGCGCGCTTCTGCATACGCCCCAGTATCTTGGTAGAACTGACTCCGCATTCCTGCATAGGCGACGCGGTCGCCCGCTTTGAAATCGACGACCTCGGCACCCACGCCTTCGACGATGCCCGCGGCTTCGTTTCCGATACCTAAGGGGAAGGAGGGGTTGTAATTAGGATAGAAGCCACCCCGCCTTACGTTAACGTCGGAGAAATTCACTCCGATCGCTGTATGACGCACCCGAACCTCATCCGGTGCTGGACTCGGTAGCTCGACATCGACAAGCTCCATTACGGCCGGGCCACCATGTCGTCGAATGCGAATCACTTTAGCCATAAGTCTCTCAATAAGTTAGCTGGGTGGCACATGAAGCGGCGCATCAGTTCCTTTTGAGCTTCGCAACCAGTTGCAGACCAAGGACTGCGATCTGCCTTGCGCCATGCGGCACGAGGAAGATGACGAGGAACAGCATCACGCCGAACACGGCGCCGGAGAGGCCCTTGGAGACGTCTTCCGCGATGTTCGGCACGAAGATGATAAAGGCCGCGCCGACGATCGAACCGGGCAGCCAACCGACGCCGCCGACCACCATGCCCAGGAACAGCTGAATCGCGAGCGTGATGGTGAAGCTGTCCGGCGCCACGAACTGCACGGCGATGGCACCGAGCGCGCCGGCGACGCCCGTAATACCGGCGCTGACTCCGAACGCCAGCGTCTTGTACAGCGCGACGTCGACGCCCATCGCCGAGGCCGCGATCTCGTTGTCGCGGATCGCCATGAAGGCGCGCCCCGAACGAGAGTTCAGTAGGTTCACCGATGCGGTATAAATCCCGATGCCGATCGCCAGTGTAAAGTAATAGAACCACATGTCCTGCGAGATCGGCAGGCCGAACGGCGCGTCGGGCTTGGTCACGACGAGGCCCTGCACGCCGCCTGTCCAGTACTCGAAATAGCCGAGTTTCAACAGCTGCGGCATCGCGGTGGCGAGTGCAAACGTCGCGAGCGCCAGATAGACCCCGCTGAGCCGCAGCGCCGGCTGGCCGAACAGGAAGCCGAAGCCGAAGCAGACGATGCCGGCGATCGGCAACGTCAAGGCATAGTTCACGTCGCCGTGTTCCATCAGGATCGCCGACGTATAGGCGCCGACCGCGTAGAACGCACTCTGGCCGAGCGAGAACTGGCCGCTGCCGCCGGTCAGGATGTTCAACGCAAGCACGGCGAGGCCCAAATACAGCAACTGCGTCAACTGGAAAATAATGAAATTCTTCGCGAACAGCGGAACGAGGATGAGTACAGCCAGAACCACGAGCGGGGTGCCGAAGCCGAGCGTCATGGCACGCTTCGGACCGGCTTCGACGGCCGGGGCTTCGGTGACGACGTCTTCGACAGCGCTCATGATCAGACTCGCTTCACGATGGGCCGGCCAAACAGCCCAGCCGGTTTGACGACCAATACGACGATGATCAGCGCGAGCGCGATCGGAAGTTTCAACTCGTTACCGACCCCGGGAATGTAGGTTCCGGCGAGATTCTCGAACACGCCGACCAGGAAGCCGCCGACCACGGCGCCGAGCGGGCTGGTCAGGCCGCCAAGCACGGCCGCAGCAAAGCCATAGATCAGCACGCCGCCCATCATGTTCGGTTCCAGGAACACCACCGGCGCGATCAGCATGCCGGCGATCGAGCCGATCGCCGCCGCCATGCCCCAGCCGAGCGCTATCATCCATGAGGTGTTGATGCCGACGAGCCGCGCCGATTCAGGCAGCGAGGCCGCCGCCCGCATCGCGAGGCCGATCCGCGTGAACTGGAAGAAGAAGTAGAGCAGGATCAGCAGCAGTATCGTGACGCCAATCATTCCGGCCTGGTGGGTCGAGATCAGCTGGCTGCCGAGGAAGGGCGAAGACCCGAACGGCGTCGGATATTGCTTGATGGTGAAGTCCCAGATCAGGCCGGCGACGCTGTTGATGATCGCGTACAGCGCGATGAAGCCGGCGACGTTGGTCAGGATCGGCGCCTTGGCGAGCGGCTTGAACAGCAATCGCTCGATGGCGATGCCGCCGGCGAACGAAAACATGATGGTCAGCACGAAGGCGCCCCAATACGGCACGCCCCATTGCATCATCTGCCAGGAGATAAAGGTCGAGAACATCGCCATTTCGCCCTGGGCGAAATTGAGATGGTCGATCGCCTGGTAGATCATCACCACGGCGAGCGCCATACAGGCATAGATGGCACCGGTGGCGACGCCGGCCAGGACTTGATTGACGAAAAGCTCCACGGCCGCGCTCCTCAATATCCGAGATAGGATTTACGGACGTCTTCGTTGTTCGCGATGTCCTTGGCATTGCCCGACATCACGATCCGTCCGGTTTCGATCACATAGGCCTGGTCGGCCAGTTCCAGCGCCAGCTGCGCGTTCTGTTCCACCACCAGGATGGTGACCTTGTCTTCGCGGTTGATCTTGCCGAGGATGCGGAAGAGATCGCGCACGATCAGCGGCGCCAGCCCGAACGACGGCTCGTCCAGCAGCATCAGCCGCGGCCGCAGCATCAGCGCGCGGGCGACCGCGAGCATCTGCTGCTCGCCACCGGACAGCGTGCCGGCCTGCTGGGTATAGCGCTGCTTCAGCACCGGGAAATGGTCGTACATGCGCTCGATATCGGAGACGATGTTCTTCTTGTCGGAGCGGCTGATGGCGCCAAGCTGAAGGTTCTCTTCCACCGTCATGGTGGTGAAGGTGCCGCGGCCCTGCGGCACATGCGCGATGCCGAGACGGACGACGTTTTCGGTCGAGCGTCCCGCCAGCGGCTTGCCGTCGAATTCGATCGCGCCGGTCGAGCGCACCATGCTGCAGATCGCGCGCAAGGTCGTGGTCTTGCCGGCGCCGTTGGCCCCGAGCAGCGTGGTCAGGCTGCCCTCGTCGAGCGCGAAGGAGAGGCCGTGAAGCGCCTGGACCTGGCCGTAATAGGCGCGCAGATCCTTGACGTTGAGCATCGCGGTCATTGGTCCTTGCTCCCCAGATAGGCCTTGATGACATCCGGGTCGGCTTGAACCTGGGCCGGCGTTCCTTCGGCGAGCTTCTTGCCGAAGTTGAGTGCGACGACGTGATCGGCGATCGACATCACGAGGCCCATGTGATGCTCGACCAGCAGCACGGTCATCTTGCGCTCGTTGCGAATCCGCTTGATGAGGTCGCCGAGTACGTAGACTTCTTCGTGGTTGAGACCACCGGCGGGTTCGTCGAGCAGCAGGATCCTGGGATCTGCGGCCAATGCGCGCGCCAGCTCGACGCGCTTCTGGGTGCCGAATGGCAGGCCGGACACCACGGTATGGGCGACGTCCTCAAGATCGAGATAGGCCAGAATCTCGTGCACCTTCTTGTTGACCGAGACCTCGGTGCGGCGGACCCAGGCGAGCTTCAGCGAGTCCGAGATGATGTCGCTGGAGGTACGGGCATGGGTGCCGACGCGGACATTGTCCATGACCGACAGGTTCGGAAACAGCGCCACGTTCTGGAAGGTGCGGCCGATGCCGATCTCGGCGATCCGGTGCGGCGGCCGCTTCAGGATGCTCTCGCCATCCATCAGGATGTCGCCGGCGCTCGGCTGATAGAGCCTGGAAAGGCAGTTGAACAACGTCGTCTTGCCGGCGCCGTTCGGTCCGATCAGCCCAAGGATCTGGCCCTGATGCATGTCGAAGGAAACGCCATTCAACGCGATGATGCCGCCGAACACGACGCTGACGTCGCGAACCGCAAGCAGGGGAGAATTTCCCTGCGCGAGCAGTGCCTGCGTCATCTCGTCTCGCCCGCCCGATTGAGCAAACTGAAGGGCGTGCGTTTTTCCCGAAATTTTATATCCATGTCGACGTCGTTCGCCCTTGCTCACACGGTTCTAGATCTCAATCGCAATCTTACCGAAATGGCGCTGCGACTCCTGATAGGCGAATGCTTCCTTGATCCTATCGAGGGGAAACGTCGAATCGACGACCGGCTTGATCTTGTTGGCCTCGATGGCGGAAATCATGGCTCTTTGGCTTGCATGCGATCCAACGCTCACGCCCGAGATTGAGATCGACTTCAACACGATTTCAACGGTCGGAAATTCTCCGGCGCCCCCGGCGAGGTGACCCACTACGGAGATACTGCCACCGATGCGGCACGCAGCGATCGATTCACGCACAGGTCCACCTCCGACGTCAACGACAATGTCGACGCCACGGCCATTCGTGATTTCCTTCGCGAAGGCGCCCCATTTCGGCTCGGTCTTATAGTTGATGACGTAATCTGCTCCCAGCGCCTTGAGGCGCTCAAGCTTACCATCCGAAGAGGACGTTGCGATTACGCGCGCTCCGCCGGCCTTGGCAAACTGCAACGCGAATATGGATACCGCTCCGGTCCCTTGGGTGAGGACCCAGTCACCGGGCGTGATCCGCGCGCATACATTTAGCGCATTCCAAGCGGTAAGGCCGGCACAGGGAAGCGTCGCCGCTTCCGTCATCGTGAATCCCTCGGGCTGCCGCGTGAAGGCTGCTTCGGGGCAAGCAACATATTCGACGGCAAAACCGTGCCCGTGCGTTCCAGGAATACGTCCCTTCTTGTCAGCTCCTACCGGTCCATCATGCCAACCTGGGAAAAAGGTGGATAAGACGCGGTCGCCGACCGCAAAGCGCGACACATCCGCCCCCACCGACACGACTTCACCCGCACCATCGGCGAGCGGAATGAACCGATCCGCTGAACGCACTCGCCCAGACAGGAGGAGATAATCGTGATAGTTCAGCGAACTGGCTTGAATACGAACGAGGACTTCTCCTGGTTTTGGATCAGGAACATCCTGATCGGTAAACGCAAGCGCCTCAAGGCCCCAAGGTGGCCCGACGGTCACCATCCTCATACCCATTCTCCCAAATTAAGATCGGACAAGCTGACGCGGAACAAGCCGGGGGCGCGCCAGGCCCGTTCCTGACCGATGCCGACCCACCTCACCCAAATGCGCTAGGCAAACTCCAGCGGCTCTACTTCGTTGATCAAAGGTGCAAGTGTCTCACGAACTTGCTCAACCGTAAGAAGTTCTGCTGGCTGAACTTTACGCAGTGTGGCCTTCGGCGCCGAATACACACTCTCGCCGATCATCCGGCCGCGCTCGTCGTATCGCCACGCCATACATACCGAACGAGATTCAAGAAAGACGGCCTCAGGATCATCGATCTCTGCCCCGAAAGAATTCAGGCATTCTCGGCCGGGCTTGAATGTATGGAACAGCGCTTCGGAGGCGAAACCCCAGTCGGCGACCGCGACCTTCTCCTCCTCAAGCAGGATCACGGTCACCTTGCGATCTACCATGCTCTTGTAGTGGTTCTTTACCGCGGTCTCGCCCTTGAGATGCACGACGCCACTCGCGTGAAATCCGCCGTAGATGAAATACTCGGGCTCCCCGACAGTCATCTCGGGGACGAAGATCTCTTGATAGCGTCCTGAGACCTCCAACATTTGGTGCCTGCGATAATTGAGCAGGATCGCTCGATGCAGCCGGTTCGTCGTCTTCGACAAGGCTGTGTCCACACCGTTGGTCAAGTTTCTGATGTCGAATTCCATGCCTTTTCTCCGTCTTGTCTCTATCGGTTTATCGCAGGTCAGCTTGGCTGCAGAAGAGATGCGTATGGCCGCACAGGCTCGCGGCCATCCCATTCACGAGCCGCCCGCTCCATCTTTGCGGCACGCGCGGCGAACTCGGGAGAGAACTCGGCCATCTCCATCATGGTCCCACCGATCATGCCGGTGTCGAAGTAGCAAAAGCGTGGTCCGTTGGTGACCTTACCTTCAGCGATCACCGAGATGCCCGCCGCCGCGACCGTCCGTAGATCCCTGTCATACTGCGCACTCCAGGAACTGATGTGCTGGAGCCCGAATCCGCGGTCTCTGACGAAATCGAGGTATGGCGAAGGCGCGTCGTTCAGCTGTTGAATAAGCTCGAACTGGATCCCGCCCGAGAAGCCGAGAGCCACAGCGAGCTCAACCGGGCTCTCCTCACCGCGGTAGCGATAGGAGCTCAGCGGAATCTTGTCGATCTTGTAAAAAGGTCCGATGCCTAGCGTTTTGGTCCAGTGATCCAACGCTATGTTGATATCCTTCACCACGTAGCCGTTTTGACGGACGTTTCCGAACAGTCTACTCACCAAGCGTACTCCCCGTTCTATTAGTTGTAAGCTCGAGGCTCCTGCGACTCCGAGCAGAATGCACACATCAATTGGTCCGGCTTTGGGCACCGCGCTCTTGCTGAAGTCGCGCTCGACGGCACGACTGAACTATTCGCGACGACGCTAGAGCGCCTGTGCAATCGTCTGGTCCCGCTCCCTGCCCCCGAAGGTCCCCGGCTGCTTGAGTAGATTATAATTGGTCGAACCATTACGTCAAGAGGTGCGGAGCTGAGCTGCCTCGAGTCCAGGCTTCGTAACCCGCTCCAATGGCGTACCTGCATGGCGCTCCCACCACTTGGCCTATTTTACGGCGGTATTTCTCTCCCTGCTCGATCTACCGAGCGGTGAGGACCGCGGTTCCTCCGCCTTTGCTCTCGGTCTTATGGTAATGGTCCTACCGTTTTCCTCGAGCAAGCCAACACGTTTTCGGGGCGTTTATTGTCGCATTAGCTCTGCGCCGCGTCCGTCTCACCTTTCGACGGAGAGAGCTTGCGGACCGACGACATTGAAAGCTCCCCCTCGAGAAATGCGACAACGCTTTCTACCGCCGTACAGAGCAGACCCTGCTGCCGTCTGTCAGGTTCGCGTGTTCCCTCCAGGAGCTAACGCGCGACCGATCACAGACATTGCAGTGGTTTTGGCGAAAGCTTATTCATTTCGCTGCACCGCTCCTCGCCGCTCGTCGTCGCCTATTCGGGCTGAATCTTCGCGGCCTCTATCAGGTCCTTGACGGTGACTGTCTCGTTCCGCACGATATCGGCAAGCTCTTCGGACGTACTTGCGACCGTGTCGAGCCCTTTCGACGACAGATGGCGCTCGTTGAAATCGGGACGCCGGAGGATGTTCCGGATGTCGCTTCCGAGCTTGTTGACGATCCCGGCCGGGGTGCCGGGCGGTGCAAACACCGCATACCATATCGACGATTGTAAGTAGCCGAACCCCGCTTCTTCGGTGGTCGGCACGTCAGGAAACTGCGCCGAGCGCTTCTTCCCGGCTATGGCGAGGGCTTTCAGCTTACCTGCGCGCAAGAACTCACCCGCCACTCCCGCGCTGCCGACCGTCAACGGCACCTCGCCTGTGATCATTGCGATTAGAAGTGGCGAGACGCCGTTGTAGGCTACATGCAGGAGGTCGAGACTTTCGTTGCTATTGAGGTACTCGAAGAAAAGCTGCGGTTGCGACCCCCGCCCATATGACCCGTAAGTCCATTTTTTCGGTTCGCTTTTGACCAGATCCACTAGTTCGCGCAGGGTTTCAGCCTTCACTTGCGAATTGGCCAGCACGAGATTGTCGCTCTCCACCATGAGCGTTATCGGCGTGAGCTTCGACGGATCGTACGGTAGCGATTTGAAAAGATAAGGGGCCGTCGTGACGGTCTGATTGACCGTCGCAAGCAGCGTGTAGCCATCGGGCGCCGCCCGGTAGACCGCTTCCGTCCCGATCGTGCCTCCCGCACCGGTCCGATTCTCGACGATCACGGGCGTGCCCCACTTCGAACTCAGCTCCTGCGCGACGGCGCGAATGACGAGATCGACCGCTCCGCCCGGCGGGAATGGCACGATGATCCGAACGAGACGCGTCGGATAATCTTTGTCGGCAGCGGCACCTGCGAATTCCGCCGTCTGCGGCAACGCGACAAAGGCGGTTGCTACGAGAGCAACAGCGGCGCCTCTGACGGAATACCGTCGCAATCCGCAAAACCACGATGCGAACAATCTGGACAGCTCCTCTTTTCCGCGCACGTTGCAGCGAATGCTCTGCGGCACTACGGAACTAGCACGTGACCATCGAACAGCCGACGCGCCGTCCGAAAAACACCCGCTTCCGTTACGCGCCAATTTCCACCGCTACGGTCGCAAGCCGCGGTGAGCTCCAAGACTCCCGATGGATGACCGATCCTAAAAGCGTCCCGGCTGAAGCTCTCGGGATTCGCGAGAACATTGGCGATGGTTCCCTCGATCTTGCATGCCGCCGCAAGACACATCGCGCCGGTCAGCGGAGTCGCCTTGTGCGGCAGGCCCATCGACATCATTTGGGTGACGACATCCAGCCTCTTTCCGTCGATCTCGACGCCGGAGTTCGATCGATAGCTTGTCGGCCTCCTGACGATCGCGACCAAGGGAAGATTCGTCATTCGATTTCGGGCTGCTTCCGCATCGGCGACGAGGCCCATTTTTTGCGCAGCTGCGACCCTGATGTCCTCGAGTAGTTTGCGCTTTTCGGCGGACTGGAACCATGCGGTATCGAAACCGGATGAATCCGTGCCGACATCGTCCATGTCGACGATAACGACCGGGTTGGCGACGTCGATCAGCGATGCTTCGATTTTTCGCCCGTTACCAATCTCCAAAATATCGCGGACATTTCCGGTTGGAAGCAGCTTGCCCGTTGCCGCGCCCGCAGGATCGACGAATGTCAGCCTGATCGGCGAGCCCGCCCGCGAAACACCATCGATTTTGAAGTTGCCCCCGACCTTTGCTTTGCCATTCTCGGTCTCGAACTGGGCGACTAATTTCTTCTGGGTGTTGGTATTGAAGATCCGGACTGTGGCTTGTTCCCCTTTGACGGAGACAAGGCCTTCGTCGAGTGCGAACGGACCTACGGCGGAGCTGATGTTTCCGCAGTTCGCCCGATAGCTCACGATCGGCTTGTCGATGCCGATCTGCGCGAAAGTGTAGTCGACGTCCACGTCTTCCCTCTCCGAGGGAGAAATGATAGCCACTTTCGAGAGTGAAGAGATTCCCCCGCCCATGCCGTCCAACTGGCGCTCAGCGCTGTCGGGACTACCCATAAGCGACAGGAATAAGCGATCCCATCCGTCACAATTGTCAGGCGGTTCCCCCTGAGGGAGATCCTTCTTATGGAAGATCACGGCCTTGCTGGTTCCACCGCGATAGAAAGCGGCCTTAAGTCTTAGCTGGTCCAACCTATCCTCCCGCACCGTTCGCGATACCAAAGGCGCGATTGATCATTCCATCCGGAGGCCGGCAGGCGTCTTCGGCGCCTCAAGCCGTCGCAACGGACGCCTTCTCCCATACAGGATGTGCGCCCTCCTTCCCCTGCTCCACGTCGAGCACCATCTCGCCCACGCCGGCAATCCGGATTTCGACACGGTCCCCTGCCCTCAATGGACCGACGCCCGCGGGCGTCCCGCTCGCGATGATGTCGCCTGGGTATAGCGTCATCACCGACGATGCCATGGAGATCATTTCAGGCACGCCCACGATCAGATCCCGCGTATTCGCTTTCTGCCGTAAATCCCCGTTCACCGTCAGCTGCAGGTCGATGTCGTAGTACCGCGGCACTTCGTCCGCCGTTGTGATGTAAGGGCCCATCGGACAGAACGAGTCGAACGACTTCCGCATCACGCGTTCCTCCTTACCGCGGACGACGACATCGATAAGGCAGGAGTAACCGAAGATATGGTCGAGTGCACGTTCGACAGGAATCCCGCGTCCACCCTTTCCTATGATGATAGCGAGTTCGCACTCGTGGTGGATCTCGCGATCCGGCAGAGCCGGGAGCACAATTGGGTCGCCGGGACCACTGAGACTCGAGTTTGACTTGAGAAAGAAGCCTTGCCCACTCGCGTTGAACTTCGAGATAAGTCCCGTTCCCGCCTTCATCTCGTCGATATGTGCATGGTAGTTCGCCGGATAGGCAATCACCTTGTTTGGCCAGGCGATCGGACAATTGAACTGCGCCTCGGTAAGCGGAATCCGCTTGGCACTCTTAAGCTCATTCAGCAACCGCGGCTTGATGTGTTTCAGCGATGCGATGAAACGCAACATACCGGTCGGCGGCCAGCTGACCGGATCATAATTCACGACACGAGAGACGTCGGCGATGAATTCGCCATCGATGATACCGATGCGCCCTTGATTGAAGTTCGCTATCTTCATTTTTTGCTCCGTCTATGGCGGGGTTCAGGCCGTCAAGCCGCCTCTTCCCGATACAGACCAAGTGATTTCAGGACCGGAATGTCGTTCACCTGGAACAGTACGGCATCGGCCTTTTCAGAACGGTTCTGGTGCGCGTGCACGGCCCAAGGTGGCAATGCCAGAAAATCACCCTTCGACCATTCGAACTGGGTTCCGTCAATCACCGTCATGCCTTCACCGCGGACTACGTAATAGACGACGCTGCCCGTATGTCGGTGGGCCTTGCATTTCGCACTGGGCCGCAACGCTTGTATGGCGGTGCCGATCGTCGGCAGGGCGGGACCGCCGGTCAGCGGATTCTGGTACTCAAGGAGCGTGTCGTCGAACGGGTCCGGATCAAGACCAACCGCTTGCGACAGCGCTTCCTCTGCTCTGGCCCATTTGTAAGCGAGAACGGGGCTCGGACCGCCGCTTCGTTTCTCGTTCATGGGTCGCAGCAGACCACTCCCGAACTCGCGGTAGGAACGGTCCGAAATCTGATTGACCGATTGCCGCGGCGCATCGGAACCCTCAAAAAAGGTTGCGTGTAGTGATCGGACGAGTGAAATGTCAAGGACGTCCAGCCAAACCATTGGCTTGGTGCCCTTGTGTTCGTGATCATGCCAAGTCCAGCTGGGTGTCAATACGAGATCGCCCTCGTTGATCACGTACTGCTCGCCGTCTACGATCGTATCGGCGCCGCTACCTTCCATGATAAACCGAAGTGCCGTTGCGGTGTGACGGTGCGCGCTCGCGATCTCGCCGGGCAAGATATATTGGATTGATGCCCAGAACGTCGGAGTTGTACCGTAGGGTAAACCAGGATTGGTGAGACGCAACGTCCGCCGTTGTCCGCCCTGCTCGAGCTTCAACGAAGCTCCAATCTTTTCGAGCAATCTCGACAGGTCAGCCGCCTTCCAATGGAAGGGTTGCATGGTGCTCTTCGGCTCCCTCGTGAAAACGGGCGGATCGTCCGGTTGCGCGACCCGAACTCCGTACTTCGCAAGTTCTTCGGCCAGCTCTTGACGCGGCTTGGCGTCGGTCATGACTTCAGAGGCCATGGTTTCTCCTGTTATCCTTATGGTTACGGGAGTCCTCAGGTAGTTTTCGCGCGTAGACCACGCATTGAATCGGTCACCACCGTCTTCTTGATTGAATTGTCGAGAGCCTCGTAATCTGCGTAGTGGATGAGATCGTAGAGCTCTGCACGAGTTTGCATGGCGTCCAGCATCCCGTCGGCACGCCCCTCATCTCGCAGCTTCCCGTAGAAACGCTCTTGCGCCTTGGCCGCGATCCTGAGCGCACTTACCGGCCAGATAACCATCCTATAACCCAGCGACCCGAACTCGGCGGCGGAGAGGTAAGGCGTCCGACCGAACTCCGTCATGTTGGCAAGTAAGGGCGCCTTAACCTGTTTGGCGAACTCCCGAAACATGTCTTCGCTCGTGAGAGCCTCGGGGAAAATCGCGTCGGCGCCGGCCTCCAAATACAGTTTGGCCCGCCGGACGGCGGCGTCAAACCCCTCGCTGGCAGCCGCATCCGTTCTGGCGATGATATAGAGGTGCCTACGGGTCCGGGACGCGGCGGAGACCTTGGCGGCCATTTCTTCGGGCGAGATCAGCTTTTTATCGTTCAGATGGCCGCACTTCTTCGGCAGTTCCTGATCTTCGAAATGTACTGCCGCCGCGCCGGCTTCCTCGAAGCTACGGACCGTATCCATGGCGTTCAGAACGCCTCCGTACCCCGTATCACCGTCAACGACCACCGGAAGGTCGGTGGCGCGGCGGATCTGCCGGATGAAAAAGCAGACGTCTTCCTTGCCGAGGATCCCGAGGTCCGGAATTCCCATGGATGCCGACACCGCAGCGCCTGACAGGTACACGGCTTCAAAGCCAGCGCGCTTCGCCTGGAGGGCTGCCAAGCCGTTGTAGGCGCCAGGAATCTGCAGGAGACCAGGACCCGAGAGGAGGTCTCGGAGACGATCTCCCGCCGGACGCGGATCGAGAGATGTGGAGGTGAGATAGGTCAATGAGCGCTCCCCGCCGAGACATTATCCTTGGAAGACAAGCGGTTGTTTTTCGCGAGCGACCGCTCAGTTGCCTTCCCGAAGCCACGGACGGTGTCCATGAGGCTTCCGACATCGTCCGCCGGCGAGTTGCCGCGCCAGGCAACATGTCCGTCGGGCCGAACCAGAACGTAATCGGCGCCATACGCTTCGCGAGCTTCGCGCTCCTCGTCCAAATCGACGACCTTCAAGGGAATTCCTCGCTCCTTTGCGGCATCAACGAAGCTGTTACTTCCGGCTTGACGGTTGGGCGCGAAGCACAGAAGGACGAAGCTGCGACCGAACAGGTCCAAGGTAGAACTGCCGTCTTTCAACCAGACGTGCGGGGCGCGATGACCGGGCCGCCCGGTTTGAACGTAGTTCGATACCTGATCATGAGGAGCCGTGCTGCCGTCGGGGCACACCACCGGTGAATGATAGTAGTTGAAGCCCAAGTGGATGCCGGTGGAATACCATTCCTGTTTCATAATCTCCGTATACCAGTCGCCATATTCCCGTCGGGCAGCCTCGCCTTCGGGCCCTGGCCTGAAGGCGATTTCCGGCGGGGCCTTGCGGCGCGCAGCCAGCATACGGCCGAGATTCGCGCTCGCCTCCTTCACGGCTCGTTCGGCGACGGGCTTTCGCTCGATGCCGTAGGAACGCAACAATTCAGGACCACCCCATCCTTTAAGGACCCCCTCAAGCTTCCACGACAAATCGATCGCATCTGCAATACCGGTATTCATCCCGAAGCCGCCCGTAGGGGACATCAGGTGGCAAGCGTCACCAGCAAGGAAGACGCGCTCCGTGCCGAAACTCTCGGCGACGAGCTCCCTTCGCGCCCACGGCATGATCGACTCGATCTCGAACTCAAATGGCTTGCCCATCGCGCGCAAGATCAGTGCGCGGATTTCAGTTTCGGAAATCTCTCGTTTCGACTTGTCGCCGATGATCGACATTCGCCATCGATTCGCGCCGTCGATGGCGACGATGGTAAGCCACGTTCCTTCCGGGCCGATGAAAATGAAGCGATACGCCTTACCCTTGTCGTGAAGCGCAGGAAGATCCTTACACCGGAATATCACGTTGGTAGTGTAGGTGAGAACCGGTTCTCCGTGCATCGGAATCCCCAGCTTCTCGCGAACGACGCTCGCCGCCCCGTCAGTTCCTACCAGGTAATCGCAGGAAACCTGATACTGCTCCCCCTTTGGGTCGCGCAGCGTCGCTAAGACTCCGGTTTTGGTCTCGTTGAAGTCGACCAGTTCCGTTCGATAGCTGAACTCCACCACGCCGTACTGACTCGCAAAACGCTGAAGGATCGGATCGAACATGTCTTGTGGGCAACGCTCCCGCTTTTGAGCGCTCTGGGGTGGACACGGCTCTTCATCCTTGGTGGGCATGCGCTCGCGGCCAAATTCGAGGCCAGTGAGCGACTCCACCCAAACGTTGTCCTGCGGATAGTCCCGCGGATATGGCGAATTCTCCACCCAACTGGCAATACCCCAGCGGCGACAGAATTCCATCGTGCGGATACCAACCATGTCCATCTTCGGCTGATAGATTGACCCATCCGATTTTTCGACCAGACAGCATTGCACGCCCCGCCAGCCCAGATCTCCGGCCAAAGCAAGTCCGACCGGCCCCGCACCCACGATCAGTACTGGTATCTTCGGGTTAGTCATCCAATGAGCCCCAGCTTGGTTGCGTTGCACATCACCAATTTGCCTTCCATGAGGTCCCATCTCTTAATTGGTCCGACCTTTTAACTTTTGCCGAGAAAACTGTCAAACTCCAAATCTGCAGAACTGCCATCCTTCCAACGTGGAGTACGCATTTGACCATTTAACGTGAATTAGTAAGAGGCCGCGGGACAGACAGCACCCGCTTGCGCTCTTTCTCACCACGAATGGTACGACCATTTATTCATATTGTCGAAACTGTCGAACTCCAGAATCGAGGATGAATGGCGTTGGGGAGCGGCGGGCGCGGGGATCATCGAATTGGTGTCGCTTCTACAACTCCGGGGTCCGAGTTGTAGCGACCCACCGCGCGGACATTTGCTTTACTTCAGGACGGAGATCCGCGTTGAATTGCTATTGTTAGCCGGCACGAACTTGCGGCCCGCCAGTCAACAATGAGCCACCGCACGCGGCGATACATTCGCCCGTTACATATGACGACATGTCCGTAACCAAGAACTCGAGTACGCCGGTGAAGTCCTCGAGCCTAC
Organism: Bradyrhizobium sp. LTSPM299; assembly: GCF_000938235.1. Classification (NCBI taxonomy): domain Bacteria; kingdom Pseudomonadati; phylum Pseudomonadota; class Alphaproteobacteria; order Hyphomicrobiales; family Nitrobacteraceae; genus Bradyrhizobium; species Bradyrhizobium sp. LTSPM299. Next base: position 169,532 of record NZ_JYMU01000085.1, read on the forward strand.
CGTGGCGCCTCAGTGGAATGTACTGCAATTCAGCTGCTCCCCCGATTCCTCTGGCTGCAGAGAGCGCTGCCACCCGCGATGTCAGGAATAAGCCGGGAGCCATGCTATTCACTCTGATATTTTCCGGGCTCAGCTCGGCGGCTAAGTGTCGGGTATAGTGGTTTACGGCAGCTTTGGCGGCCGCATATCCCGCGTATTTTCCCGCTGGATAAGTCCACAATCCCGCTGCGGAAGATACATTTACGATCACGCCACCGTTTAAGGAACGCATCACGGGAGTGGCGGCCTGACAGCAGTGGACCATCGTCATCAAATTGACGTCCAAGTTCGTACGAATGTCTTCTGGAGGAATCTCCGCCGCGGTCCCGTTACCGGATGTAGTCAGCCCCCCTGGCGACGTTGACCAGGATGTCGATGCGGCCGAGTTCACTCTTGATATGCGCGAATGCCTGATCGGTGTCTGACTTACGGGTCAGGTCTACCTCGAGCTCGAGGCTGCCTACGCCCTTTGCGATCAGCTCCCCGGCTACGGTGGGAGCGGACAGTTGCTCGTCGTACCGGGCCGCAGCTTTCATATCGATGTCGAGCAGGGCTACGTCCGCACCCATCTCCGCCAAACGGTGAGCAGATGCACGACCGAGCCCCCTGGCTCCGCCCGTGACGATGGCGACCTTACCGAGAAGCTTCTTCACGCGTGGTGCCCCCGAAATGAGTTTGTAACTGCTTGAATGGGCGGATGATGTAAATCAGCGTTCGTCGAGACTGAGGCTCGCAACGAGCTCCCGCACATCTCCAATCTTTTCGACGTTGAGGACCTGATCCACCATTTGATCAATCCGGGCATCCCACCGATCGGATAGCGGCGCCATCGGGCGCACCATTCGCTTGAACTTTTCGATAACATCGCCTTCCGTATAGCGGCGCGCTCCCGGCCATGCATCTCCGAAGGCAAAATCGCTCTGCGCCTCGAACTGTCGGCCGCGTGCGTTGACGACCGCTCGCGAGGGAACCTTGAGCACTCCCTCTTCCAAACCCCAGCTCTTCGGATCGAATCCCCGTTCGTCGTTGCGGACTCGAACCCTTTGGCGCAATCGTCGCGCCTTGTCGCCTGCGAGGTTCTCCTTGGTGAACCAGTCGGGACCCGGCGGAACGCCCATTGCGACCATCGCGGCGGCGTGAGCGAAGCTGAACGTTGCTGCAACCAGGTTCGGCGGATCGCCGGTGGACGCAAATCGCGGGTAAGGGATCATCGGGAAAGTAAGCAAGTCGACGCATTCGATCTCGTTGGGAAGAAGTTTATTTTTCCGCACGACTTCGTGGAAGGCGGTGAGCGCGTAGTGAATCCAGCGGCAGCACGGCCAGAACTTGATCGAGGTTTCCGGCAAGTACCATTCGGATCCTCTGCCGCGCAGCATGGCCTCCGGGTTGAGAATGACGCCTTGAAAGACCTGCGCGTAGCTGTCGGAATCGAAGATGTTGCGGATACCTCGGACACCCTCTCGGGCGTGCAAGGCAGCCATCAGACCGCCCTGCGCATTCCAGCCCGTATCGGCGTACTTGAGCATTCCGAGATCCTCGTCGCGTCCCCATTGTTTCGACCAGTCCCGCCCAACCATATATTGCGCACAGTTGCCGTAAGCATCGGAAAGCTCCGCCGGCGTCATCGCCAGAAGTCTCGCGGCTGCGGTACACGCAGCATGGACGCCTTGACCCGGACCTACGAGGCCTGTCCAGCCCTTCGTCCTTCCTTGCTCATCGACTGTGACGCGGGGACTCAAGAAATTGCCAAGGCGCACGCCGACTTCAAAGCCAAGAGTGAAGGCGCTCAGGAGCGACTTGCCGTCTTGGCCTCCCGTCTCTGCGAGCGCGAGCGCTACTCCGAGAGCGGCCTGGGCGTGGTGGCCTTGGACCTTGTAGCACTCGTCCATGTCGAGGATGTTCGCAAGACGACCGTTAGCCCAAGCCGCGGTTGCAGGATTGGTTCGCTGGCCGCTTCCCAGGACCGTGGCTTTCCCGCCTTCGCCAGATTGGCGGACGATCCGACGTACGGCCAATCCGGAAGTCGTGCCGATGGCGCCCATGGCGCAGCCTATGGTGTCCAGCATGAGAAGCTTCGCGGAACGCGCGATGGATTCGGGCAAGTCCTCGAAACGGACAGAGAGCGCGTATTCCGCGAGCTGTTGTGTGACTTCCATCCCGTGACCTCTTCCAAAAGAGGGGCTCGAACCCTGCGCATGTAGCGGCGGCCCGGCGATCACTGCACTCAGCGTCGCATCACGCCATCGACGCCCGAATCGGCGACGATCGAATACTCCGCGAAGCACGACGAACTGCGTGCTGCGCTGCCAGCCGGCCGAACACGCACCCCTTCCCGAGCGAAGAGCCGCTCATGTAGGCCTCGCCGTGGAAGCCGCCCATGATTTCGCCGGCGGCGTAAAGACCTTCGATTGGTTCACCGAAGACGTCGAGCACACGACCGTCGATGTCGGCGTGAAGACCACAGTAAGTCGATGTCAGGCCGGTCGTGCAGGCGTAGCCGTAGAAGGATGGCGCCTCGACGGGAGTGGGCTTACCGTATCCAGTGCTCAGCGAAGTCCTGCCGAATTCGTCTTGAACGGTTCCCAGACAGGCTTCATTGTAGCTTCGGATCGTCGCTTGCAGCGCCTGGCCATCGATATTCAGTTTCGCGGCGAGCTGTTCGATGGAATCGGCTTGCTCGATCATTCCTGCGTTCAGTGCGCCCTTGAAGTCGGCTACCGTGGGCAGCGGCGACGACTGATCCATCACGACCTGGTCGAAAATCTGAAACGCCCGTGCTTCCGGTTGCATCAAGCACCGGTCCCCTATCGTCTTGTACGATATGGATTCGTTGACAAATCGTTTGCCGACGCTGTTGACGATGATTGCTCCCCGGTACATAGCCGATACGAGGCGAGGAACGTGGTCCTCGATATCCGCACTAGGCGGATCGAAGGGTGCGCCGAACGTACCCTTCGCGTAGGGCATGTCCAGGAGATCGGCTCCGATGGCCCAAGCCATGCGCAAACCGTCTCCGGTGTTGCCGTGGCCCCCCATCGGCCTCGCCGCACGCAAGTGAGGCACGAAACGCTCGACCAGGTCCGGAGCGCGCGAAAAGCCACCGCTGGCTAGGATGACCCCTCCTCTCGCGCGGTAGATCTGTCCGGACGCAAGGGTGACTCCAGTCACTCTGCGCCCCTGCCCTTCAGGCTCGCTCAACAATCTGCCGACGGCAGCGCCGGACACATAAGTTACATTCGCCTTGAGAACGAGCTTGTGAAGCGTTTCGAGGACCTCCGCCGGATCCGTGCTGTGGTTTCGGGGAACCGATTGGCCTCCGCTCAACGAGACCTTGTCAAACCGTATCCCCAGCGCCTGTAACCATTGATACGCCTCAAATTGACGTTCGGCATAAACATGTACCAGTGAGCGGTCGCTCCGATACGCGCCTACCTTCATCAGGTCTTCTTCAAGCAGTTCCGGCGTGTCCGCGATCCCATTCTGCTTTTGCACCTCGGTGCCGGCGAAAGCGAAGGCGCCACCGCACATTCGCGTGCTGCCGCCGTATCTCTCCGTCTTCTCCAGAAGCAGTACCGAAGCATTGTGTCGCGCCGCCTCCAAAGCCGCGCAGTGTCCGGCCATGCCCGCGCCGACGACGATGGCGTCGAAATCCGAGGTGTCTACGCTCACTCGCAGGTTCCTTCTCCCCAAGACGGAGCGACTGTCATGACAGGCACGGGGGTCACATCCGCGCAAGCATTCAGGCCCTACCTAATGGTCCGACCATTTTAAAGTGTCAAGACCCTCGCGGTCAAGCCGTCCCGTGCGACCTGACTAAGCACCTAAATGTGAATTTTGGCCGATGGAAAGCCAGAGAGAAAAGCCAGCGAGAGAGAGGTCTCACGAGGCCCTGAGACTCAAGCGGCGCTACGACAGGCTTCGTATTAATCGATCCCATGGCGTCGCACTTCGCTATCGTTGCTGTGACAGCCCGAGGCCTAGCGTGAGCACGACCTCACCGGAGGCCATCGAGAGTCGCTCTCCGCCCACCAAAATGTGGGTTCCTAATTCGACCTCAAGCAACAATCTCAAAGCGATTTGGCGCATGCCTGTGAGCGTTGTAACCAATGGCGGAACAAAGACCCGGGCACTCAATAATCCTCCGTCCGTTCCAGCAGTTTGGGTTCAACTGTCAATTACAATGGCTCCACCGGAAAGCGCGAACAGGGACGGGCATAAGCACTTGGTGGCAGTCATGTTAAGCGCAGCTTCACAGCCTGTTATCGACAACGATGATTGTTGGACACCCGGGGAATTGTAATCATCGCCTTCGGAACGGCCGGTCAATGATGATTGGTGACTCGCAAGGTCCAGCTTTGTCGGTAGGCGCACGCTGTCCTTGGGACTTTGCAAGATGACAGCCAGTGGAGCAAGCAATGAAATTCGATATCACGCAACGTATACATGTCGTTGACGCCGCGATAGACGCCACAAGGAATAAATTGCACAAGGCGATTCTGGAAAATTATCGACGTCACGCCAATCTTGAGGTCTGCGGTCTGTGGGAGCAGATCCTGACTCCGGATATGACGGTGCCAGAACCCGTTTACCGGATTCATAACCGCGATCAGTTACGCATCGCTGACGGAATGGCCGCCGTAAGAAGTCTCTATCGCTCGCTGGTAGAGGCGGAGAGTACCGTTATCTACCACACCGACGAGTATATCATGGTTTCTGACGAAGGGTTGATGACCAACTACATCAGCCATCGGTTCTGGCCCGGTCACAAGCTGCAGGCGCAGGGTGTCGTTTTGAGTGACGGACCCAACGCGCACTATATTGTCAGCCAGAGCCTCAACAATTTCTTTCCCTACAACGAGCACGGAATTCTCAAGGGGGAAATAGTCTATCACGGGGCCGACATGCATATCGCACGCTGCCCGCCGGAAGAGTTGATCACGGTCGAAGAATGCCGGGAACGATTGTTGCCGCTCATGAAATCTGCTGACGAAATTCGTCTCCGGGCGTAATCTGGTTGCCACCGGCTTTCACGGTAGCCGGTCCGAAATACAGAAGCGAATGTCGCGTGAGCGTACCTAATGCTGTCGCGCTTTTGTCCGCTGCAGGGCCTGGCGTCTAGATGCGTTCGTGGCGCGCGTCGACTTCCAATGCCACCCCTGCACCCTGGTACAAGACGGGAAGGTAGTCGTCGGGCTCAAAATCCTGGCGCATCCGCGCGTAAGCGAAGTCTGCAAATGCCCTTAGCTTGGCTTGGGTATGATTATGGTTCGGGTAGTAGAACATCAGGCCCGCCTCCTGCACTGCGAACTCATCGAGAACTATTTCCAATTCGCCTCGTACGAGCTGACTCATGATGAGGGGTACCGGCACGCGGGCCAGACCCACCCCCCTCAGCGCTGCTCGCGTCACCATATGCACGTCGTTCAATATTAGTGGGCCATCAACTTGAATTTTTCTGCGTCCCGCTTCGATATTGAATTCCCAGTCAAACATCGCGGTGGCCGAACGCCGCATCTGGATGCACCTGAACTGCGACAGATCGTTGGGTTGGATGGGACGACCAAACCTTTGAAAGAATAGCGGGGTCCCCACTACGGCGAAACGAATCGAGGGCGTTAGCCGGGTAGCAATCATGTCCACCGGGACAAAATCTGCGCGCCGAATACCTCCGTCAAAGCCTTCGGCTACGATGTCGACCAGGCGATCCTCTCCAATGATTTCAAGCTGCAATTTGGGATACAGCTCGCAAAAGTCAGGCAGAAGTCGATTAGCGAGAAGAGGCAGCGTGGAGCGTGGAGAATTTATGCGGAGACGACCGCTCACCTCCTCGCCGAGTCTTCCTGCAGCACTCAAGCCCAGGGTGAGCATTTCGATACCGGGCCGCGCATGCGCCAACAGCCGTTCTCCAGCTTCCGTCAGGGCGAGACTGCGCGTGGTTCGCGAGATCAGCGGTGTTCCAACCCGGCGTTCCAAAGAACCAATCATCTGGCTTACCGCCGATGGCGTGACCCCGAGATGGCGCGCGGCAGCCCGAAAGCCACGCAGCTCGGCTACGACCAGAAACGTCACGAGCCCATCAAGATGGGCGCGCTGGATTGGTAAGGGCTTCTGCACAGGTTGTTCCAACATCAACGAATTGTCCAACCGCCAATGCTTGCTTAACTTTGGATCGCATCGCCGCGCAGCGTGGGATTGCTCCGTACGGCCACGCGTCAGCCAATGAAGAAGAGTGTCAGGGATAGGTTATGTCAAGTTTTTTGTCCGGCGGTGATACGGCAGGAAACGTGACCGGGAGAACAAGATGAAGGCTCCGATATGTGCGTTCACCACCGTCTTTCTGCTGGCATTCGTAGCCGGAGCCGGGGCCGCCGAAAGGCAATACGGCCCCGGCGTTACCGATACAGAGATCAAGATTGGGCAAACCGTTCCCTATAGCGGGCCTGCTTCCGCGCTCGGCATAATTGGGCGCATCGAAGGCGCCTATTACGAAATGATCAATGCCAGCGGCGGCGTAAACGGTAGAAAGATCAAATTGATTTCCCTCGATGACGCCTACAGTCCGCCCAAGACGGTCGAGCAGACTCGCAAGCTGATCGAGCAGGATGAGGTCTTCGCAATCGTCGGCACCTTTGGAACGCCGGGTAACCTCGCGATCTCCAAATACCTGAACAGGAACAAGGTGCCGCAAATCCTCATCGGCACGGGTTCGCCAAAATTCTCCGATCCGAAGAACCTGCCGTGGACGACCACGTTCGTCATGTCGCTGGAAGTGGAGGCCAAGATACACGCGCGGTATCTTCTGGCGAGCAAGCCCGACGCTAAAATCGGAATACTGTTCCAGAATGATGACTTCGGCAGGGGGTTCGTAAGTGCGTTTCGCGCCGGACTAGGCGACAAGGCCGCCGCCATGATCGTCCAGGAGTTGAGTTACGAGCTCTCCTCGCCAACGATCGATTCCCAGATCGCCTCGCTTAAGTCGTCGGGGGCGGACACTTTCTTTCAGGCGACTACTCCCAAATTTGCCGCGCAAGCGATCCGCAAGGCAAGCGAGATCGGTTGGCGACCATTACAGATATTGCCGATTGGCGCGTCCCAGATTGCGACCGTGCTGCAGCCCGCGGGCCTTGAAGCCTCGACCGGCGCTCTCGCCGCCGTTTTCGCTAAGGCGCCGGGCGACACCATCTGGGAGACTGACGGTGACATGCGCGACTACTACGCCTTCATGAAAAAGTGGGCGCCATCGGAAAACGCAGCGGATTCGGCGGCACAATATGCGTACTCGACCGCCGAGATGGCAGTTGTGCTGCTAAAGAAATGTGGCGAGGAACTGACGCGGGAAAACCTGATCAAACAGGCGACAACAGTCAAAGATTTGCAGATGCCAATGTTCCTGCCAGGAATCAGGATCAACATGTCTCCCTCGAACTATACGCCATGGAATCAAGGGAAGATTGTGCGTTTCGATGGCACGAGGTGGGTCCCCATCACCGACTTGATTGAAGTGCCAGATGATTAGGCCGCGTTTTGTCTGATCCGTCGTCGTCACACATTCTTATTTTAAAGCCGCTGCTTCGCGCAGGGATTGACGCGCAAGAGGCGGACCCAACAATACGAGAAGGAAGAGAGATAATGGCAAAGCTTGACAGGAAGATCGCACTTATCACCGGCGGCAACAGCGGCATCGGCCTCGCCTCAGCTAAGCTATTCGCAGCCGAAGGTGCGACCGTCGTCATAGCCGGCCGGCGCCAAGACGCCCTGGATGCTGCTCTGTCCGAGGTTGGATCAAGTGCGATCGGGATTCGGTGTGACGTCGCAAATCTCGACGATCTTGACCGCCTTTATGCCGAGATAGGCAAGCGATACGGCCGCCTGGACATTGTCTTTGCGAATGCCGCGATCATGACGGTCGCGCCGATAGCGGCTGTTACCCCGGAGCACTTCGACCGCGAGTTCGGTGTCAACGTGCGCGGCTTGTACTTCACCGTGCAGAAATCTCTTCCTTTGTTACCAGACGGGTCATCCATCATCCTGACCTCTTCCGTCGCCCACTTTAAGGCGACGCCAGGCTTTCAGTTGTATGGAGCGGCAAAGGCCGCCGTGCGTTCATTCGCGCGAGGTTGGACGACGGATTTGAAGGACCGCAAGATCCGCGTCAATTGTCTCAGCCCCGGACCGACAGAGACGCCGCTCTCAGGAAAAATGGGCGTTTCCCTCGAGCAGGTAATGCAAGGCAGACCGAACCTCCTTGCCCGCATTCCGCTTGGGCGCATGGGAGCGCCTGCTGAGGTTGCGTCGGCGGCCCTGTTCCTCGCCAGCGACGATAGCTCGTTCATTACGGGCATTGACCTGTGCGTTGATGGAGGATTGGGCCAGGTCTAGCCGTCGCGGCGTCTATGGCCGGACTTAAATTGCGCCCAATACCGCGAGCCCGACCGGGACGTCGAAATCATTCAATGACTTCGCGACCCTGACCTCAAGGCCGCACTAGATGCCGCGTGGCCGCGGCTTTCCGAAGATCGGAAGAAACTAACTCCGACGTTCCTTGCCATTGTGAAGGCCGGCTTCAAAGCCGAGCGGCTCGATGATGATGATGTATCGGTTGCTCGGGATAACCAGATCCTCACGGATGAAGAGGTTGGCGCCATCCTTCAAGCTGCGTGTGAAGTCGATCAGGCGCAAGGATTCGAAGCCGATCTGTATCGGGTCGTCGTATGTCTGGCCGCGACCGGCGCGCGGTATACCCAGGTCAGGCGAATGCGCGTGGGCGACGTACAGGCTTCTGCACGGCGTTTGATGGTGTCGGGCTCCTACAAGGGGCGCGGCGGCAATAGCGGCTTAGACCCGGTCCCAGTGGGCGACGATGTGATTGAGGTGCTTTTGCCCGCAATCGCCGGGCGGCCAAGCGATGCACCTCTTTTCGAGCGATGGATCCATGAACAGGAGCCGGGGGCATCGCGTGGAAGAAGTCTGAACGCGGTCCGTGGAAAAGAGGCGAACTTACACTTCCGTGGAAGGCCATTCGCGAGCACGCCGGTATGCCGGAGGTGATTCCCTATGCTTTGCGGCACTCGAGCATCGTGCGCGGTCTCCGAAAGGGCTTGCCCATCCAACAGGTCGCCAAACTGCACAACACTTCAGTCAAAATGATCGAGCGGCACTACGCGAAATACATTGCGACCGCCTTGGAAGACCTCGCAAGGGCGGCAGTCGTGCCCCTGGTGCCGCGGAGTGGAAAAGTGGTGCCGATGGGAAAACGCGCGTAAGGGATCATTCTGCGGTCTTGATCGAATTCATTCGTCCGACGGCGCCGATTCCGGGACGTCAACACCGTAGAGGTGAGATTTTAGGAAAGGCGCGCATCGGTAACAGCCAGGTCAACGGCCGCTTTGCGCCAAAACCTGCCGGTGCTCGAAACTGGAGCTTTGGACAGCCCGCCCTTCTGCACGATTAACTGCGCTGCAATTCTCCATTAGCGAACCGCGGTGGATTACAGACCTCGATCAGGGTAAGCAAGACTCACCACCTCGGTCACCGCCTCAATGCGAGAGGAGCGAGAACAAATCCACCAGACTACGCTAAAATGCGCGATCGCAGCCGGGGCCCCTACTCCCACTCGATTGTTCAAATCACGCATAGCATATTGAAACTCCTCCGAAATTTTTTCTGCGGCCGAACATATTCCGACGATGGGTCCGCCAAAAAGTTACGCTTTTGATTTTAAAGGAAAAATCATCGCAAAAATATTTTTGTGGTTTCGCTAGCTATCGGCATCATTCGGTCGATTGTAGCACTTCGAAGCGGCCGGCGCCGTGTTCGATCTCCGTCTGCAAAGTACCGTCACCAAACGATTCCAATTAGAAAACGCGGCGCAATGTCCGGTTTGAATCTGCACTTCGCCGGATAGCGGACATGTGTCAAGCCGCGCACGAACTTCGAATTATGAGTATCCACCGCGATAGCGCCGTCGAGCCGAAAGGTTGTGCGGATTGCGTTCTCGGTTAACCGAATGTCCGCTGTGCGCGCCAATAACGGCCGTTCCATAGCCGCTCAATCCGCTAATAAGCCTTGGGCGAAATCGCCGCCGATAGCTTTGCGACGCCGCTCGGCCGACACCCGCGGATAATGTCGTAGATATCGTCGATTTTGGCGCGCCACCCGCCGCCTGCCGACAATCAACTCACAGGCCTCGATCGTTAATCTGCACCGCTTGCTTGCGTCAAACGAGACTGAAACGAACCACCCGTTTTCTCGTCCGCCGCGGAGCTCAGATGCTGTTCCAGCCGTTGGGCGGCCCTCTCCTTGTCGCCCTTTTTCAACGGATAGAGGATACTAAGGTGCTCATCACACACCCTGCGCACACGCTGACGGTCAAGTGGCCGGCCATATTCCATGAGTCGCCTCAATTGATTGAGTCGCGCGAGCGTTTGCACGAAGAAGCGGTTGTGCGACATAGTCGCCAGTGTCTCATGGAAGTTCGAATGGATCTCGAATAGTTCGACCTGACTGAGTGTGCGGTACCCACGATCACGCACGAATTCCTGTTGCGCACTCAGCGACTCGATCTTTTGCGTGTCGACCTCGAATTCCGCCGACCGGATCGCAGCCGGCTCCATAATCTGGCGGAATCGGTAGTTTTCACGGTAGGCCTCGAGCGAATCAATCAGGGGCTGGAATGCCCAGCCGCGGCTCTGCCTGCGTTCGATCCAGCCCTCGGTTGCGATTCGCGCCAGGACGTGTCGCAGGCGCGCCCGCGAAATATCGTAACGGCGAATGAGCTCATTTTCGCTGACCGATTCCGGAAGGGCGTTCGACAACCGATCCATCGCAATGGCAAAATAGATGCGCTCGTCATCCTGAGCGGTCGCCACCGTTTCGTCGTCGAGGTCCGATGGAGGAATCTTCTTGAGGAAAAACCCACGATTCGGCCTCTTTTCCAGAACTCCGATCGTTTCAAGGTGCGACATGGCCGCCCGGATCGGCGTGCGGGATGTGCCGAGCATCAACTGAAGTGAATCCTCTGTCAGATGATGGCCGGCTTTCCAACCGGACAACCGCGCCTGCGACAGGATTTGGTTGGCGAGACTGATATGAAGCGCGGTCGGCGGTCCATGCATGGTTCTAGGTCACTGCGTTCCAAGGTACCGCCACTTCACCTTGCATCAAGCGGCGGGCGGTTCGGAATAATACCGCGCTATCCGCCGTCCAGTCACTACCGATTTGGCGGACGACAGCGCCGACGGATACCAACCCTGAGGGATTGGCCACCCGGACTTCCCCGGCCGTATTCGCAGGACGCGACAACCGGTTTGGAATAGACCCCCTCACCTGGGTTGCGACACCCAGATTGAGGCCACCCGTACCGGGAATGGCGCGGTGCGCGCGCTGCATTGACATCATCCGCGTGGCGACGTCGAAACCATCAGCCTCGTAAGTCGCGCCATCGAGGCTCCTGAATGATATGGGAGCGGCGACAAGTGCAATACGCGGAGTCTGCAGTCCTATCTTGTCCGGTTCGGATGACAATCCGATCATGACGCCAGCATGCCGACGAAGCCTTTCCAGGATTTTCATCACGCGTGGCTGCGCCTCGATTTGCTCGGGCGATTCCGAACCTTCCAGTCCCAGCGCGTGCGCATCAACATAGGCTACCGCAGAAGTCGCATCGATAATCGATATCTCGATCGTGCCATCGGCGCCGAGATCAATCTTGTCGACCGGGTTTCCGGTAGGCAACAACTTGCCGGTGACCGCGCCATCCGGAGCAAGAAAGTCAAGACGGACTCTCGATCCCGTTCCGGCCACGCCGGCGATGGCATAGTCGCCCGCCGTTTCGGCCTTGCCGTCCTTCACCTGAAAACGGGAGTGAATCAGCTTTTTCGTATTCGTCTGGTGGATACGTACCAATGTCTCCCCGTCACGCGCGCGAACGAGACCCTGGTCGACCGCGAAATGTCCGACGGCTGAGGACAGATTTCCGCAATTGTTGCTCCAGTCGGCCACCGGCTCGTCAACAGCGAGTTGAACGAACGTATAGTCTATGTCGGCGTCCGGGTGGGTCGACGGCCCGATGATGACAGCCTTCGAAAGCGACGAAATCCCTCCGCCCATGCCATTGAGTTGCCGTTCATATGGATCGGGACTGCCAAGCACCGCAAGCAGGATCTGGTCACATTCCTTGCGGTCCTCGGGCAAATCGCGCGCGTGGAAGAATACGCCTTTGCTGGTGCCGCCCCTGTAGAAGACGGCAGGAATAAAGTGCTGGCTCATGCGGTCCTCGCGAGCGGGCCATCGTTGTCCATGTATTCGCGCCACACGAAAGGCAGAATGCCACCGTGGCGCCAATAGGCTATGTCCTCCGGCGTATCAAGCCGAATGAGCAGTGGAATTTCGGTGCGTGTGCCATCCCGGCGCGTGACGACGCACCGCGCCTTGCCCTGTACCCCGAATTCGGCGTCCAGACCGGAAATATCGAATGTCTCGGACCCGTCGAGTTGCAACGATGCGATCGAAGTTCCTGCTTCAAATTGGAGTGGCAGTACACCCATTCCGACCAGATTGGCGCGATGGATGCGTTCGAAGCTTTCAGCGATCACGGCCTTTGCACCGACCAGCGCCACGCCTTTTGCGGCCCAGTCACGCGACGAGCCGCAGCCATAGTTCTTGCCAGCAACGATCACGAGCGGTGTTTTTCGCTTCAGATATTCCTCCGCCGCCTCGAATACCCTCGCGACCGAACCTTCCGGCTGCAGTTTGGTGAACCCACCCTCGATGCCGGGGACCATGAGGTTCTTCAACCGGGTATTGGCGAAAGTCGCGCGCACAGCGATCTCATGGTTACCCCGTCGGGTGGTGTAGTTGTTGAAATCAGCCCTGGCTACGCCCTTCGACAGCAGGAAGTCCGCAGAAGGCGTTCCCAGGCTGATGGCACCCGAAGGCGAGATGTCGTCGGTGGTAACGGAGTCGCCAAGCAATACCAGCGCCCGCCCTCCCCTTACATCGAAGTTCTTGTCGGCTTCGCGCGCCAGCCCCTCGAAGTAAGGCGGTCGCCGTACGTAGGTGCTGTCCGGCTGCCAGCCGAACAACGCAGAAGGCGTCCGCGGCAGCCGGTCCCACATCTCTCCACCGTCAAACAGGTCCGCATATTTCTCCGCAAACACGTCAGACGTATAGGCCCGGCCGCTGATCTGCTCTACTTCCGCAGTGGACGGCCAGATGTCCTTCAGGAATACCGGCTGACCATCATTTCCCACGCCAAGCGGCTCGGTGGTGATGTCGGCGGTCATCGAGCCCGCGATTGCGTAAACCACCACAAGCGCGGGAGACGCCAGGTACGCCGCCTGCACATTGGGATGGATACGTCCTCTGAAATTCCTGTTACCTGAAAGTACTGCGACCGCAACGAGCTTGTTCGACTCGATAGCCTCGGCAATCGGCGCCGAGAGCGGTCCGGATCCGCCGTTGCAGGTGGCACAGCCGAAGCCGGCAATATGGAAGCCCAGGGCGTCGAGATCGCCCTGCAGACCACATCTCTCCAACACTGCAGCAACCACGTGGCTGCCCGGCGTCAGCGACGTCTTAACCCAGGGTTTGGTGGCGAGCCCGCGGGCACGTGCGTTGCGCGCCACAAGTCCTGCGGCGATCATGCCAACCGGGTTTGCCGTATTGGTGCAGCTTGTGATCGCGGCTATAACGATATCGCCGTCTTTGAGCGCATAGTCGACGCCTTCGACTGGTGACGGCTTCGCGGAGAGTGGCCGATTGACAATTTGCCGGACGTGGCCGGGAAACGCCTTCGCTGCCTCGGTCAGATCGACTTTGTCCTCGGGGTTTTTCGGCCCCGCAATGCACGGCCGCACCGATGCGAGATCGAACGAAATCAACGCATCGTATTCCGGCGCGATCGTGGCTTCGTCGCGCCACAATTGCTGCTCGCGCGCATAGGCCTCGATAAGCTCGATCTGCCCTGCAGGACGCGCCGTCATTCGCAGGTAGTCGATGGTTCGGCTATCTATCGGAAAATAGACCGCGGTTGCTCCGTATTCCGGCGCCATGTTGGCGATCGTTCCACGATCGGCCAGGGAAAGCGCGGCGGTTCCCGGCCCGAAGAACTCGACAAACTCGCCGACCACACCGAAGGCGCGAAGTTTTTCGGTCAACGCGAGCACCAGGTCAGTCGGCATAACGCCTTCATTGAGGGTGCCGCGCACTTCGACACCGATGACACGAGGCAGGGCGATCGACAGCGGCTTGCCAAGCATGACGGCTTCGGCCTCGATGCCGCCGACGCCCCAGCCGAGCACGCCAAGGCCATTCACCATCGGGGTATGGCTATCAGTGCCGACGCAGGTATCTGGATAGACCAGATTGGTCAGTGGATCGTGCCGGATCACATCGGCGATCTTCTCCAGATGAATCTGGTGCATGATCCCCTTGCCGGGCGGAACTACGCGCACGTTGTCGAAGCTTTCGGAACACCAGCGCAGGAAGGCGAACCGCTCCGAGTTGCGGTGATACTCCATTTCAAGATTCAAGCGCGATGCGTCGCGCGTTCCTGCCACGTCGACCTGCAACGAGTGATCGATGATGATATCGACCGGCACCGCCGGATTGACCATTCTCGGGTCGCGCCCTGACTGCGCCAGCGCATCGCGCAGCGCCGCCATATCAACGAGCATGACCTTGGCCAAAATATCCTGGCCGTAGATCCGCGCTGGATAGAAATTAAGCGCCGCTCCAATCCGGCGCGCCAGAAGGTCGCTCACCTGCCCCGCTGTGTCCTCGCCGCGCACCGCCTGCTGCCGAAGTAGATTCTCCAGCAACACGCGCAGCGCAAATGGAAGTCGCGACAGATTGGGGACCGCCGAGATCGGCACATAGCCGACGCTTCGTCCGGCAAACTGAAGGGTGGGATTCAGGCTGTTTGACAAAGGGGGCGCCTCCAACGCGGGTTTTCTTTCATTCTATATTATTTCTTGAATATCCAAAAAACAAGTGCTACGGAACCTCAAAAGACAATTATTGTCCGAGCAAGAGTGGCGATCAAGCCGCCATGGTGTTGCTCTGGGAGGAGAGACTGATGAATCACTGCGATTTACCTGCCTTTTTGCGTCAATTTCCGGAAGCAGACCGTGCAACGGTCTCACGACGACGCTTGCTTGAAAGCGCACTCAGTATCGCGGGCAGTTTCGGATTGACGGCCATCGTCCCGCGACCCGCTCGTGGCGCGGAGCCCCGATCCAGCGTGCCGGAAACGCTCTCGAGCCCGGACCGACCGGCCGAATTCTTTGCTTACGTTGGCAGCCGCACATCCAAGGAACGGAATGCGCGCGGCGAAGGGATCAGCGTCTACCAGGTAGATCGGATGACCTCGAAGTGGACCCTGGTCGAGGTCAAGAGAGATCTCGTCAATCCGTCCTTTTTGACGCTCGATCAGCAGAGACGATTTCTTTACAGCGTCCACGGCGACAAGAGCGAGGTCAGCGCGTTTCGGATCGATGCTCGAAGCGGCCGACTGGATTTCATCAACACCCAATCAACCAAAGGATCCAATCCCGTCCATTCGACGGTCGATGCATCCAATCGACATCTTGTCCTCGCCAATTACGCCACAGGCACGGTCGTAACCTTGCCCATTGACGAGAACGGCGCGCTTGGCCAAGTCCGCCATCAGTCAGCGCTTCTAGGTGAACCTGGCCCTCATCGCATCGAACAAAAGAGCTCGCATCCCCACCAAGCTGCGTTTGATCGCAATCGTCGTTTCATCGCGGTGCCCGACAAGGGCCTCGACAGGATTTTCGTGTTCAAACTGGATGCTGACGGCCAGCTACTTCCCAATGATCCTCCGTTGACCGAAACGCAGGAGGGAGCTGGCCCGCGTCACATCGCGTTTCATCCGACCAAAAACCTCGCTTATGTCGTCAACGAGTTGAATTCCACGCTGACCACCTATGCATGGAATCCGGATCTCGGCGCATTGAAGCCCCTGCAGATCCTGCCCTCAACGCCGCCAGATCACGTCGGAAACAATCGGGCGGCTGAGATCGCGATCGCAGCATCTGGTCGACATGTTTACGTGTCCAATCGCGGCCATGACAGCATCGGTTTGTTTTCCGCTGATGATCGCTCCGGTCTGCTTTCATCCGTTGAGTGGACGCCGGCTCAAGGCAACGGTCCGCGCTTCTTCGCCCTTGGTCCATTCGATCGGCATCTCTATGCGGCAAACGAGCTGACGGATTCAATCGTTCAGTTCGAAATCGACACCCCCACGGGAAGGCTGCGGCACACGGGCCAAACAATAGAAACGGGAAGCCCGGTTTGCGTCGTATTCGCAGACGCCTAGTAGCCGCGCAAACGATCGAGTTGGGACTCGGATTCTGGCACGGCGAATTTGCCCCGAATGAACCCAATCGAAATCAAACATAGGGGATGAAATGTCGCTAACTATTCTGGGCTACTCCATGGTTATCGCTTTCATGGCGTTGATCATGATGGAGCGGATGACCGCTCTGATCGCTCTAATCCTGGTACCGATCGGATTCGCCCTGATCGGTGGGTTTGGATTCACCATCGGACCCATGGTCTTGAATGGCATTCGAACCATTACACCCACCGGAATCCTGCTTCTATTTGCAATCCTGTATTTCGGGTTGATGATTGATGTCGGGCTGTTCGATCCGCTCGTTCGGCTCATCGTGCGTCTGGCCAACGGAGATCCAGTTCGACTGATCATCGGCTCCGCCGTGCTCGCCCTTGTAATATCGCTCGACGGCGACGGCTCAACGACCTATCTGCTTTGCATTACGGCGATGCTGCCGCTCCACCGTCATCTTGGAATTAATCCACTTATACTTCCGTGCGTGACGATGCTGAGCAACAGCATCCTGAACGTCGCTCCGTGGGGCGGGCCGACCGCCCGCGTCATGACGGTACTCAAGCTGGATGCGAGCCAAGTGTTTCTTCCGCTCGTCCCGAGCATGCTAATGGCGTGTCTCGCAACGGTACTAGTCGCTTGGTATCTTGGCGTGAAGGAACGAAAAAGGACCGGTCTAGTAAGCCTCCCCAATGGGCATTCCGAGCCATCCGCGCTCGGTGGCAAGGTGGAAATCGATCCGACGGGCGAGGTCAAGGACGAAAAGTCGCCGGTTCTGACGGCCTTCAATTTTCTGCTGACCGTAACCTTGATGGTTCTGCTTGTCTCTGGTCTCGTACCGCTGCCGCTCCTATTCATGGTCGCTTACGGGATCGCGATTACGATTAACTTTCCGAAGCTCAGCGATCAGAAGGAATGCATGGCAAGGCATGCGGCAAGTGCGCTATCGGTGGTAGCGGTCATCTTCGCCGCCGGTGTCTTTACAGGCATCCTGTCGGGTACAAAGATGACTGATGCCATTGCACAGAGCATAATCCAGATGATCCCCGCCTCGGCGGGACCGCATTTGCCGCTGATTACTGCGTTGCTCAGCGCACCATTCACGTTCTTTATTTCAAACGATGCATTCTATTTCGGTGTGGTTCCGCTCCTTGCTGAAGCCGCCAAGGGCTACGGCATCGCACCCGAAGTCATCGCCAGAGCGTCATTGATCGGACAGCCCGTCCATCAACTAAGTCCGTTGGTAGCAGCAAACTACGTGCTGATCGGGTTGGCCGGCGTCGAATTCGGAGCACATCAACGCTTCACCCTCAAATGGGCATTTTTGTTGATGTTCGTCATATTGGTCGTCGCGGGCATTCTTGGCGTCGTTCCGATACTTCATTGAGCGGATATGAGCCTCCGCTTTGCGCGGCGAGTTCAACCGGCCCTCCGGCAAGTGATCGGCGCTTTGGAACTTGCCGACGAGCCCACTAGCCTCGCAAACCGCCCCTACGGCTGGCATCTCCGCGCGTTCAATTCAGTTTGCTCAGACAAGGAGTAGCTAGATTTTCTTTGATCTCTCGGTGCACACGTCGTGCACACGCCGCGTTCCAAACGATTGAAAACTCTGAATTCTTGCTCGAATCCATCATTGGACACGTGGTTGCCGAGTGGGCTGCCCTGCCAGGAAGACATTGCTCGATAGGTATCGTCGTAGGCAATAATACGACAGCAAGCGCTGCCCTTTCAGGTTCACCGTCCTGACGAAAGTCGTGGCTTAACCTGTGGTTTAGGTCTCGGCTTCGTCGCGGGGAAACGTCGTTGCACAGCATCAAGGGCTTGATGTGCGCGCCTGCGCGCGAAGCAGGTGTACCCATGCGAACGGCGCCGGTAATGACTGCGATTTCGGCTTCGAAATCCAGCCCCCACTCCTCCGACGTCAATTCGATTGGATCACAGGCCCCCACGAAAGTATCAGAGCCTCCTTGATAAACCAGCGGCTCCTCGAACAGCACCTTTGGAATTTCGATTTGACGCCAGCGATACGTTCTTTCTGTGTGAGCCATGTAAGTGCTACCGTCGCACCATCGATAGGCGCGCGGCAATGGTGAGCAGGCCTCATTCGGATTGAAGGCCAAGGTGCCCTTCGGCAGCAAGTCGGCCGACTCGTTGATGTCGTCGTCTGCATTTCTTCAAAGCTGAAAGCACCCGGTGCCTAATGCGAACCCAAATGCTAAGCACCAAAAAAACTCGACCATCTAAACGATTGATTTACATATGATTTTTGTAGTGAGCGATCGCTACTGCTTTTCCCTGCACGCAAATCTGCGATATTTCCTCTGGTCATCCGCCTAGAGACCACTCCCCACGAGCTGAAATGCGACCAACCGGCTCGTCCCGAGCATTCGATGGCTTGCCAATAGGCCGGCAGATGTTAGTTTAAAAAATGCTCCGATCCATTCAAACGCTTCGTAGTACATCATCCGATGCCCGGATACTTGCGGCCGATGACGGCCAGCTTGTGTTGGTCGGAGGCGGTGACAATTACCACATGCCTTGGCATTGGCATGATTGCCTGATGATTCTCTTGCCACGAGTTGGTTCCGTCGATTTTTGGGACGAGACAAGAAAAGCCGGTGCCTGGCTGAGCGAAGACCGGTTCGTTGTTGTACCCAAAAACCTCTCTCATCAGACAACGGCGCCCCGCCGCGGTCATGAACACTTGGCTATCTATGCAACGGACGATCAACTGGCCAGAATGGAACCACGGCTTGGGTCTCTGAACCGCGTCCGGGCCAAGCTCAACACTCCTACGTTCTTCGCAATGTCACGTGAGATGCGTTCTCTGCTCAGTCTGTGTCAAGCCGGCGATCCCGATGACTTGGCGGCAAGGTCGGCACGTAGCTATCTCGTCGCCGCATTGCTCATCAACTGCCTCAGCCGGATCGAGCGTAATGATCACGTGTCGACGTCGAATCCGGGAAGCCATGGTGATGCGCTTGTCACGGAAATAAAATGCTTTATCCAAGACAACGCTGCCAGTGACCTTTCCTTGGACCTGATCGCCAGCGCTTTCGGCCTTTCCAGACGTCATGTCACCCGGTTATTCCGCGAAAAGACCGGCATGACAATGAGCGAATTCCATGAGCAGGAACGGATCGTCCGAGCACGCCAACTGCTTACCGAGACGGATCTGTCCGTCGGGGAGGTCGCCTGGAGAATTGGAATGGAATCCGGCTCGGCGCTCGCAAGGATGATGCGGCGCGTCGCCGGCATCACGCCTACCGCCGCGCGCAGGCATGGCCCGATTTGACAAGCAGTAAGGCCCGCTCGGTCGCGCCTTAGGTCGGTCTTGCCCCTACTCTCCTGCGATTGCCGGGAGAGGGTGACAGCGGGATGAAAGTTCTTCAGCCAGACGGCTTCATCGTTTTCTCCGATGTCACGAAGACATTCCAATCAGGCTCTCAGAGCTACACCGCGATCCGCGACGTCACACTTTCGGTAAGACGCGGCGAGCTCACCATGCTGCTCGGGCCGTCCGGGTGCGGCAAGTCCACGCTTCTAAATCTGACGGCAGGACTCATCGGGCCAAGCCAAGGTGCGGTGACATACGACGGAGCACCGGTCGGCGGGTTGAACCATCGAGTCGCCTATATGACGCAGCAGGATCACCTGCTCCCATGGAGGACGGTCTCCGGGAACGTTTCGCTCCCACTGGAGGTCGCAGGGCTTGCGAAACGCGATCGAGAAGCCCGTGTAGAGGAACTTCTCTCGCTCGTGGGGCTCAGCGACTTTGCCAAATCCTATCCCAACCAGATTTCGGGCGGAATGCGCAAGCGTTGCGCGCTTGCGCGCCTACTCGCGGCCGACCGGGAAACGCTTCTGCTCGACGAACCGTTTGGCGCACTCGATGCGCAACTCAGGCTGACACTTCAGGCCGAACTGCTCAGGATCTGCCGCAAGCTCAATCTGACCGTGATGTTCGTGACGCACGACATCGAGGAGGCGGCGGCGTTGGGCGATAAGTGCGCCGTGTTTCAAGGTCGCCCGGGAACGATCGCGAAAGTCTTCGACAATCCTCTGCCCAAAGACCGCGACCTGGCGAGGTTGAGGTTCGACCCCCGTCATCACGATTTCACCAACGAACTCTGGGCGATGCTGACACCGGACCTGGCGACGACGCCCTCGCCGTCTGCGACGGCGGCCTCGGCCTAGGGAGAGCCACAATGGAAAAGGACCTCTCATATCGCTCAATCATGCTTGCGCGTCTGGGGTTGTTCGCCACCCTCGTTATCGTCTGGCAGCTGGGCTCGGCCTGGTCCGGAAGCGAGTTCTACATCTCGACGCCATCGGACATCGCCGCAAGCTTCTGGGCGATTCTGCGCAGCGGTGAGTTGTTGTTTCACGCCTCGATCACGACGGTGGAAGCGCTCGCCGGCTTTCTGATCGGCGGAAGCGCGGGAGTCCTCGTTGGGCTAATCCTCGGGCGTTCACGCATCCTCGCCGACATCCTCGATCCCTTCCTGACAGCGATCTACAGCCTTCCGAAGGTGGCATTGGCGCCGCTGTTCGTGCTTTGGTTCGGCATCGGCATCGAGATGAAGATCGTGTTGGCTGCCGTCACGGTGTTCTTTCTCGTCTTCCTGAACACGTACACCGGCGTGCGAAGCGTAAGCAGGGAACAGCTAACCGTTATCCGATTGATGGGAGCGTCCGAGCGGCAGTTGGTGTTGAAGCTGGTGCTTCCATCGGCCATCACCTGGGTCTTTGCCGGCTTGCGGCTATCCGTACCGTACGCCCTCATCGGAGCTATCGTCGGCGAGATCATCGCTTCGAACCGAGGCCTCGGCTATCTGATCTCCAATGCCGCGTCGAAGTTCGACACTCCCGGCGTCTTCGCTGCCCTGATCGCGATCGTCGCACTCACCATGCTGTTGAACTTCGCAGTCAAGACGCTGGAACGCGTCCTGATGCCCTGGAAAGAGGCTGAAGAACAACGCGAAGTAACAGTTTAGTCAATCCGCAGTTCGGTCCACTTTCCTTTTCGTATCGGGAGATACTCATGCAAGTTTCAAGAAGACAGGCGATAGCCCTTGCCGGCCTTGGAGCTGCCAACTTGCTGGGCTCTCCGGCGATCGCTCAATCCAGGCAGAAGGTTGTGATGGGACAGCCAAGCGAGGGGTTCATCTACCTCCCCATTTATGTGGCGCGTACGAAGGGCTTCTTCGAAGAAGAAGGCTTGAACGTGGAGGTGATCACGTTCTCGAAAGGCGGAGCCGAGGCGTTAGCCGCGGTTCTGGGTGGTCAATCGGATATTTACGTCGGCAGCCCGAGCGTTCAATTGCGGGCTCAGGAAAAGCGGCAGCCTGTTCAATCCTTCGCAGCGGTTCAGACGCAGTTTGGATCGGATCTGGTGCTTTCCGCCGACGCGGCGAAGAAGATCGATCTTGCGAATTTGAAGGACCCGAAGGCGAAGGCAGCCGCCTTGAAGGGCCTGACCATCGCGGTGGCGGGTCCTGGAAGCCTTACAGACCTGATGGTCCGACACATCGCTGTGTTCGGCGGTCTGAATCCGGACCGGGATGTGACCATCACGCCGATCGGCGGTGGCGGCAGCATGCTGGCCGCGTTCGGCCAGAAGCGGATAGATGGATACGCGTTGTCCGCGCCGACCTCGACCACGGGAATCGAGCGCTTCGGCGGTGCGATGCTGTTCGACTTCGCCAGAGGTGAATACCCCCCGTTCGCCGATATTCTTTTCTATACCCTCATTGCCCGTAATGATTGGATCACAGGAAAGTCGGAACTTGCGCAGAAGGTGGTGCGCGGGCTCTGGAAGGGTCTTCGCTACATGAAGTCCAATCCGGACGAAGCGCGGGAGGCAGTACGGCCGTTCTTCACTCAGGTTCCCAAGGCCGAGTTCGATCTGGCATGGAAATTGACCCTTCCGTCCTTCCGCGACAATCCGAGGATCGAAGAGAATGGCATGTTGAAGAACTATAAGTTTCTTGAGGAGGGTGAGCAGAAGCCGGTAACCGTGCCGATCACCGACTCCTACACGAACGCCGTCGTCGACGCCGTTGCCCCATCGATGAATTGAAAGCTGGCCATTGAGATGACGGAGATCAAGTTAGTCAATGTCTTCACTCACATGGGCGCCGGCGGCAATCCCTGTCCGATCGTCGCCCGCGCTTCGGCGCTCCCGACTGATGATATGCAGGGGATCGCCAGACATTTCGGGCACGAGTCTGGGTTCGTCCTGGCGGCTGCCGGCCCTGACGCGGACTACATCTTCCGGTTCTGGGTCCCCCGCCATGAGATGGAAATGTGTGGCCACGCTACGATCGGCGCACTTTGGGCCCTGGCAACGGCCGGACATCTGCGAACCGAGCAGGTGCGTATCGACACCCGCAGCGGACCAGTGACCGGTTTCGTCGATATGGCTCGGCCCGACGATCCCTATGTAGAGATCACTCAGCCGGTCGGAAAGGTGGTCGACCTGTCGCGTGAAGAAGAAGGGATGGTGCTGGCGGCGCTTCACATTTCCCGCGCAGACCTTCTCGACCTGCCGATTCAAAACGCCGTCACGTCGCGCGTGAAGACGCTTATTCCCATGAAAACCATCGACCTCCTGAACAATCTGACCTCGAACATGCTAACGACCGAGCAGTGTTGCGAAAACATTGGGTCGACCGGACTCTACCCTTATGCGATCAACCATCAGGGCGGTCGTCGTTTCGAAGCCAGACAGTTCCCGAAGTCGTCGGGCTACCCTGAGGACGCAGCGACAGGAATCGCTGCTGCGGCGCTCGCATTCGGGTTGCTCAAAAATGGCCTCGTCAAAGCTGACAGTGAGCGCATCACCGTCCTGCAAGGGCGGGCCATGAATTCTTTGTCCGAAATAGGCATCCGACTCGGCTTTGCCGGCGACAGACCGGTCGGCTGCCTTCTTGGAGGATCCGTGAAACTTGACCGTTCGCACCAATGGTAATTTCCCGGACGTGACGGCGATCTTGGATGCCGGCGCGTTAGACGGAAGTTCATTTCAACTGACTGTTTTCGCGTTGGCTTTGTAATTCGCCAACCACGAAGAGACCGCTGCTTGGACGGCGCCGACTATTCCGAAAATTAGCACTGTACGAAGAGAACTTGGAACAGGTGTCCAAATGAGAAGCATCGCAATGCTCGCTGCATAACCCACGACGGCAGAAGTCACGATCTTCAACCACGGCCGTATTTTGTCGAATAGCAGCCAATCCTCGAGCCACATGACGAGCGAAGGAAGCAATCCGAACATATAGGCGAGCGGAAGCTTGAGGATGAAACCTTCCGTACCTCCGTTTCTCCCAAGGGTTGCCTCCAGAGCATAAGAGACGGCGAACCCCACAGCCGGACCGACAACGACAAACATCAGAAATCGCTTCATACCGTCTCCATATTGCCGTGCTTCGGATTACGTCTCTCCCCCAAGGTTCTGGATTGTTTGCTTTGTTTCGTGAGCAGACTAGCTGATCTGTACCACCATCTTTCCCATGGCCGCGCGTGAGGTCATGGCCTTGAACGCTTCTCGAAAATCTTCGAATGCGAATACCTGACCGACAACGGGTATCAATTTTTGCTCCCGAAGCCACGTCGACAGCAGGGCCATGGCACGAGCGTGTATCTCAGGCTCGCGCAGACCGATTTGCGCCAAATCGACTCCCATGAGGGTGCCCCCCTTGAGCAGCGGAAGGTTGAATGGAAGCGCCGGAATCTTTCCCGACGCGAACCCGACAACGAGATGGCGTCCGCGCCACGCGATTGAGCGGAAGGCCTGCAGCGCCACGTCGCCTCCGATTGGATCAAAGATCACATCGGCACCGTGGCCACCTGTGATTCTCTTGAATTCATCGCGCCAGCCCGACTGCGTATAATCCACCGTTGCATCAGCACCAAAGCGAGCCGCGAATTTTCGTTTTTCCTCGGTCGAAGCCGCAGCGACGACGCGGGCGCCTAGGAGCTTGCCAATTTGAACCGCAGCGATCCCGACGCCACCTGAAGCACCTAGCACGAGAAGATTTTCACCCTTGCACAACGCTCCGCGTTCGGTCAGCGCATAAAGCGATGTCAGGTAGTTGGCGCGGAATGAAGCGGCCGCTGCCGGGGCGATTCCTTCGGGCGTGACCTCAAGCGCCGCAGCCGGCACTGAGATATATTCCGCAAGTCCACCTGATCGCGCCCGACCCATAACGGGTACGCCCCGAGCAAAGCCCTCAACGTCAGTCGCCTTGGCGTCAACTACGCCGGCGAATTCAGACCCGGGCGTGAAGGGAAGCAGATCTTTGGTCTGGTAAAGTCCTTGTACCTTGAGCCCGTCAACGAAGCCAACGCTTGCCGCCTGCACCCTGACGCGCACTTCGCCGGCCGCGACTTCCGGCAACGGCACCTCCTTCAGGAGAATGTGGTCGATGGTATCGTACGTCTCGACCACGACAGCCTTCATAATTTTCTCCTAACGAAGACGGCCGGGCGACTCCGACCTCCAGATCGCTATTTCTGAATGCGTCGACACATCTGTCTTCGCGCCCTTGGCATCATGTCCCGAAAGAAAGAGCCTCGCGGCGATGCGCGAGGCTCTCAGTCAGGGAGGAAACCAACATTCAGAATGACAGCATTTATAGATTTGCCTTGTTGGTTGTCAAGCAACTATCATGCGACATGGACCGGAACGGCGAAGGTCTAGAATTCCGCCGTCGCTTCGCGGATTGCCAAAAAGGAGGATCGGATGTCGGGGACCGTCCACGTCGAAAATATTGGCAAAGACGTTTGCGTTCTGACGATTGACAACCCCCCGATGAATCCGCTGAACGAAGCAATGCGCGGGGCGCTGGTTGCCGCCCTTGATGAGACCGAGGCGAATATGGACCTTCGCGCAATCCTGATCACAGGCGCAGGTCGCTCCTTTTGCGCCGGGGATGATCTGAAACAAGACCAGGGAAAGAACGGTCGCACGACGGGTTTCGGTCGGCTCTTGCAGCGGCTGGACAGCATTCGTCGACCTGTCGTGGCTGCGATCAATGGTTGGTGCATCGGCGGCGGATTCGAACTGGCACTGTGCTGCGACATCAGGATTGCCTCGACTGAAGCCAGCTTTACCTGCGCGGGTGTCAACATGGGCTTGATGGCATCTGCCTATCGTCTTCCCCGGTTGATCGGTGTTTCCCGCGCTAATGCCATGTTGCTGACGGGTTTGCCCTTCAATGCTCAAACTGCGGAGCATTATGGACTGGTCACCGGACTTCATGCGCCTGAGGCTCTTCGCAGCGCCGCCATAGCTTTGACCCAGCGGATCGCATCTCGTGCTCCCCTTTCGGTAGAGGCCACTAAGCAGGTTTCTGGCAAGGCCATGGACAGCGAAAATCTCACGCGGGAAAATATCATGATGCAGGCAGCGAACCTCAAGGACTTTACCAGCGAGATGCTGCTTCCTGGGATCAAGATAAATACCAGCCCAACGGACTTCTATCCAATCGAGCAAATGCAGATGATGCAATTCGATGGGCACGCTTGGAAGTTATTCGGCGACGTCATCGACACCGGCGTTTCGGAATGACTGGGATTTGTTGCAAACCAATGGGAAACAGCACGTGTGAGCGTTCTGACAATATCGGGGGCTGAGCGGTTGGCGAGGTCTCATCATCTCCGACTAAACAGTCGATGCTCAGAGTACTTTCGCAGGCAGCGCATCGCATTTGTAGGACGTGGGTGGCTTAGTGCCTCCAGACCGTGAGGCCGACCGATAAGTCCGCCTTCACGGCCTCCGCTTAACTAGGCCGGGTCGCCACGCCTCCCGATCTAGTTATCAACGCCGGACACGACATCACCCCCGCGTACGAAGCACATCGTTAAGAGGCCCAAGCCCAGAAGGATCAGAAGCGGCACGAACCCCGCCTGCTGCGATCCCCATCTCGCTGTAAAAATGCTGATGAAGAGCGGCGCGAGCCAGTTTGTTGCCGAGCCTGTGAGCGCGGCTAGACCGAATACGCTTCCCACCTGGTCAACGGGCGTAAGACGCACGAGAAGGGTGCGCGCTGACGAGAACGCACCGATCATTGTAACTGCCGCACCCAACGCCAGGCCCAAGAAGACGAGGTCGGGAAGGTGAGCAAAAATCGGTGATGCCCACACGGCTCCGTGAGTCTTCGTATCGTATGGAACAAATAGGACGCGTGACGTGCTCATCCCGATTTGGCCCAGAATGAAAACCAAGAGACCGGCCAATTCCACCAACAGCGCTCGGCGTGGTCCAATCGTACGGTCGAGCGCTTGGCCCACGAGGGCGCCAATTCCACAGAATACCGCGATCAGAATTCCGGAAAGCAGCATTTCCGGCCCCTTCCATCCCATCACGCCCGAAGTATAGACCCCGTTGAAGGCAATGCTTGCCCCAATCGCATCGAAGAAGGCAACCCTTGCGAGCAGAAATAGCGCCAAATTTCGATGGACAGTTCGCGCGTTCTTGACCAGGGCAACGAGGTCCTTCACGCCTGACTTGGCAGCCGCGCTGAGTGAAAGACCCGTACGTAGACCATCAGACGCGTAGAGAAATAGCGGGAGACAGAATATCACCCAGAGCATCCCAGCAATGGGCCCGACGATACGCCTAGGTTCGTATGTGGCTTGGTCGAGACCGAAGAGCGGAGAATCGGACAAACCCGCCAAGTGCATCTTCCCCGGCAATTCGAAGCACCAAAGGACGATCACGAGCGCGAGCACTCCCACGATGTTGGCAAGCGCGAGTGCATAGCCGGACGCTTTTGCTGCCCCCCTGCGTCCTACGGAAACGGGGAGCAGAGAGTTGAACAGCAAATCGATGATCCCACCAAGGACACCGATAAGGGTCATGATGGTGAGGATAGCGAGAATCGGTAGGCCCGCCCCGTCCGCACGCGCCCACCAAAGGCTGAACAGCAGGGGCGTCAAACAGAACACGCAAGCAGCGAGCAGAGGCTTTCGTGGCCCCGATTTATCCACGGTCGCGCCAATAAGGGGCGCAAGGACCGCGACCATAAGTCCGGCCGATGCCGTAACCGCACCGATCAGGCTCTGGCCACGTACGGCGTCGCCTACGACTACATTTGCGAAATAGGGAGCGAAGACGAACCCAGACACCAGAAGCAGTTGCGGAATCCGAGCACATTCGAACACAACCCAGGACCATCCTCCCCGCCCCAAGTGGATGGGCCGCGTACTGGCCGATGCAGCCAAAAAGGGAGCTTGAGGCACAATTATTTCGGTCATCGACGCCCACCTACCTGAGCAACCACGACAGCTTGCGGCGCGTTTAGGTCGAGTTTCGATGGTCCCGCCGCACGACGAACGCCAATGCGCGCGCCGGCGAACCATCCCTTCCTGTAGACTGACATTAGGTCTGCTTCCTCTACTGGCCACGGTTTTGTGACCGATCTCTCACGCATTCAAATGCACGGCGCGAAGGCGCGGCGCATGTGAAATCAACGTGGAGCTTCTGGGCTTCCTCCTGCGCGTAAGTGATCGTAAGCCACCCTGCGCGCTAGAGGAGGATCAGCCTCATACTTACTTGTTGTCAAGCCAATATTATTTACTACAGGTCATCTCGCAGCCCGGCGACTTTGTTGATCCGGTACGGCACTGTGATCCCACCCCTTTCCGCAAAGGGTTTTTCACGCAGCTCGTCGCCACCACCGTATGACGTCTAAGTCATCTATCAGATCGTACAGCAGGGGTGCGACAAATTGACTTGCTTTCTAATTAGCAAGTATTATAGTCGGCGAAAGTCATAAGAGACGATCGGCGAACGCCTGCGCCTCGGACCCGAATTTGTGAACCACAGATCGTATCCGATTGCGCTGCGCGGTTAGCCGGCAACGTTCGACCGTAGCTGCGCCCTGCGCAGGATCGATGCCGCAGCGTTGAGGGAGGGCAACGTCGGCACACCAGAATCTTCGACTTAAGCTTTCTTCAACCACCGTCGTTCGCACGACGCTTGTGGCTCCGCACATCTATGCCTTCGAGCAATCAGACAAAATAGTTATGGAGGAAATTCGCATGTCTCACCGACGATATGTCTTCGCGACGGGAGTTCTGTCCCTGATGGCACTTGCTCCAGGCAGGCCCGCCACCGCGGCGGATCTGCCACCCCCGCCCGCAAAAGCTATACCCTTTCTCGATGTTCCGTTCTTCAGCTTGATCGACAATCGCCTGACCTACGCCTACGAGCCTCGCGCAATGTCTCCGGGCAACATTGCCCCAGGAGGAAAGAGCGTACTTGCCTTCACCCACTTCGACATCTGGGCCTACGGCACCAACTACATCAACGTTGGAATGGGTAAGTCCACCGCAAACGATCCTGCGGGTCCCTGCTCGCTGCCGACCCAAGGTTGCGGCGGTTCGACGGAGTTTTTTGGGCAAATCAAAAGCACGCTAGGATTCAATCAGCTCTTCGATACACATGCATTTTCCGTCGGGCCGTTGACGAATGTCTCACTCGCCGTAGGCGCTGGCGAAGGCATAAAGAATATCTCGTCCGCAATCGACCGAAAATACCTCACCGCCGGCGTGCAATTCGCGTTCGCCCTGCCGTACAAAGGGTACATCAATTTCACACCGCAAGTGTACAAGGGATGGCAGTACACCTCCTTCTACACGGCAGCAGCATTCGCTCCCGCATTTCCGGGCGTTCCCGGCGGATGGCTGGATTACAACGCCACCTGGTCGGTCGATGTGAACTATTACATGAACCTCGGCTTCTTGCCCGAGAGTGTCCCGCTCGCCATTAGCGGATTCGCCGTTTGGATTGGGCCATTGTCGAACGGCGTGGCCGCTAATGCCTTGCCGGCCATCCTGCTTGCTCGCACGAAGACCGAATTGTACAGCGAGCCAATCCGGTTGACGCTCGATGCCAGCAAAGCTGTCTGGGGGCCCAAATACTCTCACCTCACCGATGTATGGATTGCTTACCGATATCAGCGAAACATACTTGGACTGGATAATGATACGAATCCAGGCTGCGCCCGAAACAGTTGCCTTGTTTCATCGTTGTACACTGGCGTCACAATAAAGTTCTGACCCGTCTACCGCCGGTCTGCCCATCGGAACGATTGCCCCCCGCCGACGGGCAAACCCGTATGTTGACAGTGCTTGGTGACAAGTCGCCATGCACTGTCAACATCTCTTCGCGCGACATGGTTGTCGCACCCAATCCAGCCACCAGAAATGAGTTCGAGTTCGTCACGACTGGTCTGAATACTTTCAAATCGCCGATGTTCGGACCGCGCGAGATGAACCGGCGAACGACAGCCGGACGTAAAGTTGAATCTACGTCCGGGTTCCGGGCCCATTTGGGGCGCCACCGAGACACCTTCAACTAGCCCGCGGCCGTGCACCGCGGCCATCCGTCTCAATTTCCATGCCGCAGATCGATCGGCTCCCGCGCGAGCTCATCATTCCGCGCAGGGCATGTTGAGAATGGAAACCGCAATCCAAGTCCGATTAGCTAACGCATATTTTACAACCGACTTATGCGAGAGGAGGCCCGGCAGAGCGGCTCGCTCACGCAACGGAGCCTTGCGTCTTGTTTTGACGGGGCTATCGGCAACCCCGTTGACGAGAGCTGCACGGACCAACGGATGTCACAGCTCGACACGACATTCGCCTGAGGATGCCAATTGGAGGGTTGAGCGTCATCCAACACCTCTCGGCAGACCTGAGCGAATCAACCGAGGCACAGATCGACGGACCCAGCTTTTGGTTCAATCGAGCTTGGCGTGCTCGGAGGTCATCCGATTGCCCGATTATTCTCAGGCCGAGCCAATTGGTCGCACCCTGCCACACTTGAATTACTTGTTGTTTGAATAGCAAGTATCGTGACGGTCAGAAATTATGAGAAACAATCGTTGGCCCAGCCACCTTCAGAGCTCGTCGCAATCTGCGCCGCGCACCCGACGTGGCACTGAGGTCAGCCGACGGCACTCGACTGTAGCTGCGCCACGCCGGCGTAGACACCAAAGCCGCAGCGTTGAGGAAGGGCAGCGCCGGTAAACCAGAAGTCATCTTCTCGGGTTTTCAAATGCCGTGGTCGCACGACGCACGTCGCGCGAACACTGACGCCTATGATCAGACAAAAACTCTTACGGAGGAAACCAATGCTTCACTGTCAGCGACTCATCGCTGCGGCAACGCTGTCTCTTGCGATCGTTGCCCCGATCGATCTCACGAGAGCGGCAGACTTGCCCAGCAAGCACACCAAAGCCGTTTCGTTTCTCGATACGCCGTTCTTCTCCCTGATCGACAACCGCCTGACCTACGCCTACGAATTCAGCTCCATATCTCCCGGCAACGTCGCAACCGGGGGAAAGCAGATACTCGCCTTCACGCACTTCGACGCGTGGGCATACGGCACCAACGTCGTCAACATTCTAATGGGCAAAGCCAGCGCAAACGATCCGGCGGCCCCTTGCAAATTACCAGGGCAGGGCTGCGGCGGCTCGATGGAGTTCGGAGCAACGATCAAGAGTACATTGGGATTCAATCAGATCTTCAACACGTCCGCCTTCTCCATCGGACCGATGCGAAATGTCTCTCTCGCAGTCGGTGCCGGAGAAGGAATCAAAAATACAACATCCGGAATTGACCGAAAATATCTCACCGCCGGTCTGCAGTTCGCGTTTGATTTGCCCTACAAGGGATACTTCAACGTCACGCCGCAATTCTACAAGGGATGGCAGTACACCGGCTCATATACCTCGGCGGTACTCGGACCAGCCTATCCTGGCGCTCCTAACGGATGGCTGGATTACAACGGCACTTGGTCAATCGATATGAACTACTACATGGATCTTGGCTTTCTGCCCGAGACCATCCCACTTGCCGTCAGTGGCCGGTTTACTTGGATTGGACCGCTCGCAACGGGTCTAAGTCCCGGCGTTCTTCCAGCTTCCATCCTTGCTCCCACAAAAATCGAGCTCGTGAGTGAACCAATCCGTCTGACGCTTGACGCGAGTAAGGTTCTCTGGGGACCAAAGTACTCCCACTTCGCGGATATCTGGGTTGCTTACAAGTATCGTTTGAACACACTCGGACTGGACAATGAAAACAGTCCTGCATGCGCTCGAAACAGCTGCAGGATCTCGTCGTTGTATTCCGGTATCTCAATTAAGTTCTGACCTTACCGACAATCGCCGGATCGATGACCCCTCAAGCGGACTCAATTGGGTGCTTGGCCAGCAGTCAAGCACCCAAACCCGAGCCTGGTCCGGGAACGATCTATCGCGCGCTTGATAGGCTGACTTGCGAATGCTTTGAATCGGAGCCCACGTCACGATTTATTGGTCGATGGCCGAGACTCGGATTTCGGTCAGCGGGCAGTGGATGGTGGCAAGCCACGAATTGATCGACTGCACCCGGAACTCTTGAAATTTGTGGCTCATGCACTTCGCAAGTTGACGATGCAAGGGAACATCGCGTGTGGAACCGACATCCCTTTGGCACGTCGAGGGGAGATGGAGTTTCTCCCGTCGAAACCGCACGACTGCGCTTACGGGCATCCAATGTGGGAATGGAATCGAGCAACATCGCGGTATATGGATGGCGGGGCGAACAATAGAGATCGTCCGTCGCTCCGACCTCGCATATCTTGCCCAAGTACATCACAACAACCCGGTCGCTGATTCCCCGGACGACGCTGAGATCGTGCGAAATAAACAGCATGGTCAGATTGTAAGCAAGTTTCGAATCTTCGAGGAGGTTCAGCACCTGCGCCTGTACGGATACGTCCAGGGCCGAAACGGGTTCGTCGCAAATGAGAATCTCCGGCCGGAGAACAAGTGATCGGGCTAAGCTGACGCGCTGACATTGCCCCCCAGAAAGGTCGGATGGACGACGATTCCCGATGTGGTCGGGGTCGAGCCCGACGCTGAGCAAAGTCTCCGCCACGATCTTGCGGCGCTCGGAACGGGAGCCCCGCTTCGCGACGATCAGTGGCATTTCCACGATGTCGAGTATTTGATGGTGAGGATTTAGCGAGGACAGCGGATTCTGGAATACCATCTGCATCTTATGTCGGATGCGCCGCAGCCGATCCTTGGTTGCCAACAGAATGGGCTCCCCGTCAATCTCGATCTCAGCACGTTCAGGGCGCGGCAGAGCAAGAATCGCGCGGGCGAGCGTCGACTTTCCGCTGCCTGACTCTCCAACAACCCCCAACGTCTCACCCCTGACAATATCCAGAGTGACGTCTGACAACGCTTGGACACGACCTGCGCCACTTGTCCGATAAGTCTGGACGAGCCCGCGAGCCGACAGGTGCACGCCCTCTGTTCGTAAGTGTTCACTTCCACTACCGGCCATGCTGGCCCCCCGTCACAGGGTTCCAGCAGTCGAAAAAGTGTCCGGAGTCCCGTTGAGCTACTTCTGGATAAACTTCATTGCATCGCTGTAATCGATTCCTCTTCATGGTTGAACGGCCAGCGCGGTACCGACGAAGTCGGAGAGAAACGCGCCTCGATGCCGGTTAGCACGTCTGCATGAGCTGGTGACAGGAAGACCACAGAGCCGCTTCTCGCTCTTTAGTGGCCCAGCACACGTCTGGCGATCGACTGACGATGTACCTCGCTTGGGCCTTCATACATTCGCATTAGGCGCGCGCGCTGCCAAAGCGTGTTGAGGGGAAGCTCGGTCGTCATTCCAAGTGCACCTAGCGTCTGCATGGCATGATCGCAGGCGTCGTATGCAAGCTCTGTTGCGGATACTTTGATCATTGAGGCTTCGAGACGGACGTCCTCCCCCCGATCAACCTTCTCCGCCGCGTCCTGGACCATCAGGCGACACGCATGGATACGCGTTGCTATGTCTGCAATCCACCATTGGATAGCCTGACGATCGGCCAGTTTCACTCCAAAGGTTTCCCGCTGTTTGGCATGCTCGCACAACATATCGAGAGCACGGCGGGCCATCCCGATCGCGGTCGGCCCCATTTCCAGCCGGCGCGTCTGCAGACGAAGCTGCATGGGCGCGTAGCCTTGCCCGACTTGACCGAGGACAGAATCGGCAGGAATGCGGCAATTATCGAAGACAATCTCGTACGTCTTTCCGCCGCCAATCATGGGTATTTCGTGCTCGATGATAAATCCCGGACTACCCTGATCAACTATGAATGAGGTGATCCCACCACGACGCTGGCCATCGCCAACGCGAGCCATGACAATTATGAAGTCTGCGGTTTTGGCCGCACTGATCCATATTTTCCGGCCATTGATCACCCATTCGTTTCCTTCGAGCACCGCCTTCGTCTTCATGCCCGCCGGATCACCTCCGGCCCCAGGCTCGGAAATGCCGATGGCTGAAGTCATCCTTCCCTCGATATACGGCTTGAGATAGCGCTCCTTCTGCGCCTCGGTACCGACCGCCTGAAGCATGCGTAGATTCGGCGAGTCCGGCGGCGGCGTAAAGGATACGGCGCTTCGTCCCATTTCCTCGTTGACCGCCGCCATCGTGACCGCGGGAAGATCGTATCCGCCGAGTTCGACCGGAGCATCCAAACCCCATAGCCCAAGATCTTTTGATACTTTTCGCAGGTGTTCGGTCTGGGTTGCATTAAGTCCGCGGTGACCCTCGCCGGAAGCTTTTGCCTTCAGCACCTCGTTTTCGAGTGGAATGAGCTCTCGGTCCACAAACTTAGTGACCGTCGCTGCGATCATCGTAGATTGCTCATCCAGCATCACATGAACCTTTCGAACCGAGGTCACCTAAACGATCTGGTTTCGACC
The DNA here is from genome assembly GCF_000938235.1 of Bradyrhizobium sp. LTSPM299. Taxonomy (NCBI): domain Bacteria; kingdom Pseudomonadati; phylum Pseudomonadota; class Alphaproteobacteria; order Hyphomicrobiales; family Nitrobacteraceae; genus Bradyrhizobium; species Bradyrhizobium sp. LTSPM299. The sequence goes on from NZ_JYMU01000085.1 coordinate 203,705, forward strand.
GCCTCAGTCGATGGACGGCCTTATCGACCAGGGGTGAGCGATCAGAATTAGGACGCTCACTTACCGTTGCGAGCGCCCACATACTCCTGCTCCAAGCGACCGACCAGCGTGGAAACATCCGTGATGCCGTCGACGGCCGAGACCGAATGGCCGGCGCTCCAGATATCGACCCAACGTTTGGGCCGCTCGCTGCGCACGTTTGCGCTCCCGCCGCCGAATTGTTCCTTGGCGCGTTCCGCGCTTACTTGCTCGTCGAGATTCTCGGGATCCAACCCCGCAGCGACGAGCGACGGGCGCAACATGTTAACCTGAAGACCTGGACCGGTCAGCGCCTTGGTCAACATCACGTCGTCTAAGGTAGAGGTCACGAGCATCGATTTGTACTTGTCGGAGGCCATACTCTCCGTGGTCGCGATAAAGCGGGTGCCCATGTATGCGAGATCGCAGCCCAGGACCTGGGCGGCGTGCAAAGATTGTCCATCAGATATGCCTCCCGCCAGCACAAGAGGACCATCAAAAATCCTCCGGACCGCCCGCACAAAGGCGAAAGGATTGGCCCAACCCGTATTCCCGCCTGCGCCGGCGGTCAGAAGGATGAGCCCGTCCGCGCCTGCTTGAATTGCCTTTTCCGCGTGTCGGATCGACGCGATATCGGCAAAAACCAGGCAACCTACGTCGTGAAGTGGTTTGACGACCGCTTCGGGAGAACCGACGCTGGTGATGACGACCTCCACCTTGTGCCGGACAAGGCACGCGAGGTCGTCCGCGAGACTGGCACGACGGATGATCAGATTTGGGCAAATCGGTGCACGGTGGCCGGGTGCCCGCGAAATCTCGGACGTCATCCTCGTCAGCCAGGCATCAAGCTCCTCTGGAGATTTGGCGTTGGCAGTCGGAAATGCGCCGATCACGCCTGCCCGGCACGCAGCTATCACCAGATCCGGACCGGAAACCCTCAACATGGGGGCCGAGATTATTGGCAGACGCAAGCGGCCTTTGAATTTTTCTGAAAGAGGGACACCCCTCGATACGTGTGGCATGCGTTCGTTATCTCTCACCTCGTCTTGTGAATGTTAGGGCTTGACCAGTATGTGTCCGTAGCAAACGGCACCCACGCCCACCATATGGGCTAAACCGACTCGGGCGCCCTTGTGTTGACGTACACCCGCTTCGCCCCGCAGTTGCAACGTAACCTCGCCCACTTGACCAATGCCGGTGGGGCCGATCGGGTGACCAAATGCAATCAGACCTCCGGAGGTGCTGATGGCGCAACGTCCTCCGATGTCGAACTCACCCTCTTTCAGCCTGGGAATGAACTGGCCTTCGGGGCAAACGCCGGTCGCCTCGGCGTAATGAAGCTCTTCGATCGTAAAGGCATCGTGGAGTTCGATAAGGTCAAGATCAGTCGGCGATAGACCAGCTTCGTCGAGGACTGCTGCCACCACCTCCTGAGTTAATTCCTTGTCGGCGCGCGCCGACCCTCCTCGTTCGCTGGCCGCGGCGGAAGCAGCAACACGAACCACGCGCGATGGATCAACCCCCAAGCGTTTGATCGCATCTTCGGAGGCCACAATCACCGCGGCCGCTCCTTCCCCAACGGGAGTACACTGGAGCGCGGTCAGAGTACCCGATACCCGCTTGCCGCCCAAAATCTCCTCAAGAGTCCTGACTTGTTGACGCTGCGCGTTGACGTTTGTTGCTCCATTTCGATGATTTTTGACGGCGACGAGGGCGATATCCTCGGGAGCAATGCCATTCTTGCGGGCATATTCATTGGTCAGGAGCGCGAAGCTTGTAAACGGCACGATTGCGCCATCTGCCAGGCCCTGCACGCCAGTGCTTGCCCGCTTTACCGGGGCGGATGGTTTGTCGACGCCGACGGCGAGCACAACATCGCTAATTCCCGCCCCCACTTCAATGCAAGCCTGCCTGAACGCCGCAGATCCCGACGCGGACGCGTTCTCAATATGAATGAGCGGTTTACCCAAAGCACCGAGATGACGCAGCATGGGACGGCCCACAGCCATCCCGAGCCGCGCTGTGGCGACGTAGCTGGATTCGACTTCGGACCATTCGATGGCGGCGTCGGCGAGCGCGTCTCTAATCGCCTTCAGTCCAAGTTCGACGTACGGCTTGTCACTGAGTGATTGATAGCGATGCCAACCGATGCCGATGACATATACGGGACGAAGATCAGACAGACGTTTTGCCATTTGTCACTCCTTAGGCGCGTTGCGAGCAAATCCGACGTCCAACCGGCTTTCGCTATCGCTGTAGTTAGAGGGAAACAGTCGTGCTGTGACGACATCGCCTGGCTCTGCAGAGACGTCCGGCGGGTCCGCCAAGAGCGCCCTGATCTGAGGTCCCTCCTCCAGCTCCACTATCGCGACAGCGAAGGGCGGCGGACGCTTGGGATCCGCGTGAATATGCACCACAGCTTTCGAAACGACCTGCCCCCGACCGGATAACGTCACCGGCATCAAATCATCCCCGTTGCGTCCGCACATCTCGCAACCGAATGTCTGCATCGGAAAGAAGACGTAACCGCAACGGCACTTGCCTCCCACCAGAGGCAGCACTGGTTTCGAAACCTCCTGCGCAACAACGGCAGCATCTGTTTTCATAATGAGCCTTTCCGCTTCCCATTCACGTCGTCGTTCACCGACGACCCGTCAATTGTCGTCAAAGAGCGTCAGTCAGGTTTCGAGAAAATGTTGGCATACGTTGCGCTCTTTTCCGACGCCTCCCGTCTCGCCTCCTGTATTTCCTCGGGAGAACCCATCCGGTTGATCAGCGACCGCTCCAACTCGAGCGCGCTCGCAAGGTCGATCTGTAGCGTTCTGTTCAGAATCTGCTTTGCCGTTCGCATCGCATACGGAGCACGCGAGGCGAGCACGTTGGCCAGTTCAATTACCTTCGGCAACAATTCGTCAGGCGGACACACCTCATCAACGAGACCGATGCGCTTTGCCTCTTCGGCATCGACCGGTTCTCCTACCATGATCAGGCGTTTCGCGTTCGACAGCCCGACCAGGCGTGGCGCCCGAGCCGTTCCCCCGCCGGCCGGCAGCGCGCCGAACCTGATCTCGGTAAGCCCGATTTTGGCGGTGGTCGACAGGAAGCGGAAGTCGCACGACAGGGCTATCTCACAGCCGCCACCCATGCAGGACCCATTGATGGCCGCTATCACGGGTTTAGGGACCCAGTCCAATCCCAACCCAGCGCCAGGGGGTGAAATGGAGCGCGGTGCACCAGGCTGCCGAGACGAGGAACGCAGGTCGGCGCCGCCGCAGAAGTGCTTTCCTGCACCTGTCACGATCAGGACGCGAACATCGCTATCGTTAGCGGCCCTAAGCGCCAATGATTGCAGGAGACTGATTAGCTCGTGATTGATCGTGTTTGCGCGATCCGGCCTGTTGAGGGTGAGAGTCGCAATTCGATCCTTCGTTTCGTAGAGAACTTCGTCCGTCATCGTCGTCTTCCTTTGGAATTCCGTGCAAAGCAGTCGCGTCGCGATTGTTCAACATGCGACCCGAGATTGCCTCCTAGAGCGCGAACGAAAAGCCGCCGTTTACCGGATAGGTTTGACCGGTTATCCAGGGACTGGCGTCCGACGCGATGAACAGGGCCATGTTCGCAACGTCGACCGGGTCTCCCCGACGCCGAATGATGTATTTTTCGAGAATCTTCTTATCGACATCTGCTTTTGGATTCACTCGGGCGTTGGTTTCCGTCGCCGTCGCTGCGATCGCAATAGAATTGGCCGTAATTTGATAACGCCCGAGGGTCCGAGCGACGCTGCGCATAAATCCCGCCGCACCGGCCTTTGCAGCGGCGTACGTCTCCATACCAGCGTCTCCCCACCGACCGGCATCAGAGATGATGGTGATGATGCGGCCTGCCGCGTTCCGCGCAATCATTCCGGGAATGACGGCCGAAGTACAGTTCATCACGCCGTACAGGTTGACGCCGATGGTCTTATTCCAGCTATCAGGTCCAACTTCCCAGAATGGCTGCCTTACCTCCGCGCGGGGGTGGATGCCCTGGTTCCCAGCGTTATTGACGAGCACGCCGATGGACCCGTATGCATCCGCAACTGTTTTCACCATGCCCTTCACCGCATCGAGATCGGTTACGTCGGCCTGCACGGCTATTGCCTTGCCGCCAAGCGCAGTGATTTCGTCGACGACGGATTGCGCCCGATCGAGATGGTAGTCGTTGACAGCAACGCATCCAGCATTGTGAGCAGCGAAGTGCAGCGCAATTCGCCGCCCAACGCCCTGACCCGCTCCCGTTATGAGCGCAACGCGTCCGGCTAGATCCAGAATTTCACTCACGCTTGATCCCTTCTTTTCTTCCTGTTGAATCTTTTCACGATATTCGCGATTCGATCATGCTTGCCAAAGTCAAATCCCTCACGGGAACGCGGCTATTCGACAATTCCAGCGCGCTCCAGACGAGTGATTTCGTCATCGGAAAGTCCACAGAGATCTCTCAGGATCTCTCCCGTGGAGTCACCGATTCTCGGCGCGGCTCTCGTTTCGACATGCGGCGTCAGAGACAAACGGAATTGAGGTCCGGTCGTCTCGGTCTCGCCGACTTCCGCATCCGAAATCTTCCGGTAATGATTGTGATGCCTCAGATCCGAATCGACGATGAGATCATGCGCCTGACACACCACGTGGGCGGGAACGCCGGCATTCTGTAAGAGAGTCTCTACGCTCTTTGCGTCTTGTGGCGTGGTCCAGGCCGTGAGTGCGGCTTCGATCGCTTCGCGTCCGCGAATGCGACCAACAATCGTGTCAAATCCAGGATCTGCCAGCGGTGATCCGATAACGCCCTTTAGCGAAATCCAATCCTGCTGATCAGATGCGTCGATCGCTATCCACCGATCCTCACCCTTGCATCGGAAGATGCCGCAAGGCGATCGCAACTTCGATCCAGCATAGCCCACGCGCGCGGGATTGGTTCCGTTGGCAGAGTGCTCCAGGAAGGCTGGAAGCAGGAACTGCAAGCCACACTCAGCCTGCGCAACGTCAATATAACAGCCCGCGTTCGTCAGCTTGCGTCGATGCAATGCCGCCAAGATTGAGGATACGACGAACCGTGGAGCAACCGAATCCGTCCACGGCCCGTGCGGCCCCGTCGGCTTCCTGTCCGGCCAACCCATTAAGGCGGTCGCCCCCGCAAACGCAGAGCCGGTGATTCCTGTTCCGCTGGTCCCGATGCCACGCGGTCCGCTCCGGCCAAGAATGCCCGTGGAAACCATGATCAGTTTCGGATTAACGGTCTTGAGGGTTTCGTAGGAATACCCCATCTCGTCAATAACACCCGGCGAGAAGCTTTCGATTAGGACGTCTGCCCATTCAACCAGCTTCAACACGATATCGCGGCCGGCGTCCTTCCGTATGTTCATTGCAACGCTGTGCTTGCCGGCGTTAATCATGTGATAGGATAGCGAGCGTTCCGGTCCCTGCTTTCCATCCTTGAACGGCCCCAGAGCGCGCAGCGGATCTCGCCGCTTTCTGCTTTCGAGCTTGACCGTGTACGCACCAAGGTCTGTCAGGTATCGGGCACTCATGGGCCCTACCATCAGCCATCCCATATCCAACACCTTGAGTCCTGATAGCGGAGCACTCATCTCAAATCACTCCGTGGACAAATAATGTCTGGATCTCTGTTGAGCTCAATCCGAGTTCCTCGCTCAATACTTCGTGCGAATGCTGCGAAAGCAATGGCGCCGGCCGCCGAAGCTCGATTGAATAATCAGAGAATTGAGCGAACCTGAGCGGGACGCGGACAAGGCGCCCGTCACCAGCTAGTTGCGTCTCTTCGAATAGCCCTCGCTCACGGAACTGGTCGGATACGTGAATGTCTTTCATCGTCGCAACCGGTGCCGCCATGAAGCCGCGTTCGTGAGCAATGATCGTGAGATCGGCCTTCGTTTTTGAAAGGCAGAGGGTCTTAATCGCCGCTACCAATTCAGACATTATGTTGGCCGGAGCCTGACCTGACGTCGTCAGATGCTCGAAATTTGCCCAGTCGATGTTTGCGAGTTCCCGCGGAAACACTCCCTCATCGGCTGCCCATTCGGCCGCGCCCTTAGTCAGATGAATCAGGGAACGATTCATCGAAATCGAAATGAGCATGAAGCCATCGGCGCATTCGTACATATTGGGTACGCGCACCATGTCGTCTGCACCACGTTTGCCGGGGGAATCGCCCGAGCCTCCGGCCACAGCTCGGGTCAGCGAGCTCAGAAGTGCCGCCATTCGAACACTCAGTTCGACGGTCTGCGAGATACCGACCCGATCGCGCGCCGCCAGTCCGGCGAGTGCCGCAACAGCGGCTTCGGCACCGGCTTCCATCATCGCTTGCGGAATGGGAAAGAATAACGGCTGCCTGTCAGCATCGCCCGCGAGGGACGGCGCTCCGCTGGCCGCCATATAGATTAGATCTGCAGCGCGATAAGTCGATTTGGGACCGCCCCTCGAGAACGGCGTAATCCTGCACCGAATCGGATCCTTCGTGACGCTGACATCAAGTTCATCGAAACCGCTGTCGTAACCCGCTTCGAGAACGATGTCGGCCTTGGCCGCTAGTTCGCCAAGAATCTTTTTTCCGTCTGGGCTTTTGATATCCAGGGTGATTGCGCGTTTATTCCGATTGAGCGCATGCCAAGTCAGGCTTCGATCAAGCCCGGGTACACCGTCCAGAAAGGGCTCAATCCGCCGACCGGCCGCGCCGTTCGGGGGTTCGATTACGATAACGTTGGCACCAAGGTCGCCGAGAATCTGCCCGCCCAACATTGTTTCTGGCGCTGAAATTTCAAGCACGCGGATATCGTTCAACATCCCACCATCCCTACCGCCGCTCCCGTCTTTTTTGTTCAACATTACCTGGCGCATAACCCATATATATTTGCTTGTTAGTTAGCAAGCATAATAACATGAAGATTTCCTCATCCCGCCCCACCGGGCCGCCGGCTCCACCCTATGCCGATGCAAATTGCCCCTTTAGTACGTCCACCAAGGCGTCCGGCGCGTCCAGCATCGGGTGATGTCCGGTCGGCAAAGCGAATGTCTGCCAAGCGGGATCCTGCGAAAGGGTTTCGTAGGGCTTCTGGAAATAGGACCGCTCGCGATTGCCCGCCACGATGTATGCCTTTTTGGCAACTCTCTCCCTAGCGCCACTCAGCGCAATCTTGTCGCTGACTGTGTTTGAGGGATGAGGCGTCATCAGGCGCGCAACTCGGGCGCATTCGTCTGCATCGGCGATTCCAAACGACTCGGCTGGAGGCGGAGGAATCGCGGCGTCTCGCGCCACGACACGCCCGCTTAGGTCACTGCATGACTGCCCATCCAACGGAAAGAACGCATCGATGAAAGCAATGCCCGCCAGCTTCCCTTCGAGTTGCTCCGCCGCACCGCTAATCACCATGCCGCCGTAGGAATGGCCACAAAGGACGATGCCGTCCATCTCCTCCCAACGAACAGTGCTCACGACGTCGGCGATATGAGTGTCTAGTCCAATGTCGGAGCCAAAAAGATGGCTACGATCAGCCAATCCGGTGAGCGTTGGGGCGAAGGCTCGGTGGCCACTGGACCTGAGGCGCTGCAACACGCCACTCCAACACCACGCCCCGTGCCAGCCTCCATGAACAAGCAAAAAGTCAGTCAAAGTCAGCTCCCCGGCAGATCGCCCGCCTCGTTTTTCCCAACTGCCACCTAAAAAGATTTGCTTGTCAACTAGTCAATAAATGAAATTGACGATATGGTTCATCGTAAGTCCGGACGGACGGAAAGCTCCGCGAGGAGACCCGCATTCAATCGATTGGAGCCCCCATGATTGACCAGCCACATGCTCTGGTCGGCACTTCAGAACGCGTGACTACAATCACGCTCAATCGGCCGGACCGAATGAACGCATGGACTCCCGCAATGGAGATGCAACTCCGTGAGGCCATCGAGGCCGCTGCGAGTGATGGCGATGTGCGCGCAATAGTGATTCCGCCTCCGAGTTAAACACCCTTCGGTGGCCGGACCTCCGGAACCTGCCTCGCACTCCTAATCCCGCGCCGCGGTGCCGCCGGGTTATGGGTACCTGTTGCCCGTAGCACCTGTAGCGGGCAGCGGATGATGGCAGGCCACGAAATGGTCAACGGTTCCCGAAACCTTTGAGATTTTCGGCTCCTGCACTTCGCAAATCGACGACGCTCGGGAACATCGGGTGTTGAATCGACAGCCCGGCGGCACATTGAGCGGAGACGGGGTCTCTCCTCGCGGAACCGACTGGCTGCGGGCGCGAGGGTCCATGGTAGGAACGGAATCGAGCAACATGGCGGTGTATGGATGACGAGCTGAAAAATAGACTTCGTCAGTCGCTCCGACTTCGCATATCTTTCCCAGATACATCACGACGACACGATCGCTGATTCCCCGCACCACGCTCAGATCGTGTGAGATGAACAGCATGGTCAAATTGTACGCCATCTTCGAATCTTCGAGAAGATTCAGAACCTGCGCCTGAACGGAGACGTCAAGCGCCGAAACAGGCTCGTCGCAAATGAGAATTTCCGGCCGGAGAACGAGCGATCTGGCCAGGCTGACGCGCTGGCATTGACCTCCGGAAAGTTCAGACGGGCGCCGGCTTCCGATTTGCTCGACGTCCAGCCCGACGCTGAGCAAGGTCCCTGCCACGATCTCGCGACGTTCAACGGCGGAGCCCCGGTTCGCGACTATTAACGGCATTTCCACGATATCGGAAATTCGATGACAGGGGTTCAGCGAGGACAGCGGATCCTGGAACACCATTTGCAACTTGTGTCGGATGCGCTGCAACCGTTGCCTGGTCGCCTTTAGGATCGGCTCCCCGTCAATTTCGACCTCGCCGCGCTCCGGGCGGGGAAGTGCAAGAATAGCACGCGCAAGAGTGGATTTTCCGCTGCCGGACTCGCCCACAACGCCCAGCGTTTCCCCCTTGACGATGTCCAGAGATACGTCCGACAGGGCTTGGACCCGACCTCCCCCGCTCGATCTGTAAGTCTGGACAAGTCCCCGAGCCGACAACAGCGCGGCAGAACGCAGATGATCGTCTCCGCTACCCGCCATGCTGAGCCTCCGTCACCGGATTCCAGCAATTGAAGAAATGCCCGGGCTCTCGTTGGACCGGCTCGGGGTATTCCGAGCAGCGATCCAGCCGATACTTGCAGCGTGGAGAAAAGGCACAACCTGGCGGCAAGAATGACAGGTTGGGAGGACGGCCACTCAGCACCGGCAACCGGGCGTGGCGGGCGACGTTCAGCTTCGGCACGGACTCGAGAAGCGCCTGCGTATATCGCATCTGCGGGTTCTCGAGAAGATCGGTGACACTCCCCTTCTCCACCATCCGACCCGCGTACATTACAGCCACGTCATCGCACATTTCGGCGATCACCCCGAAATTGTGTGTAATGAGCATTAGGGCCATGTCATGTTTTTGCTGCAGCGTGCGCAGCAAGTTCAAAATTTGCGCTTGAACAGTGACGTCCAAAGCCGTGGTCGGCTCATCGGCTATGAGCAGTCGCGGATTGCAAGCAAGTGCAATTGCAATAACAATCCGCTGCCGCATTCCGCCGGACATACGATGAGCGTACTCCGTTGCGCGTTGCCTGGGCGCCGGGATGCCTACCTCGGCGAGGAGCTCGACGGCCCGCTCCTTGGCAGCGTTTCTCGATAGATCGGTGTGATTGCGCAGGACCTGGACGATCTGCCGTCCGATCGACATGACCGGATTCAAGGATGTCATGGGATCCTGAAATATCATCGCTATGTCGCGACCGCGTACCGTTCGCATTTCCGATTCGGACAAATTCAACAGGTTACGTCCGTCAAACTTGACGGCGCCGCTGACCTCGGTCTGCACGCTCGATGACAGTAGGCCGATGATTGACCGAGCCATAACCGACTTTCCCGAACCGGACTCGCCTATCACGCCCAATGTACGTCCCGGAGAGAGTCCGAACGACACCCCGTCGACTGCACGCAGGTCGACACCTCTCAATTTGAAATAGGTTCGCAAATTCTCGACCACCAATAGCGGGGAACTCATCGAGACCTACCTCCACCCGCGAACTTCCGCTGCACGAATTCGCCAATGAAGTTGAGCGCAAATATCGTCGCGAACAGCGTCGCCGCGGGAAAAAATACGGCATGAGGGGCTTCCATAACGTTCGCCTGTTCCGAAGCCATCATGGCGCCGAGCGTGGACGCCGGCGGCGGCACGCTCAGGCCTAGATAGCTCAGTCCCGCCTCTGCCATGGCTCCGATCGCGACCAGGAGCAGTCCGTAGGCAAAAAACGCCGGCAGAAGGTTAGGCAGTATCTCCCGCACTATCAGGCGAAGATCGCTCATTCCCACAGCGCGAGCCGCGGTGACGAATTCTCGCTCAGCGAAAAGCAGGGTGTTCGCACGTGCGATCCTGATTACCGCGGGCGTGAACACGATACTGAGCGCCACAATTACCTTTGCGATCGGACTCCCTGGATGGGCGACCATCGCGATGATCAGGACTAGCGGTGGAAACGCCAGGACAATATTGGTCAGAGCAAGGATCGTAGCTTCAATCCACCCTCGAAAATAACCAGCTACGACTCCCAAGGTCCCGCCCACCAGGATGGCCAGCGTCACCGAGCCCACGCTAACTGTGAACGTAACGCGAAACCCGTACAGCGTCCTGGCGAATACGTCCCTGCCCAGTGAGTCCGTCCCAAACCAATTTTCCAAGCTGGGTTGCGCCAGCATTCTTAGTAGGCTCTGGCGCGAAGGGTCCTCGATCGGCAACCACGCCGCGGTCAAACTAGACATGAAGACGACCGCCAACCAAATTGCCGAGATCAATATCCCGGGGTTCAACCGCTTCATGACGGACCCCCCTCGCGCAGGAGGCGTGGATCGGCCAGCGCATACAGGAGGTCGGTGAGCAGATTGATTGCAACGAAAGCGGCCCCGACGAACAGGACAATTCCCTGGGTCATGAGATAGTCCTGCTGATAGACCGATTCGACCAGGAGCTGACCAATGCCCGGCAGCGCGAACATTTGTTCGATGATGACCGCACCGCCCATCAATCTTCCCATATTGATGCCGACCACGGTGATCAAGTTCAGTGATGAAGGCCTGAGAGCGTTTTCGAAAAGAATACGGGCGGTCGGCAGCCCCACTCCCCTCGCAAGTGAAATGTAGTTCTGTTGAAGGGTTCCGATCATTTCACTGCGCAGCAATCGCAGATAGACGGGGACTTCTATGAGGGCGAGAGATACCACGGGAAGCACCATGCCGCGTAGATTCTCGGCGACGCTTTCGTGCAATGAAACGAAGCCCGTCGCGGGAAGAACATGCAGATGAAGCGCGAAAACATAGATCAGAGAGAGCGCGATGACGAAGGCAGGCGTCGATAGCAGCGCCAGACAACCGACCAGTATCGAGCCATCGAACGCCGAGCCGCGCTTATGCGCGCTGAGGATCCCGAGCGGGATCGATAATCCCAGAGCAACGACCTGGGTGAGACCGATCAATTCTATTGTTACCGGCAGCCGAGACAGGATCACGTGTAGTGTCGCTTCACCCGAATGAACGGAGCGGCCGAAATTTCCCGACAGCACGTTGCCAAGCCAGTGGAAGTATTGAACGTAAAGCGGTTGATCAAGTCCGAGCTGGGTGCGAAGTGCCGCAACGCGCTCCGGCGTCGCAGAATCGGCTAAAATCAATACCGCAAGATCGCCTGGCAAGAGCGCAATCAGCAGGAACGCGACCAACGAAACGGCGAGAAGCGTCCCCACGACGCTGAGACCGTTGACGGCCCATCTGCGGATCAGCATTTCAACGTAGCCAGATTTCGGACGGTCGGACCAACCCGTCCGGCATCGCCGTGAAACCTTGCACCTTTTTGCTTACGATGACGCCATCAGCGGGATGGAACAGGAAGACGTAAGGCAGCTCTTCGGCGAGGATTGCGGAAATCTTTGCGTAGATTGGTTTGCGTGCTTCCATATCGGTCGTGGCCATGCCCTGCTCGAGCAACGCATCGATTTGGCTGTTTTTGTAGTGCGTATAGTTCGACGAAGGCGTGACATCGGCGAACTTCGAATGAAAAAACGAGTAGGTATTGATATGTGGGTCGGATCTGCCGGTGAAGCGGTACAGCGAGGCAACGAACTGCTTCGACGACATGTTCTGAACGAGTCTATTCTGGTCGAGCGGCTGGAGTTCGGCCTGAATTCCAACCGCAGCCCACATCTCGCTTAGCGATTGCGCGATCCTCTGAGCTGCGGGTCCATTGTTGTGTTGGAGAACGAACTTCACCGGCTTGCCGTATGACTCGACCAACGATTTCGCGAGAGCCGGATCAAATTTTGGATAGTTGGGTACAGGCTGATTGGCCCACATGCCGGGTCCAAATGGACTGTACGCCAGCGTAGGAATGCCAAATTCCAATGTCTTGCGCAAGAGCTCCCGGTCAGTGGCATGGGCGATTGCCTTGCGTATCCTGATGTCGTCGAACGGCGGTTGCGTCAGATTCAAATAAACGCCGTCGTAACCGAAACCCGCCGGCTTATAGACGATGAACCGCGAGTCTTTTTCCGATTGGGCCACGAACCGGCTTGGGGACTGGAGAATGATGTCGGTTTGGCCGGACAGGAAGGCGGCCTGCGAGGTCTCCGAATTCTGAAAACCGCGGAACACGACCTGATCCAGATAAGGTCGGTTGGGCTGCCAATAATCGGGATTGCGGACGTAGATGAGACGACTGTTCCGAATCCATTCCTTGAATTTGAAAGGCCCCGTGCCTACCGGCTTGATGCCGATCTCGGAAGGGTTAGCTAGAAACGCCGTAGGAGACACCATGGTTCCTGGAACGTCCGCGAGCAGCGCGGGAAAGGCGGCGTTGGCAAATTGCAGTCGGAACTCCACCGTCATCCCGTCGATCGCGACGACTTCCTTGATGTCCTGCATCTGGCTCAGGCAGCGGCAATTGTTCTGCGGGTTCCGGAGACGCTCGAAGTTCGCGACGACGGCGTCTGCGTTAAATGGCGTCCCGTCGTGAAATTGCACGCTGGGGCGCAACTTGATTCTGTAGACTTGGCCCTCTGCTAGAACTTCATAGCTCTCGGCGAGGAACGGAACGGGGCGCCCATGTTCGTCAATATCGAACAAGGCTTCGTAGACCGGCCGGGAGAACTGGCGCTCGGTGAAAGTTCCGGTCCGCAACGGGTCGACGACCGGCGGGTCCTGGGCAAGGCCGATCGACAGCGTGCCTCCGCGCTGGGGCCCTTCCTGTGCCGTAATAGGTGCCGAACAAAGCACGCATATCGCAGACAGCGCTGCAAGAAAGATCGAACGCAAGAATACCTCCCAACAGCGTCTCGGACTAGATTTTTCGTACCGATAACATTTGTTGGGCGGAAAGCAAGTGTTTATCGCAGCTGTTGTGCTCCCCTGATTTTGATGAAGGGTGAATAAGGCCCGTATTGTCTTGAGTAAGCTGTACTCGTCCGGCGGACCTTTGCCGGCCCAATTGCTTTTGTACTAAGCCTTAGGGCGCAAGTGTGCGTCTTACCGAAGCAATGAAAGCGTTTCTGAGTTCTTCGAGATCAAACGCTCCTGAATCTATCAACCACATAGTGATCGTCGCGCGAAGCGCTCCCAGGATCATGGTCGCCTGCGCTTCGACGTCGATGTCTGGACGAATTTCACCGTTCGAAATCCCTATCTTTATCATCTTAGCCAATCGGCCGATCGAGCGGTTATTCAGGCCGGTGATAGTTGGACGCAGAGCCACCTCACTGAGCGACTCGGCGATCACCGCTTGAAGTGCGGTGGCGTGTTTACGCGAACGGGGTCCTACGGACAGGTATGTCTCGATCGAACCCAAGAGTGATTCGAGGCCGGGTTTAAACTGCGGCGTCTCCGCGAGCCGGTTTGCGAACCCATCGACAATATGAGTCGCGATAGCCTCGAGCAGACCGGTCTTATTGCCAAAATAATGCGCCGGGAGCCCGCGACTATAGCCCGCTGCAATGCCCACGTCGGCGAGGGTCATCCCATCGACCCCGTGTATCGAAATGATCTCGGACGCAGCCGTTAACATTCGCTTCTCAGCCTCATCGCGCCGCTCTGCATGAGTATGAGGTCTCTCCAGGGAGCTCCGTTTTGCGGTCATTTCGGAAATCTTCTTATCCATAATGCCTTCCGGTTATCCTTGTACGTTCCAGTCCCTAAATGGCGGGGTTTCTCTGGCCTACATCGCGAACGAATGCACCGATGAGCCGAAAAAGCTTCGAGCGGGCTACGTCTCCACCGCAAGGTTCCGTCTAGCGAACTCAGTAAGCTCACGCTTCGTTTTGGGAAGGTTGACCTTCTCGGAGGCCAAAACCCCTTGGGCGCGGACACCTCGGATCAGGGCGAGCAGTGTGGCGGCCTCAGCCCTGGGATTGATCCTCTTCCTAATCTCCCCGTTTGCCATTCCGGTCCGTATTTCATTTTCGATCCTTTGAAGCGCCGCCCGGTTATATTTCTTGAAGACGTCTCTCAATCCGGACGTATCGAAAAGCGCTTCCTTCTGCATTAGGTACATGGCCCTCGCCGCCTCAACGCTTCGCACCGTACAAGACAGCTCCACAATCTGAACTATCGTTTCGAGACCCGGCTCGGCCTTCTTTCCGGCTAGGAGAGAGGCATACCGCTCGTGAACGTATTTCGCGGTGGCCTGAAGGAGCCCATCCTTTGTCTTGAAATAATGCGTGGCAATGCCTCGGCTGTAGCCCGCAGCCTCGCCTACTTCCGCTAATGTAGTGCCTTTTACTCCGCGATTCGCTATCAACGAAAGTGCAGCCTGAAGCAATGCACCTTCCGCTGCTTCGCGGCGGTCGGACTGCGTTCGCCTCAACGGCTCTTTTACGTTCAATTTCGGCGCCATAGGGTGTCTCTGAATGTGCACAACATGATAGCACTATCCGATTTACGGAGTTGAAAAAAGGCAACTCAGCAACACGTCTGTTGTCTTACGCGGGGCAAGCAGGTTCCTATCCACCTTCGTAAAGTATCCATCGGCCCCCGCTGGAATCATTTGCTCGGGCTGCCGAGGCGGCTGAAATCGGCCCAGCACGCACTACCAACCTAGTTGTTGATCAAATAACAAAAATACCGTAAGGGCAAGGTAGCTTGCGGGTCCTTTTGACGCGGCCAGACCTCATGCTGATATGGGCAACGGCAAGACCATCATGATGCGGGAGATCGATGTGCCGATCCGCGTCAACAGCCGCCACTGGGGCGGCTTCCGCACCGCATACAAACTTTAGCCGGCCCAATACGGAGGAAACTGCTTACTGGCGGAGATGACTCCGCGGCCCTTCAGCCAGCTAAGTTTTGCTTCTCAGACTCTTGAATGCAAATTAAGGATTGAAGTACCCTTGCCGAGGTCAACTTCGGGTTCGCCTGGTTGCAGGCTTGGAGACTGCAAAAGAGACGCGTAAGGGCTTGCAGTGGCCTCCGCTGGAACTACCTGGCTAAATAGGGAACCATGTCCTTCACCATGGGCCTCGATTGCCTTGGAACAGAAGCGTACGCCATTCTTTCCCCCGCCTTTGGCAAGATACATTGCTGTGTCGGCGTTTTTTGTCAGCGTCTGCTCGTCAGTGCCGTCGCCCGGAAACATTGCGACGCCAATACTGGCGGTGACCCGGCATTCCTGACCACCCAACAGAACCGGCTTAACAGCGGCCGATAGGACTTCATTTGCGACTTTCGCCACCTGTTGATGGCTCGTTATCTCTTGAAGAATGATGACGAACTCATCGCCCCCGAGTCGGGCGACGACATCGCCTTCGCGCGCGGTAGCCTGAAATCTCTTTCCAATTTCGACAAGAAGCGCATCTCCATGAAAATGGCCAAGCGTATCGTTGATGGTCTTGAAGCCGTCAAGATCGATGAACAAGAGAGCGAATTCTCGATCGTGGCGCTCCGACACCTCAATCGAAGTCTTCAATAGATGACCGAACATACCGCGGTTTGCCAGTCCTGTCAGTCCATCATGAGTTGCGAGATATTTGATGCGCTCGTCAGCCTTCGCCTTTTCGTCGGCTCGGTCGAAATTTGCGAGTGCGAATGAATCGCTTCGTTCGTTTGACTGAGAGCAATAAACATTCGCGCGAGCCGCTCGTTCGCTTTGTCCGATTGCCGACGCCGTTCCTCTCGTTCAAAATTGTCGAGCGCAAACGAAACGTTTGTAATCATTCGATTGAGAAGACGTTCGCTTTCGACATCGAGCGCGTCAGGTTCATCAAAATCAAACAGGAGCGCGCCGATACTTGCGCCATTTTTCTTGATCGGTACCGCGGCCACTGATCGCGCTGCACCGCAATTCACTTCCTCTTGCCGATCGCAATCGTTATGACGCAAGCAATCGTTCGAAATCAATGGACGACCCGTTCGAAAGGCGATTGCAGCAATTCCCCGACTAAATCCCGATAGCTGATCCGCGGAAAATCCGAGGACTGGAGGCCCAGTCTGATCACCGCAAGCCGCGACCACCCGCATCCAGGTGTCATCCTCGGCAAGCAGCGCTGCAGCACCGAGCCGCCCCCCTCCCGCGACTGCAGCATCGCAGACCCGTTTATACAGGTCGTTTTCGGACGCACTTCGAAGAATTGCTTCGTTAGCGGCGCTAAGTGCCACAAAAGCTCGAAAATTGGCCTCGCCCGATGCCATGCTCCTCCCCCCAGGAAGCTGCTCTGTGGTGATCCTGTAACAGAGAGATACAGGTTTGCGCCTAAGTTGCGGTTACGGATTAGGGTAAAATATCGGTATAGGACGTCCCGACTCGAACCGTTGTGATGACTCTCGGGGTGTAACGCCTAAGCCGACGTTTCGCCGAACCCTCTGAATTTTATGGGTTCACGCCCCAGTCGCGGTCTGGTCTCGCAAGCTAAGCAACTCACGGTCAAGTCCCGAAAAATAGTTGCAATCTCTACGAAGTGACTTGCGCGGATCTGCTGACTGGCATCGAGGCGCGCTGTTTCTCCCAGTCTTCATCGGTCCAATTAAGCATCTCTCGTACACCGCCCCGAGCTCCACCAAGATAGCGTGAGCCGCCGTCGATCACGACAGTCTCGCCGGTAATATAACCAGCGAGATCAGAGACCAGGAAGGCGCAAAGGTTGGCAAGCTCGATATGCTTGCCAGTACGCCGCAATGGTATGCCCTCGTGCGAGCTGGTGGCGCTTCCGGCAGGTGTCAGGCGCGACGTTGCTCCCTCCGTTGGGAAGCTACCTGGCACAACTGCTACTAGCCGAATTCCCTTCGGGCCCCACTCCACCGCCAGACTCTTGGTCATCGCTTCGATGCCAGCCTTCGCCATGGCAGAGGGGACGGTAAAGGGTGCCCCCATCAACGCTGAGACTGTGAGAATGCTAAGGACCGTCCCTGGCCGGTTTGCTTCGATCCATCGTCGGCCCATGCCGGTCGTGCAATAAGCACCGCCGTGCAAGCAAATCCCAAGAACTGAATCGATAGCGCGTGACGAAAGCTTGTGGGTTTGGGCGATGAAGTTACCCGCTGCGTTGTTGACAAGGACATCCACCTTTCCGTTCCACCAGGCGTCATCGAGCATGCTTTCGACGCTCTCTGCAGAACGCACGTCGCAAGCTATGGTCTGCACCGTTCTGCCAAAGGCCTGTTTGAACTCCTGCGCCGTCGCTTCCAGGACTTCCAACCGTCGGCCGCAGATGATGAGGTCCGCTCCCAATTCCATGAAACGATGACCCATGCTCTTACCTAGGCCGGTGCCACCACCAGTAATCAGGATACGCTTTCCTTTTAGTAGATCGTCGGCAAAGTCTGCTGTCACGATGTCCTCACTCCCGGCTAATGAACCTTGACAACGCCTTTTTAGTCGTAAAATACTTGTTATTCAATAAGCAAGCTAAGGTCGGATCGAATGTCGGATATCGGTCCCTTTTTGGAGTGAAGTCATGTTGAACGAACCTGTGATCGTCGACGCGGTGCGCACGCCGATGGGACGAGGCAAGCCCGGAGGAGCCCTATCAAACGTTCATCCAGTGGATTTGCTTGCACACGTTCTCAAGGAACTCGTACGGCGCAACAGCTTGGACTCGGGACAGGTTGACGATGTCATCGTGGGCTGCGTGAGCCAAGTCGCTGAGCAATCGGCTACGCCGGGGCGAATGGCGCTGCTCGCGGCGGGCTTTCCGGTACATGTCCCCTCGACGACGATCGATCGCAAGTGCGGCTCTAGTCAGCAGGCCGTGCACTTCGCCGCACAGGGGATCATGGCTGGCGTCTACGACGTGGTTATCGCCGGCGGCGTCGAATCGATGAGCCGCGTGCCGATGGGATCGGCGCGGCTGAACGCCGATTCAATTGGAACCTCCGTACGCGAGCGATTTGCGCCTGGATTGGTCTCTCAGGGGATTTCGGCAGAGATTGTCGCAGGAAGATTCGGCCTGTCACGCAGAGATCTCGACTTGTATTCCGCAAACTCCCATCAACGCGCAGCGAGAGCGCAGAAGTCTGGACAGTTCGACAACGAGATCATTGCCCTCGACGGCCCAGGCGGGCGGATTGAGATCGACGAAACGATCCGGCCCTCCACAACGCTGGACACTCTGGCGACCTTAAAGCCATCGTTTGTCGACGAACAAGCCGGCTCGCGATTTCCAGAGATTGGCTGGCGTGTCACCGCCGGAAATTCTTCGCAAATTACCGATGGGGCCTCGGCCGTCTTGATCGTGAGCCGCCGGGCCGCAGACAAGCTCGGCTTGAAGCCACGGGCCCGCTTCGTGGCGTTCGATGTTTGCGGTGACGATCCGCTTCTGATGCTCACCGCTCCCATTCCCGCCACCCGTCGGGTTCTTGAGAAGGCTGACTTGGACGTGGGCGCTATCGATCATTTTGAAGTCAATGAGGCGTTCGCTTCGGTACCGCTGGCCTGGCAGAAAGAATTTGGTGTCGACATGACGAGGCTTAATCCCAGGGGCGGCGCAATTGCGTTGGGACATCCTCTTGGAGCTTCTGGGACCCGTCTCATGACCACGATGCTGAATGCCCTGGAGCAGACGGGCGGCCGATATGGCCTCCAGACAATGTGCGAGGCCGGAGGAATGGCAAACGCCACCATCATAGAGCGTTGTCTATAGGGCTTAGTTCTCATCGAAATCATCCGATTATAGCGAGCGGGCAGTTGTCCGGACGCGACCAGAAATTGATCAGAAGGGAATAGACGGTTGAAGACGAGATTTACAGAATTGGTCGGTATCGAACATCCGATTGTCCAAGGGGGCATGCAATGGGTTGGTCGCGCCGAACTCGCCGCGGCTGTCTCGGAAGCTGGCGGCTTGGGGATCATCACCGCACTGACGCAGCCAACGCCGGACGATTTGCGGAAGGAGATCGCCCGCGCGCGGGAACTGACTAAGAAACCGATCGCCGTGAACCTCACGATCCTCCCGACGATAAAGGCGCCGCCCTATGCAGAATATCGCCAGGCGATCATCGACAGCGGCATCCAGGTCGTCGAAACCGCCGGCAACAAGCCGCAGGACCATGTCGAGGAATTCAAGAAGAACGGTATCAAAGTCATTCACAAATGCACGAGCGTCCGACACGCGCTTTCAGCCGAGCGCATGGGGGTCGATGCCATTTCGATCGACGGCTTTGAGTGTGCAGGTCATCCGGGTGAAGACGACACCCCGGGCCTCATTCTGATCCCGGCAGCGGCTGATAAGGTAAAGATCCCGATGATCGCCTCGGGAGGATTCGGCGACGGGCGCGGGCTCGCCGCTGCACTTTGCCTCGGTGCGGAAGGCATCAATATGGGCACACGCTTCATGGCGACGAAGGAAAGCCCGATCCATCAGTTCGTGAAGGAACAGATTGTCGCGAACGACGAGCGGTCGACAGAATTAATCTTCCGCACGATGCGTAACACCTCTCGTGTTGCCAAGAATCCGATAAGCACACAAGTCGTCGAAATGGAGCGACAAGGCGCCAAGTTCGAGGATGTTCGCGACCTCGTTGCTGGCGCCCGCGGCAAGCAGGTATACGTGACAGGCGACTGGAGAGACGGGATATGGTCTGCGGGACAAATCCAGGGACTGATCCACGACATTCCGACGTGCGCCGAATTGATAGCGCGCATAGTGCGCGACGCAGAGACCATCATTAGGGACCGCATCGGTGCGATGATGTCGGGCAACCAACGCTGAACACGACGTTCCGTTGCACCGATGTTCTGTGTACTTCTTTAGGGGTTGTTACCGCTCCCAACGAGGGAGCGGTCCTTTCGTCGCCAAGCGCTGCTTGGCGACAGCGACTCTATTTGCGTCGCAATCTTGAACTTCAGGAGGAACGTGGTGAAGCATATGGATCGCGACTCCAAATCGAGGAATGTCCCCCGTCGTAGCCTAACATCGGCCGTCGACCTCGTGCATCTACGATATGCCGTCGCGGCCGCGGATCACGGGAGCTTTCGGCAGGCGGCCGAAGCGTTATTACTTCCGCAAACAAAGTTGAGCCGTTGCGTTCGCCAGCTTGAGGAACGCATCGAGCTGATCGTCTTCGAGCGATCGAGTGGTGGCGTACGAGCCACACAAGCGGGCCGCGACTTCCTTCGCATGGCGCGGTCTATTCTCGAACAGATGGACACGCTAATGGCGAGCGCGCACAGCGCCGGCCGCGGAGAAGCCGGCCGACTGGCGGTCGGCTTCTATACGTCCCTTTCGGCCGGCAACTTACGTGCAACGCTCATTGATTTTGCGCAACAGTTTCCACGAATAGAGGTCGGCATGACCGAGAGTTCGCGGACGCGTCTCACTACGGCCCTCCGCAATGGTGCGATAGACGTCGCGATCGTCACCGGCGAGACACCGCTCCTGGACAGCAAAATCATGTCGCTTTGGAGCGAGCGCGTCGTGGTCGTACTGCCAGAAGGCCATCCACTTGCCGACGGCGAGGCCGTCTATTGGACCGATCTGAAGGGAGAGACGCTTCTAATGAGCCGGCACGACCCCGGGCCCGAGATCCAAGAACTCCTCCTTACCAAGCTTGCCTCACCGGGAGACCGGCCCAAGGCGGTCTGTCACGGCGCGAGCTGGGCGAATATTAAGAGCCTCGTAGGAGCCGGATTCGGAGTCAGCCTTGTGACGGAATCTGATGTTGGCACCAGCTTCCCTACTCTGTCCTATCGGGAACTCCGCGACGGCACCGGCCCGAGCCGGATCGGCTACTCGGCCCGTTGGAGGGCTGACAACGATAACCCCGCACTGGCAAGCTTTCTGAAGATGCTGGGGGACCGCTATCCCTCACCAGCCGTTTGATTCCTGCGCCGCGCTCTTGCGAAGGCACGGTCCGTTGCCATGAACCGCGCCAGCATAGGCGCGACAAGCTTCTGCGGATCCGGGATCGGCTGTCCGGTTTCGCGCGCAAGTACCGCGGCGTATGCAAGGAGATCGCGGTGCACGGGTGCGGGGAATTCGACCGTCAGCTTCACTGGCTTGTCGTCAGCGATGAGGCCGAGCTTGAGCTTTGCCATGTTTATGACCTCACCCCTTGTATGGCGCAAGCATGAGGTCACGATTAACGATCACACGCACCGGAAAACCCGGCCGGATCGTCAGCGTCGGCTGTACGTTGAGATTGCGCTGAACGATCTTCTGTCCAGTCTGATTCAGGCTATCGCTGGTTCCGAGCCGAAGCGCCTGAATGAGACCCCCGTTGTTGCCGGTACCACTATCGGAGCCGGCACCGAGTTCGCTTCCAACGCCAAGCAGCGTGGACAGAAACGCGGCCTTGAACAACGCCCCCCAGTGATTATCGACCTCATCCTCCAGACCAGCATAGCCTGCAGTGTCGGCGCCGGGCTGACGTTCTAGCACGATCGAGCGACCGTTCGGCATGATCAGGCGGCTCCAAACCAGCAGCACGCGTGACTGTCCGAACGAAACCTGGCTGTCGTAAACGCCGATCAGTCTCGTCCCTTGCGGAACGAGAAGGAAGCGCCCGGTTGGGCTGTCGTAGACATTCTCGGTCACCTGAGCGGTGATTTGGCCTGGTAGATCCGAGCGAATGCCGGTGATGAGTGATGCCGAAATAATATTGCCGGCCTGCACCACAAAAGATGAAGCCGGTGCCTCAATCCTGTCCGGGCTTGTGGTACGCCGGTCGACGGAAGCATTGACGAAGGCAAGTTTGCGATCCTGGCCGTTCTGCGTGAACGTCTCGTCTGCCGCGGGTTGAGCTGGTTGGGTCGATTGGCTCGACGTGGCCGCCGCAGCACTGGCCGAAGCCAGCTGACCGGTCAAGGAGGCCAGCTCGCGAATGCTGGTGGAGGCAAACAACTTGCTCAGACGGGCGGCTTCGATCTCCTGCCCTATGCGCTGTTGCTCCCCATCAACGGAAGGGATTACCCCTGAAGGCGCATTTTGCGCGTTCAGCATCGGACGACCAAGATCGCCTGGTAACGCCGGCCCGAGCGGCGGAGCTTGGCGGGGTACGCCAGCATAGTCTCGTGGAAGACCGGTCAGTCCGTCGGCGACATTGTGATGATCGGTCGTATAGAGTTCAGACGGCGCGGATGTATGCGAGCGATTGTTCTGCAGCGCCCAAAGTACCGCGCCGCAGATTGCAAGCGATCCGATCGCAGCCCCTCCGGCCAGGACCTTTCGGGAGAGCCTGGTGACGCGGGGGCGCTCCGCGCGCAAACGCATCGATGCCGCCCGGTCTGGCTCATTGTCACGTCCGGGTCGAATGTCGGGTTCCGGCTCCAGACTCACCGCAGCCTCCCGTCCGTGCGGCTGATGCGGACGGTCTGCTGATGTTCACCTCCCATGCGGAGCTCAGCCGCGGCGAACAGTCGGTCCACAATATAATAGTTCTGCCTCACGCGATAATTGACGAGCTGACCATCCCCCTCAGGCCCGATGACGAACAATGGCGGCGCCTCTCCCTGTGCAATCCCGCTGGGCATCTCGATATAGACTTTGGACCCATCGTCGAACGCGGAGACCGGACGCCAGGGAGGGTTGTCGCCTTCTATCGCGTAGCGAAACCGCAATCGCGAGATATCGACACCTTCAACAATTGGCGTGGCTGCCTCGGCACTCGCGTTCTGACGGCGCAGCGCGATCAATTGGTCCTGCGCATATTGCCAGGACACCGACGCCATGTAGGTCTTCTCCGCAGAGCGAAGCTCTAAGAGATAAGTTCGGCGATCTGTGTTGATCACGAGATTAGAGACGAGGTCGGGCCTCGTGGGTTTGACCAGTATATGAATGCGTTTGGTCGGACCTGCCCCACTCTCGGTATCGCCGATGATCCAGCGCACCGTATCCCCGGCCGCGACCGGGCCGGAACCCACAAGCTGCTCGCCTTCCTGCAAGGCGACGTCAGTTACCTGTCCAGGTGCGGCATAGACCTGATAGAGCGCGCCCGACGAGAATGGGTAGACTTGCACCGCGTTGATGTAACCGTTGCGAGTCGGCTGCACCCGGGCCGCGGCATTGGCTTTCTCGATCCGTTTACGGGGATCGCCAGACTCCGGCTTCGAAGGCGTCCCATGCAGCGGCTTGAGTTGACCTGGAAGCGGCAGCAGCTTTGGTAATTCGACGACCTCCACCGGCTTGGGCGGATCGGCGAGTTGCACGGCCGGCTCTGCGTCATCATAGGAGATCTGCGGCGGAGGCTTTAGTGGAACAGCGCAGCCGGCCAGCGCGGAAACGGAAAACAGCAGAACCGGCAATGCGGTTTTGCGAATGGAAGATGATCTCATTGCCCCAGCTCCTTCGACCAGTTGATGGCGTTGACGTAGACCCCAAGAGGATTCTTGCGCAGGCGATCGGCATCGCGCGGCGTGTCGATCACGACAGTGAGGATCGCGGTCCAGCGCTCGGTCGCACTTAAGCTACCGTTCTCGTAAGAACGCTGGATCCAGGCGACCCGGAACGAGGCCGGTGAAGCGCGGATGACGCTGGTGACCTCAACCGAAATTTGCAGCTTGCCCAGATTGGCAAAGGGATCGTTGGTTCGCGCATAATCGTTGAGGGCGGCGGCGCCGCGGTCCGTGGTGAAGTCGTAAGCGCGCAGCCAGTCCTGGCGCAGCACGATGCCGTCGGCTGGCAATCCGCGCACGTCCTCGATAAAGCGCGCCAGATGGAACACGATCTGCGGATCGGTCGGCTGATAGCTGCCGTCGGCCGGTGCCACTGCCTGGGCCTGACCGACGTGATCGACTTGGACAACCCAGGGCGTCACCGTGCCGCGAAGGGATTGCCAAACGAGAGCAGAAGCGAGACCGCCAGATAGCAACAAGCAACCGAACGCCATCAGCCGCCAGTTCTTAGCCTGGACCCTGGCCGAGCCAATACGCTCGTCCCACACTTGCGCTGCCTTCTGATAGGGAGTTTCGGGCTTGGGGGTGCGGCCGTAGCGCACGGAAGATCTTCTAAACATCAGCGTTCACCTTGAGTAAGAAACGGCGTAACCGCCGTGATCAAAGATGTCGGATCGCACGTTACACGTGACGGGACAGACGTTGGGCTTAGGGCCACGGGTGTCATGCGTGGCGGCCCTCGCAGACGGCCCGCCAGACGGCGCAGTCGCAATTAAGCTGTCCGCAATCCCGGCAACGGCGACGCTGAACAGCGATGCCCAGTCCGCGCGCGTCGGCCAGCACGTGAGCTAGATGAAGGGTGCCTCGCGGTCGACCCGGCAGATCATCAATGTCTTCCGAGGTAATGTTCTCGATCTGTACGAGACGATTGACATCGACGATCCAGATGACTTGCCAGAGCAGTCCGGACACCATGCTAGCCGAAACCAGCCACAAACCAATCACCGGCACACTTCGACGCGTCGCCTGAGCTACGGCGGAATCACCCTGTCGGTTCCAGACCTTATCGTCTCGATACATTGCACATCCAGGCGCGCAGCCATCGCCTCCGCGTGAGCGCTTGCGCATCAACGTTCTCCTTCGGAGAGATCAACTGATGCACCACCACCCGCATGATCGGCGGAGCGAACCGAATGGGTTGCCGCGGAGGCACCCTGGCTTATGGTCTGCGCGCGCTTCATACGCGTTGCCCAGGCTGGCGGCCCGTTGGCGGAAGGCGACCCACTGGAAGCTGTGCCCTGCCCTACTCCACCGGCACTCGACGCTGCTACTCCCACAGTACGAGGGAGAGGGCTCGCGACATTTGAAGCTGCGGCGACAACTGACGCACTTCCTCGGGCCGCACCGGCCAATGCTCCCCCTGCTGCTCCCGCCGCGAGCCCGGCACCAGCCACGCCAGCGGCAACCACGCCTCCCGCAGCAACCCCCGTACCGATTGCGGCGCCAGCGCCGAGTTGCGGACCTCCGGACACAATGCCGTTGGCGATACCGGGGCCGAAAATGCCCAAGCCCAACAGCGAGAGCGCCGCCAGCACCATCGACATGGCACTTTCGATGGTCGGCTGATTGCCCCCGAATCCCGTTGTAAACTGGGAGAATAAAGTCGACCCAATACCGACGATGACGGCGAGCACCAGAACCTTGACACCCGACGAGATGACGTTACCGAGCACACGTTCGGCGGCGAACGCCGTCTTGCCGAACAGGCCGAACGGGATCAGCACGAATCCCGCCAATGTCGTCAGCTTGAACTCGATGAGCGTCACGAAGAGCTGGATCGCCAGGGTGAAGAAGGCCAAAAGCACGACGATCCAGGCGAACAGCAGCACCACGATCTGCACGAAGTTCTCGAAAAAGCTGACGTAGCCCATCAAGCCGGAGATCGAATCGAGGATCGGACGGCCGGCATCGATCCCGACCTGCGCGACCCGGCCAGGGCTCAGGAAATTCGAGGTGGACATGCCGGTACCGGATGCCTTGAGGCCAAGCCCGGCAAAACTCTCGAAGACGATACGGGCTAGATTGTTCCAGTTGCCGATCAGATAAGCGAACACGCCGACGAACAGCGTCTTCTTCGCCAGCCGCGCAATGATGTCCTCATCCCGAGCCCAGCTCCAGAATATGGCCGCGAGAGTGATGTCGATCGCCGCAAGCGTTGTGGCGAGGAATGCCACCTCACCGTTGAGCAACCCGAAGCCTGAATCGATATAATTGGTAAAGACCGAGAGAAAGCTGTCGATGACGCCGGTGCTGCCCATCAGCGTGCCTCGTCCTGTTGAGGTTCGACTTCGCGTGGCATGACCCGGTCCTGGTTCTTCACCGGCGCAGAGGGCGGAGTCAGGACCGGATCGATTGAAGATTGCGGAGGTCTCCCCGACCCAAAGAACTGGCGACGGTTCTCGGCCCACGCGCGCCGGCAGGTCTCGAGCGGGGCGGCTTCATCTGATGTGATCGTTCGGCAGCGAGCGAGTTCTTGGACAAGTGCCTCCGCGGCGCCATGCTCAGGCGCGGCAAGAACTACGTTCGGTTCGCTTTGCCGGCTCCGTACGATCGTCAGCGCGACGATCAACACGACAAGACCGACGGCTGCGATCCGCGCAAGCTGACGAGGTGTGAGGTGCGGCATCATTAGTGAAACATCTGAACAGTGGAGGGCTGGTAGCCGACGCCGGGTGTGAGGAAGCGACGAAGTTGCTCCCTGCCCTGGTCCTGTGCAGCCGTACGCTGGGCGGCATCCAAACTCTGGGCGCGACCTTGCGCTGCGACGGTCGCAGTCAAATCGGCCAGTTGCTGAGCCTGCAGGGCCATCAGCTGATTACCGGCTTGTGTTGCCTGCAGCGCACCAGTCGCTGACTGACTCGACGTCACCAGCGCCGACGTCTGGGTGCGGTTGGTGTCGAGATTGCCGACAACACCGGCTTGAACCTTGAGCGCGTCCTGAAGCGCGGCAACTGAAGTCTGCCAGCGGGACTGCGCGTTCGCTATCAGCGCCTGGTTGGATATGGATGCTGATGCCGGCGCGTAAGTCGTGGAAAAGGCGTTGTTGATCTGCTGGACGTCGTAGGCGATCCGCTGGGCCTGGTTCAGAAGCTGTTGGGTGCGCTGGATTGACTGCTGAAGCTGCTGCAATGACGAAAATGGCAGGTTGGCGAGGTTCCTCGCCTGGTTGATCAGCATCTGGGCTTGATTTTGAAGCGACGTGATCTGATTGTTAATCTGCTGCAGCGCCCGAGCGGCGGTGAGTACGTTCTGCGCGTAATTGTTGGGATCGAACACCACGACCTGCGCCGAAGACGAAACATCCAGCGACACGATCGAGATTACAAAGGCACCTGCCGCCACGAGATGACGGATTCTCATGACAATGATTCTCCGTTCGAGAGATTTGGGAGGATATCGGCAGCCCACCCGACGCCGCGGTGAGCGAGCCAGCCAGCAACGAAACTGTCGCGGCCATGTTCGGCGAGGACCTTTTCCATCGCGGCCTGATCGGACTTAGATGAAGCGGCGGTAAAAGCCAGCGCGACCTTCCCAAGACCGAGCTCGAACAGTCGATTCCCGCGCCGCGACTGGCAGTAGTAATCGCGCTTCGGTGTTGCCCGGGCGAGGATCTCGATCTGGCGGTCGTTCAGACCGAAGCGGCGGTAAATGGCTGTAATCTGCGGTTCGATCGCCCGCTCATTCGGCAGGAATAGGCGCGTCGGGCAACTCTCGATGATGGCGGGTGCGATAGCCGAGCCGTCGATGTCCGATAGCGATTGGGTCGCAAAGATCACCGAGGCGTTCTTCTTGCGCAGCGTCTTCAACCACTCGCGGAGCTGGCTAGCGAAACCCTCGTCGTCGAGCGCAAGCCAGCCTTCGTCGACGATCAGCAACGTCGGACGGCCATCAAGGCTGCCCTCAATGCGATGGAAGAGATAGGCCAGTACCGCGGGCGCTGCGGCGGTCCCAATCAAGCCCTCGGTTTCAAAGGCCTGGACTTCGGCCTCTCCCAACCGCTCAGCCTCGGCGTCGAGCAGACGGCCATAGGGACCGCCGAGGCAATATGGTTGCAGCGCCCGCTTCAGGGGCTGCGACTGCAGCAGCACGGATAACCCGGTGAGCGTGCGCTCGGCGACTGGTGCCGAAGCCAGTGATGACAGCGCGGACCAGAGGTGGTCCTTTGCCTCCGGCGTGATGCTGATTGTTTCCCGCGCCAGAATATTCGCGATCCATTCCGCAGCCCAGCCGCGTTCCGCGGCATCGTCGATCAAGGCCAGGGGCTGCAGAGCGACCGGTTCGCTGGCATCATCGGACAATGCGCCGCCGAGATCGTGCCAATCGCCATTCATCGCCAGTGCAGCGGCGCGGATCGAGCCGCCGAAGTCGAATGCGAATACTTGGGCACCTGCATAGCGCCGGAACTGCAGCGCCATCAGCGCCAGCAGCACCGATTTGCCGGCGCCGGTCGGCCCCACCACCAGCGTATGGCCGACATCCCCCACGTGAAGCGAGAAACGGAACGGGGTCGAGCCCTCGGTCTTGCCGAACAACAGAGGCGGTGCATCGAAATGCTCGTCGCGGATAGGTCCAGCCCAAACCGCGGAGAGCGGAATCATATGGGCGAGATTGAGCGTCGATACCGGCGGTTGCCGCACGTTGGCGTAGACGTGTCCCGGCAGCGAGCCGAGCCATGCTTCCACGGCGTTAACGCTCTCCGCCATGCAGGTGAAGTCGCGCCCCTGGATGACTTTCTCGACCAACCGGAGTTTTTCGTCGGCAGCACGCGGGTCGCCGTCCCATACCGTTACGGTTGCTGTGACGAACGCCTGCCCGATCGCGTCTGACCCGAGTTCCTGCAGCGCGGCATCGGCGTCCATTGCCTTGTTATGGGCATCGGTGTCGACGAGCGTCGAGGCCTCGTTGGTCATCACCTCCTTGAGGATTGCGGCGATCGACTTGCGCTTGGCGAACCATTGACGACGGATCTTGACCAACAGCCTGGTCGCGTCAGTCTTGTCGAGCATGATCGCGCGGGTCGACCACCGATAGGCAAAGGCCAGCCGATTGAGTTCGTCCAGAATCCCGGGCGTTGTGGCGGTCGGGAACCCGACGAGGGTGAGAACACGCAGATGCTTGTCACCGAGCGACGGCTCAAGGCCTCCGGTCAGCGGCTGGTCCGCCAGCAATGCATCGAGATACATCGGGATCTCGGGCAAGCGAACGCGCTGGCGGTTGGTCGAGACAGTGGAGTGGAGGTAGGTCAGCGTTTGCGTGTCATCGAGCCACCGGATCTCGGGCATGAAGCCCTCGACGAGTTGGAGAACGCGGTCGGTGCGATCGACAAAACCGCGCAAGACCTCGCGGGCATCCGCGCCTTCCTGGCGGTCGCGACCTTCGTAAAGAAAGCGCTCGGCCCGCGCGGCGTCTTCAGGTGGCGGGAGATATAGGAAGGTCAGAAAATAGCTCGACTCGTAGTGGGCGCCCTCCTCCTCGAATTCCTCACGGCGTTCCAGGTCGACCAGGGCTGAAGCCACGTCGGGAAATTGACTTGGCGGATACCGACCAGCAGCATGACGCTGCGCCTCAACGAAGACCGCCCAACCCGAACCCAGCCGCCGGAACGCGTTGTTCAGGCGGCCGGCGACGCCGACCAGTTCGGCCGACACGGCGGAATCCAGATCCGGTCCACGAAACTTCGCGGTACGTTGGAACGAGCCGTCCTTGTTGAGGACCACCCCTTCATCAACGAGTGCAGCCCAGGGCAGGAAATCCGCAAGTTGCGTGGTCGACCGGCGATATTCTGCGAGGTTCATCATGGCTTCAAATCCCCAAATAGCCGGCAATGCGAAGGTGCCGGCGCACCACGTCGACGAATTGCGGATCACGCTTTGCGGCCCACACCGCCGCGGCCTGCCCCATCACGCCCAAGAGAATTCCAGCGATCCACAGCCGCAGACCGAGACCGAGTGCTGCCGCCAGCGTGCCATTGAGGATGGCGACCGCACGCGGCGCCCCGCCAAGCAGGATCGGTTCGGTCAAAGCGCGATGCACCGGCACACTGAAGCCAAGGATCGGTTCAGATCCTTCCATCACACCAGCACTCCACCACCGAAGGAGAAGAACGACAGGAAGAAGGAACTCGCCGCGAATGCGATCGACAGACCGAACACGATCTGGATCAGCCGTCGGAAACCACCCGATGTATCGCCGAAGGCCAATGAGAGACCGGTGACGATGATGACGATCACCGCGAGGATCTTGGCGACAGGACCTTCAACCGATTGCAGGATTTGATTGAGTGGCTGCTCCCACGGCATGTTTGAGCCAGCAGCCCAGGCAGGAATTGAAGTCAGAGTGACGATACAGGTGATTGTCGCCGTTGCGGCGCTTCGATGGATACGACGACGTTCTTGGGTCATGGTTGATCTCCGATGGCGTGAAGGACGTAGTCGCTGTTCGGCCCCAGCCCCTCGACGCGGGCGAGCTCGGCGAGACGCCGATTGGACCCGCGACCGGCTAGTACGGCGATGAATTGAATGGTCTCGGCGATCAGCGCGCGGGGAACGGTGACGACGGCTTCCTGAATCAGCTGCTCCATCCTGCGTAGCGCGCCGAGCGCTGAGCCGGCATGAATAGTACCGACGCCCCCGGGATGGCCGGTGCCCCACGCCTTCAGCAGATCGAGTGCCTCCGCGCCGCGCACCTCACCGATCGGAATGCGATCCGGCCGTAACCGCAGCGCAGAGCGGACCAGATCAGAGAGTGAGGCAACGCCGTCCTTGGTACGCAGCGCAACAAGGTTCGGGGCCTTGCATTGGAGCTCGCGGGTGTCCTCGATCAGTACGACCCGATCGGTGGTCTTTGCGACCTCCGCCAGCAGCGCATTGGTGAGTGTTGTCTTGCCAGTCGAGGTGCCGCCAGCCACCAGGATATTGCGGCGATCGGCAACGGCTGTGCGCAATGCCTCGGCCTGGTCCGCACGCATGATGCCGGCGGCCACGTAGTTGTCGAGGGTAAAGACCGCGACAGCGGGTTTGCGGATCGCGAAGGCTGGCGCCGCCACCACCGGCGGGAGCAAGCCTTCAAACCGCTCGCCGGTTTCGGGCAATTCAGCTGATACCCGCGGTGAACCCGGATGCACCTCGGCACCGACATGGTGTGCGACAAGGCGTACGATGCGTTCGCCATCATTTGGCGACAAACGCTCGCCGGTGTCGACCAGACCGCCCGCCAGCCGATCGATCCAGAGACGACCGTCTGGATTGAGCATGACCTCGACAACTTGGGGGTCTTCCAGGAAGAGCGCTATGGCTGGACCGAGCGCGGTGCGCAGCATGCGTGCGCCACGCGAAGTCGCTTCCTGATTGAGATGGTGAATTGCCACTTGCGTCCCCAGCGTGGCGACCGCGAGCTACGGTCGTGATGTCGGGGATGATTAGAAGAGGCAGGACGGGCGACCGCGCAACAAGATCGGATTAGGCGTAGCGCTCTGGCGTAGAAAAGCAGGGAGACGGCGGGATTGCCTAGGAAGAACTACTCTGTTCGGTCCGAGGCACCAGCCGTAGGAATGACTTCTTGCGATATTTCCTGGGCCAAGCTTTGGCCTTTGGCCAGCCGTCGTCCGAGTGCCTCGACAAATCCCTCATAGCGCTCGCGGCCTTTGGCCTGGGCGGCCGGCTGCGCTGTATCCGGCAACGGTGGCGTGACCGTGAGCCAGAAACGCACGAAGAGCGCTAGTGCCTCGTTCGAGATCGTGAGGTGACGCTCCAACCGCTCGACCTGCCGCGTCAGGCGATCAAGCCTACGCCCGAGCGCCGCCTCCATCCGCTCTGAGTTATCCGGCGACAGGTACGACGAGAGCGCCGTTTCGACGACTAACGCTTGCGCCACACGCTTGCGGTCGGCGTAGTCAGCGAGTCGTCCTGCGAGATCCGGTGGGAGACGAAAGGTATGCTTGGTTCGCACAGCCGGCCTCAGAGCTGCATGCCATCGCCAGGATCCAGCGCTGCTTGTCGCGCGATCCCCCGGGCTTGCTGGCGGAGCGCGCGAGCGCGCGCGGCATCATCGTCGGAATCATCCTCCCCGAAGGTGAACTCTGGCGCCGGCTTCGCCTGCTCCGGGACGATCTCCTCGTGTTGAGGAAGTTCCGGCTCGCGGCGGATGCCGCCGTTCGCTGGATCGTCGGTCAGCGTCTCAGCCGAGGAGCTGACTTCCCGGCCAGCGCTAAGAGCGGGAACCGGCAATAAGCTCCAATCATCGACCGAGGGAGCACCACCTTGCTCAGTCGCGGCAGGCGGCGCTAGCACCCGTTCGGTCAATCGCGGATCTTCAAAATAGCGCGCCTTCTTGGCCCGGATCGGTGGGACGCCTGAGACCAGCACCAGTTCATCATCGGGCGGTAGCTGCATCA
The DNA here is from genome assembly GCF_000938235.1 of Bradyrhizobium sp. LTSPM299. Lineage (NCBI taxonomy): Bacteria > Pseudomonadati > Pseudomonadota > Alphaproteobacteria > Hyphomicrobiales > Nitrobacteraceae > Bradyrhizobium > Bradyrhizobium sp. LTSPM299. The sequence goes on from NZ_JYMU01000085.1 coordinate 236,037, forward strand.
CCTCACCGGGCGTAAGCAGCGGTCGCGCCGTCTCCTGTCGTGAGACCATCAAGTGGCCGAGCCAGGGGCTGAGCCTGTGGCCGGCATAATTCTTCATCGCTCGCATCTCGGTCGCAGTTCCCAGCGCGTCCGAGACGCGCTTGGCGGTGCGCTCGTCATTTGTCGCAAAGGACACGCGCACGTGGCAGTTGTCGAGAATGGCGTTGTTCGGCCCGTAGGCCTTTTCGATCTGGTTCAACGACTGCGCGATCAGGAAGCTCTTGAGGCCATATCCGGCCATAAACGCCAGCGCCGACTCGAAGAAATCGAGCCGGCCGAGCGCCGGAAACTCGTCAAGCATCAGTAGCAACCGATGGCGACGTCCCTTCGCATGCAGATCTTCCGTCAGACGCCGGCCGATTTGATTGAGGATCAGACGCACGAGTGGTTTGGTCCGGCTGATGTCGGATGGCGGCACGACCAGGTAAAGGGTCACAGGCCGATCACCTTCGACCAGATCGCGGATTCGCCAGTCGCAGCGGCTGGTCACTTTCGCCACGACGGGGTCGCGATAGAGTCCAAGGAACGACATCGCGGTAGAAAGCACCCCGGATCGCTCGTTCTCGCTCTTGTTGAGAAGTTCCCGTGCGGCCGAGGCGATAACCGGGTGCGGCCCGGCTTCCCCAAGATGCGCGGTCGTCATCATGGCCCGGAGCGTGGTCTCGATCGGGCGCTTCGGATCAGAGAGAAAGCCGGCAACACCTGCCAGCGTCTTGTCCGGTTCGGCATAGAGGACGTGGAGGATGGCGCCGACCAGCAAGGCGTGGCTGGTTTTCTCCCAATGGTTCCGTCGTTCGAGCGATCCTTCGGGGTCCACCAGGACATCGGCGACATTCTGGACGTCGCGCACCTCCCATTCCCCCCGTCTCACCTCCAGCAACGGATTGTACGCTGCCGACTTCGCGTTGGTCGGGTCGAACAGCAGCACGCGACCGTGTCGGGCGCGGAAACCCGATGTCAGAGTCCAGTTCTCCCCCTTGATGTCGTGGACAATGCAACTGCCTGGCCAGGTCAGCAGGGTCGGCACCACCAAGCCGACGCCCTTGCCGGACCGGGTGGGCGCGAAGCACAGCACGTGTTCGGGACCATCATGGCGAAGGTAGTTCCGCTCAAAGCGACCGAGTACGACACCGTCCGGCGCGACGAGACCAGCAGCCTGAACCTCAGCTGGAGCCGCCCAGCGTGCCGAGCCATAGGTTGCGGCGATCTTCGCCTCGCGTGCCCGCCATACCGACATTCCGATGGCGGCTACGATTGAGATAATGCCGCCGGAGGCCGCGATATAGGCGCCCTCGACGAAGACATGGGGCGCATAGGCGTCGTAGGCGTACCACCACCAGAAGAACGCCGGCGGCAGGTAGACCGGCACGCCCGGCACGAGTTCGAACCATGGTTGTCCGAGTTGTGGTTGGTAGCCAAGTTTCCACGCGACCCATTGCGTCGCCGCCCACATGGTGATGAGCACGATAGCGAAAACAACGAGGATCTGACCCCAAAGAATCTTGGTCGCGGACATGGCTGATCAGGGATCAAGTGCTGCCATCCGCAACAGACAAGAGTTGAACCGAGCAAGGTGTGCATGGCGCGGCAGCGGCGTACAATTCGGACGGTCGGTCCATCAACCGCGGCCTATAATCCCAATCCGCGTTTACGTCCGAAACTCCAGTCGACGTTTCCACCCGGCCCCAATACACCACTGACTTGCTGGCCAAGTTGCTGTTCCAACGCTGGTCGCCACGGCACGAGCTGAAAGCCGAGCCCATTGTCGATCATCGCAAAGCGCCCCGAACTCAGCGTGAGACGTTGGCGGTAGACACCGGTGACATGTTCGCCCTCGATGGACGAACGGTGGGTGAGTCCAGTCTCGGCGGAAAGCCTTGCTGCGGCGGCGGTCAGATCCCGTTTCCGCAACGTATCCAGCAGATCTCGAGCGAAGATGACCCGCTGTCCCTGCCGGCGAACGAGCCCTTCGCCGGCAAGATGTTCGAGGCGGCGATCCATCGCCTCCCGAACCTCCGCGCCAAATCCGCTTCCACTCAGGGTCGCTTCCTTTGCGAGAAGCTGGCGATCGATCCAGGTCGCGCCCGGCGCCGTGACTTGCGCTTCGATCGTCAGATCCGATCTCGTCGCAAGCGACGAGCGTTTTCGCCCCTGGCCGTCCTCGTAAGCGCGCACCTCGACCACCGCACCGGGTTTGGCGTCTCCTGTCACCTCGAGATCAGAGAAAACGAGGTGATGCGTGCGTCCATCGACACCATCAATCACCGCATAGGCTGAGCCTCGCAGTTCATCGTGAAGTCCCCGAGCCACAAGTCGACCCTGCACCGGCTCCGCAACCTGGTCGCCATGCAAGGCGAACCCCGTCAAGTCCGGCTCACGTCCGGCACCTGTGATCGCGCGATGCATGGTCTTGATGATGTCCCCGCGGACCGAGAGATCTCGCAACGTTCCTTCAATTCCAGGCTTCAACGTCCAGCATCCGGGCGCGAGCTGTTCGGCCAGGCCGAGCCGCTCGAGCTTGGCGGCTCGCCCAATCATCAACCTTCGAAGTTCGGGATCACTGTCCGGAACGCCTGGTCTGAGATCAGCCACACCGGCTCCATCATCCGCAGCGCCACGGAGTACCCTGTCGAGGCTAGTCCAACGCTCAGCCCCCACTTCCTTTTCCAAGCCGGAGCGAATTTCCTGCTCTGTGCGCGGGCCTAGTCCCAGCGTGACGCGCTCTTCAGCACGCGCCCGAAAGCCGCGGCTGATGTAGTCCCGGCTGATCACCAGATCTTTGCCGTCATCGCCGCGGCCGCGCACAAGGACGTGCACATGAGGATTGTTGGTGTTCCAATGATCCACCGCCACCCAGTCCAGGCTTGTATCAAGGTCACGCTCGGCGTCAGCCATCAGTTCGCGGGTAAAGGTGCGAAGGTCCGCCATCTCGGGCGCGTCCTCGGGCGAAACTGTGAAACGGAAATGATGCCGATCATCCTCACACCGCTCCGCAAAGGCCTTTGTGTCGGCATCCTCGGTGGTCGCACCGAACATTCGCGCGTCGGCGCCATCACGGGTGACGCCCTCGCGCTTGAGATACGCGACGTGTTTCGAAAGTGGCGCCGAGCGAAATCGCTTGCCTTGATGGCGAACGATCCGAGCCATGACGACGACCCGCCGACCTGGCGAACGCGCAGCAAGTGTGAGCGCGGCACGCCGGCCCCGGCCAAACGTCGAACTGCCCCTACTCCCGCCGCGCCCGAACTCCTTGCCCGTATGTCCAGCCTTCCTGGCGGCCCGCATGACCTGACCGACGAAGCTCTTTGGACGTTTGGCGCCCCGATTTCCGTGCCGGATGCGACCTGGCCGAACATTGATCTCGTCGTCCCGCGTGGTCATAGCGATCGGCACCCGCAAAAGAATGACCGATGGCGCTCGATGTGTTGAATTCGTTGAACTTTGCGAAATAGGCGCCAGCAGGTACCCCTGCCCCAATGCCCAAAACTCTCAATCCAACCAACCACATGCCCCAGACGAAGGTCGGGGCTTTTATCTTGCCATCCGTGGCTCGTCTCTCCCCACTCCCACTGCATCCCATCAGAATATGCAATGACCAACAATAACCCGCGATGAAGCACGATCAGGATCATTGCGATCGGGCCTCACTGGCATGGTGCACAAACAAGTTGCCCGACTGCGGCACGAGAGCGGATAGATCAACAATAGGACGAACGGTTGATCGACGATCTGGCCACACACCAGATGCTCGGCGATCGTTGGAAGAGCTGTTCACAGGGCGCACAACGAACAGCGTTGAGCGAGCCGACGTGAGTGAATCCGCGGCGGCGACGATCTTCCCGTTAGCTTGTTTGCCTCCGATCATTGGCGCGAGCATCGCGATATAGTCTTGGGTCTCATCCGGCAGCGGCCGACCGGTTGCCAGATGGTTCTCATATCGTCCAGGCCCGGCGTTGTAGGCGGCGAGGAACCCAGGCGCGCCATAGCGGTCGTACATCTCGCGCAGATACGCGGCGCCAGCCAGAATATTGTCGCGCGGATCGTAGGGATCGGTGCCGAGATTATAGCGGGCGCGCAACTCGGTCCATGTCTCTGGCATGATCTGAGTCAGTCCCATGGCGCCTTTTCGGGAGCGCGCTCGTATGTCGCCAGCACTTTCAACGCGCATAACCGCGCGTATCCAATGTTCCGGCACGCCGAAGCGGAGTGAGGCTTCGGTCACAAAAGCTGCGAAGGGGGCGAGAAGCGCCGCGCCTGCTCGATGCGTTGGTGACGACAGCCTTTTGGCGCTCACCGCGCTACCCCACAACGCGAACGACGCGACAATCACGACAATGCACATGATCGCCCCGAGGGATCGCAAGCGTGCCATCGTACTCGCGGCCGTCAAGGGTGAAGCGCTATCGCGCCGGCCTAGCAGCCGCCCTGGACTGCCGCTGCGCGCGACGGCGGTCGCGAAGATGGTCGGGACGGAGGAATGGTGCTGCGTTGGATCGAACAGAGGAATGACAGATCTATCGGTAAGAGTGCTCACGATCACTCCTCCCTGGTCCACACAGGGAGTGCCTTGCCGATGACGGAAGAGTTCGGAACAAAGCCAAAGTAGCGACCGTCCAGAGAGTCTTCCGATTGCCAGTTCATCAGAAAGAGCTCGTCCGCCTCAACGGCGTGACATCCCTGCCAGACAGGCAAGGGACGGCCGCGGCTGTCGCGTGACAGCGCATCTCGCATGTCGATCCCGTCGACGGAGATCGTCAGCCCCTTCCTGCAGACTGTCTGTCCCGGAAGCGCCAGCACGCGCTTGAGCATGGGAACGCCGATCGGCAGATAGCCGTTCAGATCGAGAAAGGTGGCAAGCGGTTCGGGCGGTCGAACAGCCACGAGTTCGGTGACGGCGAGCCTGCCAACGGGCTGCAGCTGGTAGAGACCGATCGGAACGCTCTTGGAGACGTTCCAAATGTAGGCTGGCGTCGCCTCTCCCATCGTCGACAGGACAAGAGCCACGGCTGTGAACGTCATCAAAATTGTCGCCGTCCGGGTTCTCATGGCGTGATTCTCCGCCGACGCAGCCATGCCTGATGGCGCCCGCGGGTGTACGGCCGCGGCGTCTCATTCACCGACAAGCGGTTGTGGACGTGATGCCAATATTCCGGCGCGACGTCGGCGGGGTGGATGTCGAGCGCCTCCACTGCATCGATCAATTGCAGCACGCGCTCGACTCTCGGCCAGCCGGTTAGCCGTAATAAAATGTCACCACCGGGCGTAACCCAAGGCACCGTTGAATAGCGCTGTCCGGGCGTCGCGGCACGCAGAATGTCGACACGCGACATGACCGTACCGAAGTCGTTGGAGGCCCATCGAACGAACGCAAAGACAGTGCCAGGCGCGAATGACAGGACACGCCGGCGCCGGTCGATGATCCGTTCCTCCACCGCACGACCGAAACGAATTCGGTTCTCGATACGCTTTTCGAGCCACAACAGCTCGACCGTCGTGAGATCAGTCACGTCGTCCTCCGGAGTTGGTAGAGGGAGATTGTGGAAGGCCAGACTCCGACGCGCGCCGGGAAGATCGCGTCTGGTTCGGGTAGCCATCTTGCCGTTGGGGTACCCGTTTACGACCGCTTGTTGGCGGAAGCTTTGGCCAAGCGATCGCCGGGCGCATGCATCTGACTTTGCGGCCAGCGCGCTATCCACAGTCCACCGGGAGGCGCGATCCGTTAGAAGGAATCCGAAGGATTCCGGGTTAGGAAAGTTACGGGGCGAACTAGGTATTGAACGCCAAGGAGTTAGCTCCGATTCCGGTCCCCGATAGCACGAGGATCGGGTCCCCGATGGCACGACAGTCGCGGTCCCCGATAGCACGAGATGATTCACAGGGTGCCTCCTGACGGAGGAACGAGCCCGCGTTTGCGTAACCGCTCCGCTAAGGCATCGATCAGAACGGGCGCGAAGTTCAGTCGCTCTGCACCGCGTGGGTCATGCGTGATGACCAGCCGGTAGCCGGGCAATGTCTGGCGATGGACGATCTCGCGCAGGTCGTAGGCAAAATGCTTGAGCGGTGAGAGGCTGCCGGATTTGGCATGGAGATGCACAAGATCAAAACTCCAGCCGCCCTGCTGGCGACCGCCGTGCTTGCGCACTAGGCGGTAGAGCCAGCGCTCCAATCCCCCCGTTAGGTTGAAGTACGTGCGGTCGATCGTGAGGACGAGCGCCTCATTCAAGACGCCGGTATAGAACCAATCCGGCAAGATCAGCTCTAGTCCTCTGGCGTTGCCGTGCACATCGGCTGTCTCTTTCCATTCATTGATCCAGGAGAACCGATGCCGCCGACGTTCCGTCGGCTGGCGGATCGAGGTCATCACGGTGGTCGACTGAAGCCGGTCGAGCGCAGCCTTGAGGCGATCGTAGTCCCTCACGCTGGTGCCCCGACCGACGAAGGTCAGGATTTCGTACGGCGTTGCGGCCATCAAACGGGACGTCTTTAGACCGGCATCGCGAGCCTCCACGATCTGCGAGGCGGCCCAGATCAGAACATCCGCGTCCCAGATCGTCGCCATGCCATGCTCCGGCACAGCTTCGACCCGAATGGTGATGGTCCCGGCCCGAAAATCGATCGGTGTGATGCGCTTTGACTTCGCTAGCGAAAAGAATGGATAGGCCATCAAATCCTGCGCGTCGCGTGGCGCCAGGTCGCCCGGCAATGCGCGAAACAGGTCGAGTTGGTCACGCTCTGATCGATGTCTTCGTGATGCCGACACGTCGCACTCCAATCGCGTCAGCGCCGCTTGCCGGCATAGGGAATGGGCGCGGCCTGTCGTTTGGCCGGCAGCACCGTTCCGTTGCCGGGATCGGAGGTTGATGTTTTGGTCCCGCGGTCGGCCCAGGCTTTGAGATCGTCGAGCGCGTAGACGACGCGACCACCGATCTTTCGATAGGCGGGACCGGTGCCGTAGGTCCGATGTTTTTCCAGCGTCCGGCCCGAGAGACTGAGGAACCGGGCAGCTTCGGCCGTGCGCAGGTAACGCGGCGGCAAGCCGGCGTTGGGATCGGGCATTGGAGAAGCTCCGTGATCGTCTGGAGCGCCGGCGCGGATGGCGGCGCGTTGGCGGCTACGATCGCGGAGAGGACCGGCAAAGAGGGATGCCGAAGAACGGGGGATAGGTTTTCGATACCCCGTCGAGCTTGTTACTTTTTGCGAGATGGCGGCCGCAGCAATGCGCGATAGCCACCGCGCATCAGGGCGAAGCCGGTTTGAACCAGGCGAATGGTTCGATTGCGCAGGTCGTGGGTTTTCCAGGCGCGTTCGGGAATCTGTCTGGTGCCAAACAGGACTTCCGCGATTTCGCGGTACGTACTGCCGTCCATCCGTGCATCGAGCGCGCGAAGCGCGAGCGCCAGCCGACGGCGACGCTGCACGGAAAATACGTGCAACGGAGGTCCCGGTGGACGGTCGTTCAGCGTTCGCCACAGCCGCCGCGCCGCATGTGCACGAAATTCAAAGTCGCGATCGAGTGGAAGCTCAACCGCATAGGTGTCGGCGATGACTGGTGGTTCCTTCAGCCACACGCGGTGTTCGACGCCGCGCAGAAACAGCACGGCGTACCAGCCGTCGGGCGCTTGCCGCAGCTCTCCCGCGGTCAATTCATCCAGCTTGAGGCTGACGCGGGTGTCTGTGCCGACCGGCACCGCCGGACGAATTGGGATCACCGTCGGCAAGACCTCCGGCGCCCAAAACACTACCTGTTCAAAGAAAGATTGGTCGGGGTTAGCTGCGAAAACACAGCCCCCATCTTTGACGGAACTCGGCATTCACAAGGGAGCTCCGCGAATTACCGCGGTGGTCCCGTTGATAGTTTGGATTACGACGGAGGCACTCCCACGCCAATCCGGTCATCTCCGCATCTTGAGCGCGGTCGTAGCCGTTCGCCGACCTCCAATCAAATCCAGACATTCGCGTCCTCACCTTTTGCTGCAAGAAATTGCAACGCGATATTTCTGATAAGCAATGGTTGTGGAAGCTCCCGATAATGCATCACGTGATGCAATCAGAAGGACCCTCGATACTGAAAGGAGCTTTTTTCAACGAGCTGTAAGAATGGGGGTGATTATTCTGAGTTGGATGCGCCGCCCCGTAGCAAATGGCGATATCCCTGCTCCGTCATCCATTTCGCGCGGGTCAGGTGGCTATCAAATGCAGTTCTTGCGCGAGCGGGTTCAAGTTCCGGATCAATATGAAGCACAAGCCGCGACACCTCGCGCCAATCCGCGCCCTCCGTGTCGGCATCGAGCAGCCGCAGATAGGTGATGATGTGCTCCTCGTCGTATGTGGTCAGGGCCGAATTTGTCGGCGCCACATCGGCGACGTCAGGATCGAGCGGCGGCTTTTTCATGAATTCTAATTTCTCGAGACCGATCGCCAAATTTTAGCCCAAATCAATTCTGCACCGCCAGCAGCATGTGCAGATACATACTATAGGAGATAAACCTCATAGTATGTAAGACGCAATTTGCGCAGATGGACATGCGCAAGTTGGTCGGCCGAAATTTCGGGAGGATACGGAAGGAAAAAGGCTTCACCCAGGAGCGCTTTGCCGAAGCCTCCGGCTTCACCCAGCAATATATTAGCGATCTGGAGCGGGGCCGACGGAATCCAACGGTAGTTACCCTCTTTGAACTTGCGAGCACATTGGGTGTGAACCACGTCGACCTGATACTACCAGATGACGAAGCACGCACCGAGCGAGCCAAGACTTCCAAGCGGAAGTAAGCGGGGCGGTTCGAAATCCAACAAATAACGAATGTCGGGCATGTGACGTTCCGCGAGCCGGGCCACAGGCCAGGCGAGCCGCGGACGTGGATACGCGTCCGCCGCCGATCCGGAAGCCGGATCGGCGGAAAATCGCAAAGCTACCCATTTCGAAAGGAAGCCGCGCAGCCGGACTTTCGGCTGTGCGGCTTCCGCCATTCAGTTAGCCCGTTCCAGCAATCGTTTCGCCCTTCCCTCAAGCTCAAGACGAGCGTCCTGATGCGCCTTGCCGCGCGCAAGCGCGGTGATCCCCTGCACGAAGTCAAACACGCTTTCCGGCGGTCGACCTTCCTCGTGCAAGACGGTCTCGACGATTTTCGCCGTCTCTGACTTGGAGAACCCGCGCTTACGCAGGAATGTTTCCCGGTCATCGTCGGTACGGGCAACGATTCGTTCCCGGGCGGCCTTGATGCCGGCAATGAACGGTGCAGGCGAGGAATTGGCAAAGCTCGTCAGAGCTGGTGCCGCCTCATGCGCAAAACGTTGCGCAGCGAATTTGGAATGCCGGATGGTGATTTCCTCGAAATTCTCGACGCCCCAAAGATTGCGGTTCATGCAGACGGCACGGAGATAAAACGAGGCAATGCCCAGTGTTTTCGATCCGACTTCGCTGTTCCAGCAATAGAACCCCCGAAAATACAAATCCGGCGATCCATCCGGCAAGCGTCCCGCCTCGATGGGGTGCGTGTCATCCACCAAGAACAGGAACACGTCGCGGTCGCTGGCGTAAAGTGTCGTGGTGTCGTTGGTGATGTCCACGAATGGGTTGTGCGTCATGGTATTCCAGTCGAGCACCCCCGGCACCTTCCACCGTGTGTCACCAGTGCCGTTGCCCGCGATTTTCCTCACCGCCGCGACAAGTTCGTGATCCCAGATGCGGCCATAATCCGGCCCGGTGACGGCGCGAAGCTCGACGCGACCGTCATCGGCCTCCAGTGTTTTCACAAGCTCGGCGCGATGCGACAGCAAACCGTGTTGCAGATTGATCCCGGCCAATGGCGCTGGGAGCTGCCGCATATAGGAAGATGGCGCGCCGACAAGGGTGCACAATTGCCCAAAGCTCCAATGCGTCGGCGCGACGGGTTCATCACGTCCCGGTACGATCAAGGCCAGCCGCTCGGCGCTGTCACGGCTTGCCTCTACCTTGACGGCACGGCTTTCAACGGTGCGGGTCTGCGCACGCTCGGCGCGGCGGCGTACCGCGTCATAAAGATCGGTCAGGCTGAGATAGCGCTCATCGTCCGGTCGGGAAAACCATTCCGACGACACGCGACCAATACGCTCGCCACGCGATATGTCCACGCGAAAGCTGCTGGAAACAGGCTGCTCGTTCTGGGGCAGGGTTATCATGGTCATCGCTCATTCTCCTTTGGTGGCTGGGTTAAAGCGCAGCGCTGCGCTGCAACCCTGCCCGTCGGCGAGACCGGGGTAGCAAGGGCAAGGGCGGCCCGAGTGGAGGGGGATCACCCGCCCAAGGGGGCGCGCGTTACTGCGCGTCTGCACGCGCCTGGCGCTCATGTCGTCATGAAAATTCTGCGACGGCGCGGAAGACCGGGGAAACCACTCCGGCCGGCGCCGGCTTCGGCGCTTCACCCTTGCGCGCGCGAGGGCGGAGCCCTTAGCGGTCACTATGCGAACAAGGAGGCCGAAGGCCTTCTCCCCATACTTTCTGCGCCTTGTGGCCATGAGCGCAGCAAAAGCCCCGCCTCCGAAGAGGCGGGGCGCGTCGATCCGGTTGGATCAGTCGCCGTTGCGGCGGGACCAGATCAGCGTGAAGCTGTCGTCGCCATCCCCCTTCACCAGCGAAGCGTAGATCGGGGCCGGGAAGCTCGGATCGTCGAGCTTGACCGAGAGATATTCGCGCTCGGTCTCCCGCGCGGTCTTTTTCCAGGCGGCGCCGAACTCGGTGGCGCCCGCGAAGATGCGATAGTCGGGCGCCTTTTCGTTCTCCTTTTCGGTCGCGACGAACTTCGCCTTGACGTTGAGCGTGAGCGTCTTGACCGAGCCGGTGTAGCCGTTGTCCGCTGCGGTGAAGGTTCCGATGGTAGCCATGGTGGTCTCCGTTCTGTTTTCGGGCCGCGACCGTCGCAGCCTCGATGGCGGTCCTTGGCCCGGGGAGCGATCGGCCCGCAGCCGCCAGGCCCGCAGCGCAGCAGAGGACGGCGGTAGACGGCTTTTTTGCCTCGCGAGGAATGCCGCCACTTCGCGGCAGGGGAAAAAAGTCGGCGTAGCCGTTGCGGGAAGGCGATCGAGGCGAAGCCGCCCCTCGGGCCTGATCCGTCCATTCGAGGTTGCGTGGGACGCGCCCGTCAAACAGACCGATGGAGACCACCATGACTGCCATCATCGTCGCCGCACAAGGACAGGAATCACCGATCGGATAAAGACGTGCGTCCGCGCATTAACGAAAGGCGAAGGCGTGACCCGGCGAACGACGGCGTAGAATTTCGCATCGTGGCGCGGCGGGTCACGCGCCTCGGACCAAAACCAGCGGAGTCCAGCTCGCAATCTCGATGTCACAGATGACCGATAGGTCAGCCCCGACCTACGCCTCGCTGGTGAAGGGGGATGGCGACGACAGCTCCACGCTGATCTGGTCCCGCTGCAACGGCGACTGAATCCAACCGGATCGATGCGACGTGCCGTCCGTCGGGCGGGTCCCCGAGCGCTGACCACAACACGCCCTTCCCCACTGCCTTCAGGCCAGAAAGCGTCTAGCTTTCCTTGAGAATGCACCCGGTCGACGGCGTGAGCATCATGAGGTTGGCCGCGCGCCTAAAGACGCGCGGCCAACATTTCTACAGTCGCTCGATGACAAGCCGGGACCGCGCGAGCGGTCCCGGCGATGCCGTCTACTCGGCGGCGACGGAGTACGCGTCAGGGTTCGTATCCGTGACGGCATCCGCCTGCGGTGGTTCGGCAGGCTCTTGGGCCGCTCGTGGCGTCCGCATCGGCGCGGGCAACCAGCCGGTTCCGACCAATAACTGCTCGGCGGCTTCCGCCATGTCCTGCTTCTTCATATCCGCCATCCGGGCAGCGGCTTCATCGCTGACAGCTTCCCGCGCGGCTGCAAGAATATGCGTCTTGGTGACACGCCCCAGATAGGTTCGCGCGGTTGGTGTCCAATGCGCGGTCATGTCGAGCGATACGGCCTCCGCCAGCCTGTCCGCCGTTGCGACCGCACGAGGCCTACGCTCCGACGGCAATCTCACCGCATTGACCGTGAGCGCAACGCAATGCGCAAACAGCGCCATGCGGCTGTCATGGTCAAGCTCCACGACAAAAGCCCACAGGTCGGTCACGTCGCGCGGCATCTGCGCCGCCCAACGAGCGTGGTGATCCGCCCACCCCTTCCCCGCTTTGGTGTCCTCTATGCCATCAGCATGGGAGGCCAGCACCGCGCTGACGGGACGGATGTCGAGAACGTGAGCGTCCCCGCCGCGATAGAAGATTTGCGCGGCGAGTGCGTGGGTGACGGCCACGATGGCGACGTCCGGCTGCTCGCGCAAGGCGAGGCGAAGTCCGAGGGTACGATGCGCGCTGAGGTCGCGGATCAGGATGTCCGACAGCGGCTTGTGACCGTCGCCGTCCTCGTCCTCCCCGTCCAAACCCTCACCTCCAGCTTCACCGTTCGGACCTGTTCCGCCATCCTCATAGACGGTGTGGCCGCCCTCGCCTTCGCCGCTCTCGTTCTGCGTTTCCGTTTCCGGTTCCGGTTTCTCGTCCTCAGCGCGCATGAAACCGCGTTCAACCCGCAACGACCCATCATGGCTGAGGATGACGAAGGCCCCGCACCGGGCGATGTCGGCGGGGTCGTAGGTCAAGCGCTTCGCCTCAAGCCGCTCGATTTCGGCTTCAAGCTCGCCGAAACGCGCATCGACTTCATCAGGCAGTTCTTCGGCGCTCTCATATTGCGCCGTCAGGCCGTTGAATTCGGACTGCGCGGCATCCAGGGCAGCCTGATCTTCCGCCGACAGGTCAACCGGCTGCGGATAAGTCCGGCGCAGCCCGTGGCTGTGGGGGTAGTCGAGGAAGACTTGCGCCCATTTCCACCCCTCCGCCTCCATCAGGGCATTGGCCTCCCGCCCGAGTTTCGCCAAGACCAGCATATCGAGAAGCGCCACGTCCTCGAAATAGCCGCCGCGATCCTCGGTGAAGAGGTCGCGCAGGATCGTACCACCAACCTCCGTATACTTTTCTGCGCCGACAAAGGTCGCCCGGCGATCCGTAGCGGCAACATTGGTTTCGGTGAGCATGCGTCGGATCGTGCTGGCATCCCGGTTATGGGACAGCCGCTCGAAGGCTGCTTCCTGCCGGGCATGGTCCTCGGTGAGGGCGAAGGCCATCAATTGGTCGAGCGCCAGATCGCCGTTGCGATAGATTTCCATCAGTTTCGGCGAGACCGCACCTAAGCGCAGGCGCTGCCGCACCACGTGCGGCGTCACGCCGAACCGGGCCGCAATCTCCTCCACGCCGAAACCGCGTTCGTCTGCGAGCTTTTTGAACGCCTCGAACTGGTCGGCGGGATGCATGTTTTCCCGGGTGACGTTTTCGTCCAGGCTGATCTCGTGTGGGTCGTTCGCCGTATCCACGATACAGCGGATCGGCTCGGTCTTCTTGATCTCCTTGCGCTTCACCCGCAGAAGCTGGGCAAGCCGCCTGCCCTCGCCGATGGTGACGAGATAAGAGCCGGTTGCGGCACCTTCGGTGTCCAATTCCGGTTCGACGACCAGATTTTGCAAAATGCCTATGGCGGCGATGCTCGCCGCATAGGCTTCGATAGCCGCCTCGCTGTGCGGCGTCTTGCGGGCGTTCTTCGGGGACTTCTTGAGCTTGTTGAGCGGGATGAAAACCTCCGTCCCGCTCTCCACGATGGTTTCTGCGTGCTTGGCCGACATGATTGATCTCCTTTGAGTTAAGGGCGCAGAGCGCACCTGCGCCTGCGCCCCTGCCCGTCGGCGAGACCGGGGGGTAGCAAGTGCCAGGGCGACCCGAGTGGAGGGGGATCGCCCGCCCGCAGGGCCGCTCGGAGAGCGGGTCTGCACAAGCGTATGACTGGCCGCGACGATTCAGGATCTGAGGAAGCGCGGAAGACCGGGGATACCACTCGGGTCGGCGCCGGCGTTTTCCGGCGCTTCACCCTGGTGCGCGCGAGGGGCGGAGCCCATTAGCCTTCCTACGAAAGGAAGAGACCTGTTGGTTGGTGCAAGCTATGCCCGGGAGAAAAAGGCAGCCGCAGGAGCGTCAGCATAGCGCCGACGCGGAACGCGGCGGGACGCGGGACCGACTGCAGTCGCGAGACCGGTTATCCGGACGGCGCAAGACGGCATTGCCGGCGACATTCATATCGGCGTGAAGGGGCTGCTCGGTTCGCTGTATCTCAAGGACCTTGCCCAGAAAACGCGACGTGGACAGGCCGGTGTTAATCGCGACGGCCGTCACAACGGCGGGCGCAGCTACGGCTATCAGCCCATACCGGGAAAACCCGGAGAGCTGGAGATCGATCGGACGGAAGCAACGATCGTTCGCCAAATCTTCACTGACTACCTCGATGCACGATCGCCGCGAGAAATCGCCGCGGCCTTGAACAAGAAGGGCATTGTGGGTCCACGCGGCGGCGTCTGGAATGCATCGACGATCGCCGGCAGCCGCAAGCGCCTGAACGGCATCCTGCAAAATGAACTCTACGCCGGCCGGATCGTCTGGAACCGCCAGACGTTCATCAAGGACCCCGAGACTGGCAAGCGCATCAGCCGTGAAAATCCGCGGGACCAATGGATGACCGCCGAGGCCGAACACTTGCGCATTATCGATGCCGATACCTGAGCAAAAGTCCGCGCTCGGCGGGAAGATCGCGGTGGTCCCAAAGCCGTCTATGCGACGCGGCCGAAAAATCTCCTGTCTGGCCTAGTCAAGTGCGGGTGCTGCGGGTCCGGCTACGTGGTCGCAGGTAACGACAAGCGCGGCCCTCTCTTACTCTGCACCCGCATGAAAGAGACCGGCCTCTGTGAAAACCGGCGAAGCGTGTCCCGGCTGGCGATCGAGAGCCTGGTCCTGAAAGGGATCGAGGAGAACCTGGCCTCGCCTGCCCTGATTGCCGAGTATGTTCGCGAGTACCACCGGGCATCCCGCGAGTTGCATGGATCAACGGCCCACCGCCGCCGGGACCTCGAAAAGCGGCTGGGGAACATCAACTGCTCGATCTCAAAAGCGGTCGACGCCCTCCTGGGCGATAACCCGAGCCGTGCCCTGCGCGAGCGACTGGCGGCGCTGGAGGCTGAGCGCGACCAGATCGAGGCCACCATCGCCGATATCGTCCCCCGACAGTCGAGTTCCACCCGAATGCGGCGAATGCCTACCGGGAAAAGGTCCGCGATCTGAAAAAGGCTCTCGCCGAGTCAGATGGCGATAACCGTGCGGCGGTGCACGATGCCATTCGGGAGATTGTTGAGAAGGTCGTCATTCATCCACAAGGGCCCTACAAGCCCGTGGAGATCGAGATTTACGGCGAAATCGCCGCCCTGCTCAGGATGTCTGAGAGGGCGGCGGCCGATCCCCTAGAGTCTAGGGGTGTACTGGTTGCGGGGACACGCAACACCCTGACCAATGGTTTTCTCGGTCGCGGGTTTCGTGACCGCAATCGTCTTTCCCGACAGGCTTTCGCGCCATATGTAATCGATATAAAATCGGTCCTCGTTTCAGAGTGTTGCTCTTGTTTTCAGAACGCAAAAAGTCGCGTGGAGTAGCTCGTTATAACTAGGGATTCGCCGTTCCCGACTTCATCGACAGCGACCAGTCGGCCATCGACCGCTCGGTGTCGTGGCCTTCGCGGAGCAGCCATTCATAAAACGCCTCGACGGTCGGTGTTGAATGAACCGCATTGGCAAAATACTGACGCTGTTTTGCCGCGAGCACACCGAACGGCATGCACAGGCTGCCTGTAATGATGTCATCGATCACAAGGAAGAGCGGAACAAGCACGACGCCGAGTCCGTCTACCGCCGCCTGCAATGCGAAATACATTTGCTCGAATCTGAGCGAGCCGCGTGGTTTAATATCCGGGACATCCGCAGCCTGCAACCAATCGGACCACGAATAGGGCTCAGTCGCATAGCTGATCAGTACCTGTTCCGCTAGATCCCGTGGTTTGCACATCTGTCCACCGTCGAGGAGATCGATATGGCAGACGGGAACGATCAGCTCGGTCATGAAAGGCTGCGAGACGTAGCCTGACAGAGGCTCCTGCGCTCCACGTATCGCTATGTCGTAGGCGTTGTCGTGGAAATTTACTGGAGCGGTGGATGTCGTCAGCCGGATTTCGATATCTGGCCGCCTGCGCTGAAAACCGGATATCCGCGACAACAGCCAGCGCATCGCAAAGGTTGGCGGAGCGTTGATCCTAAGTGCCGTCGGCACTGCTTGGTCCAGCATATGCATCGAGGCGACCGCCAGTCGGTCCAGCATTGAGGTGACTTCAGCGAGGTAGATGCGGCCAGCTTCTGTCAAAGCCAGTTGCGATGCGCTGCGCCGAAACAACGGCGTCCCCAACCAGCTCTCCAACAATCCGACCTGCCGGCTGACCGCGCCGTGAGTCACGTTCAGTTCGACCGCGGCTCTAGTAAAACTCACATGCCGGCCTGCCGCTTCAAAGGCGCGTATTGCATTTAAGGGGGGAAGTTTCCGCGCCATGGCGACGTGTATGTGCCACAGCACAACGTCCTGGCAAGTGAGTTTTTCTCACACCGGGGGCCCTCTAGACAATCAGACGGCGTTTCGTTTGTTTGCGAACATATGATCGAACAGCAGCTTATTGAATTCATTAGCATTATCGAGCTGCGGCAAGTGACCGGCGCTCGCCAGTGTCTCAAATCGCGCACCATTGATAGCCTCGCGAAGCGCGTGCATCGGCTGCAGCATTCCGGCGTCATTCTGTCCGACGATGAGCAGCGTCGGAGCGATGACCTTGCCGGCATCGCCCAGAAAATCCAGCTTCTGAATCGCCTGCGCGCCTCCGACGAAACCTTCTGTAGAGGTGTCCTGGATCATTTGCGCTATCAATCCGTAAGCGGGATGACTGACGTAGTTCGCGCCAAGCCAGCGCTCACAGGTGGATTGCACCAGCGAACCAGTCCCCTGTTTCGTCGCCAAGGCGATTCGCTCATCCCAGCCGACCGCGAAAGCCGCCGGCGCATCCCCACGTGTCGCGCACAGAGTCAGGCTCTGGATCCGGTCGGGATGCAAGATGCCCAAGCCCAATCCAACCATCCCGCCCATCGACACGCCGACGAGATGCGCCCGGTCAATGTTCAGGTCGTCGAAGATGGAGATGTTGTCCGCGATCAATCCCTGCATGGTATAGGGCGGCGAAAACGGTGACGAGGCGCCGTGGCCGCGGAAATCAACGCAAACAACCCGGTAGCCCAGCGCCAAGGCGCGAGCGGCTTGGTCCTTCCAGACCCGGCTGTCGGTGAGAATTGAGGTGTTGAATAGAACTGCCTCCGCATCCTCAGGCCCAGCGACATAGGCCGCCAGATACTTGCCGTTCTCCGTACCGTCGAGCTTGATGCGCGAGAAGCCGGCAGGAAGCCAGTCTTTCGCGACGACGGGTTTGTCTCCGTTTGCGGTTGTCGCTGTGGTCATATACAGCCTCTTTCAAGCACTCTTTCGCAAACTTCAAAATGATAAACAGTGGCATTGCCTGGCTGCTCGGTGTGTCGCGACTATGCCGCCAGTGGCGTGGTCCAGGCATTGTAGGCGTAGACCCAATCGGTGTCGGTCTTGTCTTTCAGCCAGGTGTTGGTGCGCGAGGTTCCCTGTACGCGGGATGTGCGCTCCTTGCGCGTCGCTTCGAAGCGGCGGAACGCATCCGCGACACCCTCCCGTTCGACGCCTTGGAGGCAGCGTGACAGCACCGCCGAGTCCTCGATCGCCATGGCCGCGCCTTGGGCCATATAGGGCGTCATCGGATGACAGGAATCACCGAGCAAGGTCACATTGCCGGCAGCCCAGCTCGGAAGTGGATCGCGGTCGACCAGCGCCCACTTGTGCACCGTCGGGCAGGCGTTGAGCACATGTTGGACCTGAGGGTGAAACCCTTCAAACGCCGCGCGCAACACTTTGACGTCACCTTTGGCCGACCATGACTCGGTGTGGAAGTCCGGCTCCGGCTGGCTGGTCACGAAGTAGACCTCACTGCGATCCGGCTTCACATAGTAGATCACGATGTGCCGGTCTTCGCCCCACCACTTGGTGCATTCGTCGATCTCTAATCCGTTCAGCAGCCTGGCCGGGAACGTGGTGCGGTAGGCGATACGGCCGGTGAAGTTCGGTTCCGTTGCGCCGAACAGGATCGTCTTGACGATGGAATGGACGCCGTCAGCACCGATCACAGCGTCGGCCACGGCGGTCGATCCATTGGCAAATGTCAGCTTTACGCCGTCGGCCCCTTCTTCCAAGCCGGTCAGCTTGTGGTTCAGCTTGATACATTCGTCCGGAACGGCGCTGGCCAGCGCCGAGTGCAGATCGCCGCGATGCGCTAGAAGATATGGTGCGCCAAATTTTTTCTCGGCGGCTTCACCGAAGATCATGTCGAAGCGAATCTCGCCAGTGCGCCAGTCCTTGTTGTTCCAGGAGCGCGGATAAAACGCCTCCGAGCGCAGCTTGTTCTCGAGGCCCAGCACACGCAGGACCTGCATCGCATTACATCCGATCTGGATGCCTGCGCCCAGCCGGCTGAACTGCGCCGCCTGCTCGTAGACGGTGACGCCGACACCCGCGCGCCGGAGCGAAGCAGCAGATGCCAGGCCGCCCATGCCCGCACCGATAATGGCAACCGACAGTTCCTTCTTCATGGCCAACATCTTTCGTTTTTCAAGGCGCTATTCAGATCCGCTGTGCCGGACAGTTCACGGCGCATTTCGAAGTTGATGGTCCCGCGGTCGCACAAAATATCCGCTCCGTGCAATCCGATACAGGTCGACAAGACGCAACTGATGTCTTAGCCGGCAGGAACAGGGCAATTCAAATAAGCTGACGCTGTGTGAGAAAAGCTGACGGTGTCCCGCAACAGCACGCCAAGCAGGTCGAGCGCGCTTGAACCCCCGCGAGACTTTTGATTTTGTGACAGTCGCATCCCGAGGCGATGAAATATTGATCGGCTCAGGCCGATACCAGGGCCGCCACACCCGGCAATCGGACCCATCCAACAAAAAGGGGGAGTAAGATGAGTTACGACCAGACGATCACGCTCGGCGGTCTTTTCGATAAAGGCCTTGAGTTACGCCGTGAAGTTCTCGGCGCGTCCTATGTCGACAAGTCGATCCAGACCACCAATGATTTCATGATGGCATTTCAGCACATCACTACCGAATGGTGCTGGGGCTATGCCTGGACCAGACCGGGCCTGGATCGTAAGACTCGCAGCATGCTGAACCTGGCGATGCTGACGGCGCTCAACCGCGCGCCGGAAATCAAGCTGCACACGCGTGGCGCGATCAGCAACGGCGTCACCGTCGAGGAAATCAAGGAAGTACTTTTGCACGCTACCGTCTATTGCGGCATCCCAGCCGGCCTTGATGCCTTCAAGGCTGCCAACGAAGTGCTGAAGGAAATGGGTAAGGTCGATTAAGGCTTCCGATCGACTACGAAGGCTGTTCTTGTGGCATTTCCAGCTGCGGCTACCGGATCGCGAAGGCTCAAGAGCGGAGAACCGCCTTCCAAGCAGTCGCCTGATGGCGGATGCGGCGTTGCATAGTGGCGGTCTCGGGAACGATCAAGACACCCGCTGGTAAGTAAGTAGGGGCGCCAGCTTTGCTGCCAGCAGCTTTAGTTCCGCCCCGAGCTGGGCCAGCTTTTCGGCGCGGAATATCTCGCTGATGCCAGCCGAGCTGAGCGAAAGGATGACTGAACCGTCAGGCGATTTGACCGGGACAGCCACGGCGTTAATCCGCGCGTTAGACGACCCCTTGCTGACCACATAACCCTGCTTCGCGAATTGACGAAGCGCGGTGGCAAGCTTTGGTTCGATCATAGACCATTGCTTGCCCAGCGACGCGCTCAATTCCGAAATCAACCTGTTGCGTGCGACGGTATCCAGCGCGGCGAGATAGGCCCAGCCCGTTGCCGACGTTGCAATCGGAATGCGTGACCCTACTCTCAGATCCGCTACGATGATCGCCGATCCTTGGCACCGCTGCAAAAAGAGCATGCTTTGTCCGTTGCGTGCCCCCAGGGAGACCGCACCCTCGTGGCGGCTGGCCATGGATTGCATGTCTGTCAGCGCGAGTTCGCCGATGGGGAGTCCCGCCAGAACTGCATGCCCCAAGCCAAGAAGTGAAATCCCTAGACGCATCGTCTGCCTGCCGGGAACCACTACGAGAAAACCAAGCTCGATGAGTGTGTAGCAGAGGCGCCAAACCGTCGGCTGCGGCATACCCGTCATGCGGGCGATTTCACTTGATCCTAATTCCGGCGTCGAAGGGCTGAAACATTGCAGCACCTCGAGCCCTTTCGCCAGCGCCGCGACGAACTGTCCATTCTTCGGACGCACGTTTTTGCCGTCTCTTGCCATTGTAAACCTGATTAGCTACGTGAAAAGAAGTCGGATATTCGGTCAGCGAATAAGTCAGGCAGGTAGGTGGGGCTGATGGAAAGTGAAAGTGAAGGGTACAGCATTTGCGTCAGCTTCTTCTGGTACCTGATAAAACGGTCCATCGTCCGGTCGACCATGCATCAACTCAGTCGGCCAAGACTGGACTGCGCTCGTCGAGCTCTGCGTTAGCGCAGTATCCATGCTTTGAAGCGGCGAAGCCGGACGAGGCGAACGCGCCCGCATAGACGCGGATTCCGTCACAGCGAACCCTATCGTGTCGAAGAATGCGTTCGACATCTGCTCTCGGCACGGGCGCACTCCGTGAAGGCCTGGGATTTTCGTTCCCATGCAGCGGGCGGCTCTTCTGATCTCGGTGGTCCGTTCGGAATTCCTCCGCCGGAACACTCAAAAATAGAACAACGGATCCTTTTCGCCGCAGACCCGCAGTTGAGCATCAGTTACCGGCGTTCGTTGAAGCCTGCTTTAGCATACCGTCCATCCTATGAAACAGGGGGCCCGGACGAACCGGAAGGTCCGTTATTTCGATTCCGAGAGGACGCAGCGCATCGCTAATCGCGTTGCCGAGCGCGCCCGGTACCGGCGCAATACAGCCCTCGCCGATGCCTCGTGTGCCGAGCGGATTGGTTGGATTTGGTGTCCCGGCGTCATGGTGAATTTCGATACGTGGGACATCAGCCGCCTTGGCGATCTTGTAGCTTTCGAGCGTCGACGTCATCTGCTGTCCTTCATCGTTGTACACATACTCCTCGAAAAAGAAATTCGAGATGCCTTGAACGACGCCGCCTTGTATCTGTCCTTCCACAATCAAGGGGTTGATGACAACGCCGGCATCGTCTGAGGTGACATATCTCGTAATCTTGACGCGGCCGGTTTCCGGCGAGACCTCCACAAACGCGGCATGCGCACTGAAGCAGACATTTCCTCTTGTGGCCTCGAAAACTACTCGTTGCTCCAAGCCACCCGTGTCACCCGGCGGAAGATCAACAGCACCAATCACGATGCGATGAGCAAGTTCGGCGAAGCTGCGCCTCAGATTGCTGTTGCCGCCACAGGTTATGTAGCCATCCGCGAAACTAAACTCATCGTCGCCTGCAACGATGGACGCGTCATTCGCAATAACACGAACTATCTTCTTCTTCAGATCGCGGCATGCCAGCGCCACGGCCGGCAAAACCATCGAGGCACCACGCCCGGAGACGGTCCCAGGACTATACGTTGTCGTAAGGGTATCGCCTGACAAGACAGTGACGTTTTGGGGATCTATGCCAAGCTCCTCGGCAACGACCTGAGCAATCGTCGTCTGGGAGCCCTGACCGGTTGGTCCATCACCATAGGCAACCGTTACGTGACCTTCGGGATCCACTCGCAAATCAACCGTCGCGTAGCTCGGCCCACCCGTTGCCATAAGGTATGATAAATTGTCGACGCCGGAGACCTCGACACCCGTGGAGATCCCCAGGCCAATATAACGGCCTAGACTCAATGCCTCTTTTTGACGCCTGCGAAATTCCGGAATATCGACCAATTCTACAAGTCGATCGAAGGTCTTGACAAAGTCGCCGCTGCTGTAGCCCAGGCCGGTCGACAGACGCGCTGGAAACGTCGTGATGAAATTCTTCCGCAAGAATTCCGCCGGCTCAACACCGATCTTCCGGGCAAGCATATCCAGCGCGCGTTCGAGCGCGAATCGCGGAGCGAAAATCCCGAAACCGCGTGCCGGGCATAACGAGGCTTTGTTGGTTACCGCCACTCGCAACTCAATATCGCAGAACGGTAGAATGTAGGCATTTGGAAGCCGCATTCCTCCCACCATCGGCATGGCGTAACCCCAAGTACCTCCCAGACATCCGTCGCCGGCGTCGGTATGGATTTTGTCACGTAAGGCGACCAGCCTTCCGTCGGCATCGGCCGCCAGCTCGATATCATGTATCTGATCCCGGCCCTGACCGGCCGCCATCAGGTTCTCCTCGCGGGTTTCCAGCCACCGTACCGGGCGACGAAGATGCCGCGCGAGATAGGCTACGAGCAACGGTTCGCGGTAGACCGATCCCTTCATCCCGAAACCGCCGCCCTGATCGCGCGGCGTAATGACCCGGACTTTCGCCTGCGGCAACTTGAGGACTTCCGCCAGGCTCAACCGCTGCAGGTGCGGACGCTGGGTCGTCATCCACGTCGTTATCCCTTCGGTCGCGTCCCAAACAGCAAGCGCTCCCCGAGGTTCAAGCGCGGTAATTCCGCAGCGATGTGTCCGAAAACGTTGCCTCACAACAAACGGCGCTTCCGCAATCCGACGCTTCGCTTCTTCTATGTGGGCCGCGTGTTCATCAGCTGAGCGGGTCGCTCGAAAATTGGACTTGAAGATCTCGTTGTCATTCCAATCCTCGTGGACGCGGGGCGACGATGGATCAAGCGCCGCCTCCATGTCGCCTACATAGGGCAACGGCTCGTATTCCACGAAGATCGCTTCGAGCGCATCCTCCGCCAAATACGGCGTCTCTGCTACGACTGCCGCAACCGGCTCGCCGTGAAACTTCACCTTTTCGACGGCGAGAGGCCAGAATTTTGGCTTCCGTCCCGGTAGTCCGCCTCCGACGCTAGGCTGCGGCAAAGGCAACATTTCATTTCGGATCATTTCGCCGGTGACCACGGCCACGACTCCCGGCAATTCCTCCGCGGCCGACACATCGATCGAGAGGATGCGTGCGTGAGCGTGCGGTGAACGCAAGAACATCACGTGAAGCTGGCCGGCAATCGAGATATCGGCGAAGTAGCGCCCCTCTCCCCTCAGGATCGGGATGTCTTCCTTGCGAGGAAGGCGCGCGCCGATCCCACCGGCATGAAGTTCTTTCAAAGACTATTCCTCCTCCTCACGAGTCCTCGCACGGGCCACGCTAAGGATCGCATCCACAATGTTGGAATAGCCGGCGCACCTGCAGAGGTTGCCCGTTATACCGTGACGGACTTTTTCCTCGTTTAGTTCCGAGTCTTTCTCAATGAGGTCGACGCCGGTCATCAACAGTCCGCTCGTGCAATAGCCGCACTGTAGGGCATGATACTCGTTGAAGGCGATTTGCAGCGGATGCAACTCGCTACCCTCCGCTAACCCCTCTACCGTGGTGATCCAACGACCATCACACTGGACGGCCAGAACGAGACACGATTTGATGGCATCGCCATCGAGATGGACGGTGCATGCGCCGCAGGCTCCCTCGAATGTACATCCCACATGGGTGCCGGTGAGTCCCGCTTCATACCGAATGAAATCCACCAGCAGCATTCTGATGGGGATGCTCCGTTCGTAAGCGACGCCATTTATCGTGATCGAAACTGATGTATTCATTCCCGATTACCCAGCGCGCGCATAAACGCCCTATTGACGACGTCCCGGCCCAAGTGGCGGAATAGCACCCTTCGGTATTCCGCGTCGGCCTCCTCGTCCGAGTGAGTATCGAGTGAGGTCGAACTGTCGTTCAACGCCTCCTCGATCCCCTTTGTGTTTGAATGCGAGACGCCAATCAGCGCGCGCTCCGCCGTCAGGACTCTTATAGGCCCGCTTTCAAGCCCGGTAACCGAGATCCGTGCCGAGGAACAGGTACCCATGTCGTCCAGTTGCAGGAAGGCGCTGACACCGATTACGGGAAGCCCGTCGGTCATCAGGCTCCATTTTCGATAAGCACTGCCGGCTCGCCCAAAGATTTGCGGCAGCTCCACCGACAGCAAGAGCTCGCCTTCGTGGCGGCTCGTTTCCAGCGGCGCGCCGAGAAAGTCCTCAATATCGAGCGCCCGCGTTTCCCCGGACGAAGAAGCCAACGTGAGCCGTGATCCGATCGCGAGGTTAACCGCCGGCATGCAGGCCGATATGTAGTTCCAGCACAGGCTGCCGCCGATCGTCCCGCGGTGACGCACTTGACGGTCGCCGACGTGAGCCGCGCCGTCAACTAGCGCGGCGAACGGGCCGTCCAAAAGCTCACTTGAGGCAATGTCGCAGTAGCGTGTCATCGCGCCAATACGAATGGTGCCGGGTTCCTGATGAATACCCTGGATTACGTCGATCTTCTGCAAATCCACCAGACATCTTGGCCGGACCATACGTGACTTGATGGCCTGCATGAGACTCTGGCCGCCAGCAATGTAGTGAGTTTCCTCCCCCCAGCGCGCAAACGCCGTCACGGCTTCATCCACCGTGGTCGGCGCGACGTAGCCCTCGATCGGAGATGGGTACATTTATGTCCCCGCCCTGCGGTTGTTCGACACTTCAATAATAGGTTCGTCCACCATCGACCGGCAGAATGATTCCCGTCACGTAGGAGGCATCCGTCCCCAACAGAAACGCGATGGCGGTTGCGACTTCCTCGGGACGCGCGATCCGCTTCAGCGCATAGAGATCGCCGTTCAACCGGCTTGCATTCTTTATCATCGGCGTATCGACTGCCCCCGGACAGACCACGTTGACCCGGATGCGCGGCGCTAGCTCCATCGCCCAGGTCTGAGTAAGACTGAGAACGGCCCGCTTGGAAGCCGCATAGGCCCCCAGTCCAGGAAACGGGTTAAGCGCTACCCCAGAAGAAACATTCACGATGCTGGCGTCTTCAGCTTGACGAAGAAACGGCAGGGCCGCGCGCGCGACATTGAGGGTGCCTGTGAGGTTGACTGCGAAGACGCGATCCCACTGAGCCATATCCGTGCTTTCGAGCGGGCTACCGCCCGTCACGCCGGCGACATTGACGAGTCCGTCTATTCCGCTCATGCGACTAGCCGCTTCTGCGACTGCCCGCTCAACAGCAGAAAAGTCAGTGACGTCGGCTTGCGAGAAGTCCTGATCGTTTGCATCCGGCGAAGAAGCAGCATCGATAATGTATGCCTGCGCCCCACGGTCACGGATGACGGCAACTGTGGCCGCGCCAATGCCGGAGCCGCCTCCCGTAACCAGTATCTTGCGTCCTCCGAGCATCCTTCCTCACTATCTTCACGCGGTGTGGCAGCTTCGTTCCCTGCCGCTCATTCGTTCCAATCCACACCGGAACGCACCTGCGCGCCCACCGACGGAGCTATTCGCATTATGAATATTCTATTCAACGATATCCAATGCCGTGCGGCGGTTGTCAAGCTTTCAGAGCGGCGAGGCGTTATTCGCGCGTCGACTCGCCAACTTCGATATTCCCATAAGCGAAGCCTATTGCATGCGCCCGGCCTGCAGCCCACCGGATCTTCAACGGACGGGCAATTCCATCGCTGTTATCAGCTTTGAACCATCGTCATCGGTCGACCGTTGTCGGAGGAAACCAACGCCGACGATGCAGATTGCCGCCACTGTTGCCGGGATGATCGGCAACAAGAGAATCTGGGGCGCCTTCCATCCGGCGGCCAATGCGATGCCGACGACCCAAGGACTCAGCATCGATCCGAACCGTCCTATTCCGGACGCATATCCGACGCCCGTGGCGCGAATCTCGGGCGGGTAGTATTTGGTTACCAAGGCCGTCAGAGCCGACCAGGCGCCAAACGCGAACATGCCAGCGAGAAACGAGGCCGGGTATAGCAGCAATAGATTGGTTCCCGAAAATGAGAGTGCCGCGCTCGCCATCGCGACGAAGGCATAGCTTGCCGACAAGGTGAGATGCGGCCCGATTCTTTCGGATATTGGTCCAAGCACGAGCGATCCCACCAACCCGCCCAAGGGGAATAAAGCTGAAGCGAATATCGAGACTTCGACGGGATTGCCGCTCTCGCGGACCAGCGTGGGCTGCCAGAGCGCGAAAATATAGACCATCACGAACTGGCTGACCATCGACAGCCAAAGGAGGCACGTCACAGGTGAGCGGCCGGCGGCAAACAGACGGGACAAGGAGGCCCGCCTTTCCTGGCCGACGTGGGCGATAAATATTGCATCAGCGCCTCCAACCGTCTTTGGCGAGATTCGCTTCAATATATGTCCGACGCGTGGATCAGAGGAATTGCGCGTCGCCAAAAACAACGGCGACTCCGGAAGAAGAACCTGACAAACAAGCGCCATGACCAGGCTGATCAATCCCCCGACGATGAAAATCAAGCGCCAACCGAACACCGGGATTATATAACTGGCGAGGATTCCGCCGAGAGACGCTCCAGCCGCGATGGCCCCGATAACGATCATGACGGCCGTCCTCCGCCGATGCTCGGGCGCGTAATCCGCGACTATTGTCGTTATATTGGGTAAAACACCACCCAGGCCGACACCTCCGACCAGTCGAACCCAGAAGAGATCGTCCGCATCTCGAACGAAGGCGATGGCAAGTGTGCTGATGCCGAAGATGATGGTAGCGGCAATTGTCATCGGCTTGCGGCCGATCTTGTCACCGAGCTGACCCATCGCCATGGCGCCTATCATAAGTCCGAATAGGCCGGCAGTAAGCGCAGGTGCAAACGCCTGCGGCTTGACCTTCCAATCCGCGGCAATCGAGCTCAAGGCAAACGAAATGGATGAGGTGTCGAATCCGTCAATAAGCGCAACTGCAACTCCGAGCGAAAGCACAAGGATCTGAATCGGACTGATTGGGGAGCGATTGATGATGTCGCCTACGTTCACATGCTGCCCCATGGCCTGTCGCCTCCAAATTTCATCTGTTTTTCTGATTACTTATTCGTAGCGGAAGAAAGCTGGGACTACTTGTCCGGCGCCTTTCCCCTTCGATCGTCGATCCTTGAATCGCCCCGGCCTCGGAACCAGTCGATTAACAATCTGCATCAGCGTGACACTCCACGACGTGCGCTCGCGCGAGCGAGAAGCAAATTTTTGGAGCTGGACCGTGCCCTTCCAAGGCGACCTATTCAATGTAGCCACAGTCGCCAACGGACTTGTCGGGTCGGCATCCTGCGTTGCACGCTCACACCTCGACGACATGATTGGCAATTGTATTCATTTCGACCGGCCCAGACTGCGTCACCAACACCGTGCCGCCAATGTTGATCCGGCGGTCTCCGAAGTGGCAGTTAGGCTCCATGGCGAAGGTCATGCCCGCCTGAAGGACTATTTCCTTATTTCTTGCGGCCTTTGGTGGAATTGGCGCGTAACTGCCCGCACCCGAGAAATTCTCCATTCCAAATGTTGATAAGCCTGACAAGACTGAAATGGGATTGAGTGAGTGGATCTGCGGCGTAACAAACCAACCACCGGCCCGCTTAACAACATCGGTCATGGCGTCGTCGACTTCTCCGAAGGTGGTTCCGACGCGCATCTTTTCCAGGCCCACATCATAGGCTTCCCGGGCTACTTCGGCGGCCTTTTGGTGGACGGGATGCATCTTTCCCAATGAAACGCAGACTTGTTGCTGCGTCTCCATCAGCCCGTAGGTAGGAAACAGTTCGGACTGGACGAGGTCGCCCCGGTCCAACGTGCGGGACCGCACCGGACGCACCAACCAATCGGGAAAGCCCCAAGATGGATTGTCGGGTCCGCTTTGAATAATCAGGGCGGCCGAGTTGGCTCCTCCGGTGAAAGCCGCCGCCATAGCCTGCGCATAAACGTCAGCCTCGGTCATCCCGGGCCTCGCGGCGGCCACAAATGCCTCGGACATCTTCTCCCCGGCGTTGGCACAGTGTCTGATGACTTCGATTTCTTCCTGACTCTTGACCAGCATCATGCGTGCGAGACGTCGCCAGACGTGGACGAACTTGACATTCGGGAGCTCGGCCGACACGCTTTCCCATGCAGAATGCGACAAGAAGCTTTCTTGCCGGGGACCAGCCGGCTCCAGGCCAATGACGCCCACACGCGCCGACATCAGACCATTTGCTTCGAAAGCCTTCTTGACCATGGCGGCATCTCTGCCCAGCCAATGATGATCCGGTCGGATCCACGGCGTCATCCCCCGCTTCGACTCAACCGCTTGACAGATGAGGTGTAATCCGGACCAGGAAAGTAAAATAGGCTCGCCTTCTCGCGGGAACACGACCCAGCCGCCGGCGCGGTCGTTTGAGAGATAAACGTCGGGCGCAACGTTCGGAGCGCCGCGGTTTGCTTGGCCGGTCACAAGCAGTCCGTCCAAGCCCTCATCATCCATGAGCTTTCGCGCCAGCGCCCAGCGGCGGTCCCGCTCCTTCATCGAATAACCGGGAAACGAGGGCTGTAATTCTGATTTTGCATTCAATTCGGAATTCATTGGTTCCTCTTCGTATCGGACCCAGCAAAACACTGCGGCTGACTATGCTTGATTCCTCTGGACGAAGTTGATCGTACGGAGCGGCAGGCTACCAGGTGACCGGTACGTGCTCGACGCCGTAGACCAGCATGTCGTCCTTGAATTTCAACGTTTCGATCGGGGCAGCGAGCGCCAGGTTCGGCAGTCGGCTGAAAAGCGTCGTGAATACGATTTGCAGTTCGACGCGTGCAAGGTACTGGCCCAAGCATCCATGCACGCCGAAACCGAACCCGACCTGTTGGCGGGCGTCGCGTCGGATATCGAATTTGTCGGGATCGGAGAACACTTTGCTGTCGCGGTTGGCGGCTGATTGGAACGCGACGATACCTTCGCCAGCTCGGATAAGTTGCCCCGAGATCTCGACATCCTCCTTGGCGACCCTTCTTTGCCCCGAATGGGCAATCGACAAGTATCTCATAATTTCCTCGACGGCTGCCGGAGCCAGTCCCGGATCCCTGCGAAGGAATTCAAGTTGGTCCGGGTGCTGGAGAAAGAGCAACGTGCCGAGCGCGATCATGTTCGCCGTCGTTTCGTGCCCGGCTATGAGGAGCATCCGCGCCATGCTGAGCACCTCATGTTCGGTCAGATGGCCGGTTCTCACATGCTCGATCATAAGACGGCTCAGCAGATCGTCCTGCGGATCCTCATTTTTGCGCTTCAGCAGGCCCGCGAGATATTCGTCGACGAGCTCACGATTGGCCGCGAGCGCCGCTTCCATCGACGCTGCGTTCGAGGTGAATATCCGCGTCCGCGATTGAAAAAACTCGTGATCCGAATAGGGTATTCCCATCAGCTCGCAGATTACGAAAGAAGGAACTGCGAGCGCGAAACATTCGACCAGGTCGGCGGGAGGACCCTTCTCGATCATCGTATCGATCAAGTCGTCAACGATCTTCTGCAGCTTGGGACGCATCTGCCCGATACGCCTGGCGGCGAACTCTCCCGTCACCATACGCCGCTGTGCCGTGTGCTTCGGCGGATCCATGGACACGAAGGATGGGTACTTCTTCCTCGATGCCTGGAGAGCGGCGCTCTGTCCCGGAAAACCCGGAGTGGTCGGATCGGCGCTAAAGCGAGGATCGCCCAGCACCGTCTTGTAATCCGCGTGGTTCGTGATCACCCATGCGATGTCGCCGTTCCAAAGCCGGACACGAAACACGGATCGGTCGTCCTCCAATCCAATGTATTCAAGAGGTGGATCAAAGACGCGCTGACGCGGCCGCGGGAATGGCGGAATTTGCGAAGAGGAAGATCCAGAAAACGGGCATCCGGCGGGTTGCGTAGCAGCGTTCGCCTGTGCTTGCGAGGTGTCGGCCATGATGATCTCCGAGTGAGATGGAAATGATATGAGGCGGGCGATCGGTCACGGCTTAAGCCGAGAGCGATATGCCCCGGGCTTCGGCACAACAGAGCGTCCGGAGGTCACGCGCTGATCGAAATCGCGCACGACGGACAAAGCTGAACTGCCCGTTCGACGTCCTCCCTCAACGATTCCGCCGGCTGGTCGTTCAGTACGATCACGACGCCGTCGCTTTCGCGTTGGTCGAACACTTGTGGCGCGCTTATCACGCACTGCCCGGCTCCACAGCATCTTCCTTGATCGACCTCAACTCGCATTTTCGTCCCCGTGCCGGCGCTATGTTGGCGATTGCCGACTAGGCCAACTTTCGAATAGGCTATCCAAAATATACAATCGAGTCAATCTTTGGGCCGACGGAGTTCCCATTACGAACAGAGCGACTGGGCAGGAGAACTTCCTATCACCATCGCACCAGGCCGGGTTATAGCGGCATCAAGTCGCAGTAGTTGACGCGGAGCCTTCCAACGTGCCAATTCGCATGAGTAATTCACTATTCATCTAACGAATAGCGGCGCGGAACGCGAACAGTAGAGAAACGTCCTGCGCGAAGAGAGCAACAAACAATGCCCGCACTGCATCAATGGAGGAACGCGTTGAACAAGGTCATCACACTTGTCACACTTGTGACGTTGACTGCGGCCGCTGCGTCGCCAAGCTTCGCTCAGGGCGAAAAAAAATACGGCCCAGGCGTAACAGACAATGAGATCAAGCTCGGCCAAACCATGCCCTATAGCGGGCCAGCCTCGAGCTTGAGTTTAATCGGAAAGGTCGAAGTCGCCTATTTCAAGATGATCAATGCCGGAGGCGGCGTAAATGGGCGCAAGATCAACTTGATCTCGCTGGATGACGGCTTTAATCCCGCCAAGACCGTCGAGCAGACCCGAAAGCTGGTCGAAGGGGACGAGGTGCTTGCGATTTTCTCTACCGAAGGGTCGGCTCCTAACTTGGCCATCGCCAAATACATGAACTCAAGAAAAGTGCCGCAACTCTTGGGGCAAGCCGGCTCGCCAAAGCTCGTCGATCCGACAAATTTGCCGTGGACGACGACATTTTACACAACGTCGTCCCTGGAAGGGAGGCAGCTCGCGGTCTTTTTGCTGGAGACCAAGGCCAACGCCAAAGTCGGAATCATCTATCAAAACGATGACAATGGCAGAAGCTATATGGAAGGAATGAAGTCTGGTCTCGGCGAAAAGGCGGCGACGATGTTGGTAAAAGAGGTCGGCTTCGACCTCACCTATCCCACGATTGACTCTCAAATCCTTTCGCTCCAAGCGGCCGGTGCGGATACGATTTTCTTTGCTACGACTACGCCAAAATTTGTGGCCCAGGGGATTCGCAAGATAGGGGAGCTTGGCTGGAAGCCGCTAATGCTGCTGACATTTCCTGCCTCCTCGATCGAAACCACATTAAAGCCGGCAGGCCTTGAACACGCGATTGGTGCGGTCACATCGATATACTCTAAGGACCCCGGCGATCCGAAATGGCGGGACGATCCCGCCGTGCAGGACTATTACAAATTCATGAAGGAGTGGGCGCCTGGCGAGCCACCGACCGACTCCACCGGAAGGATCGGGTATATCGCGGCACAAATGATGGTCGAAATACTGATGCGCTGCGGTGACGACCTAACGCGGGAGAATTTGCTGTATCACGCGACCCATATTAAGGACTTTCAGATTCCCATGTTCGTTAGCGGCATCAAGATCAACGTCACACCCGAAGACCGCGTACCTTGGAAGCAGGCGCAGATGGTGCGGTTCGA
Organism: Bradyrhizobium sp. LTSPM299; assembly: GCF_000938235.1. NCBI lineage: Bacteria > Pseudomonadati > Pseudomonadota > Alphaproteobacteria > Hyphomicrobiales > Nitrobacteraceae > Bradyrhizobium > Bradyrhizobium sp. LTSPM299. Next base: position 267,797 of record NZ_JYMU01000085.1, read on the forward strand.
CGGCAGATCCTACGAATTCATTGGTGGCATCGTTACCGCGCCTGGCGACAAGTAGAACGCAATTTTTGCCCGGCTACGTCAGCCATAAAGCGACGGTGTCCTAGTTCAGGTATGCCGCCGCTTCAACCTCGGCAGTCGTACTGAAATTGGAGGCCGTCTCACGCAATGTGGCTCATCGTTGCGCGTCGTGCATGCCGTGATCATCTCGCTTTCTCGTGCGATGTGTAGCAGCCGCTTCAAGCCGGTGACCAAACTGGCTTTGACCCAAGCCGGATCGCCTCACGTGAAACATGATCTTTCCATTGCCTCGCCTGCTATGGCGAAGGCACAGATGCGCATTTCTTCGACCTATTCTTTATCGGCTGCAAATTTCGTGCAGCGTGCCGCCGTCGTAAATCTGCGGGCTTCTCTCCGGAAAACGCGCTCATTGCGCGATCAAAGTGTCGCACCGCCGGATACGCGAACGCATTCACCGGTCACATAACGCGACAGGTCGGTTACCAAGAACTCCATTACGCCGGCGCAATCTTCGGGCGTACCCAGTCTGCGAAGCGGATTGGCCTTTGCCTGAGCCTCCGTGCCCAGATTGCGCGCGGCGGCTTGCGCCTTGACTCGCGCGCTCTCGATAATGCCGGGAGAGATGCAATTGACCCGCACACCGTCAGGCCCAAGCTCCACCGCCATGCTTCGAGTATATTGCAGCACAGCGGCCTTCGCGGCTCCGTACATCGCCAGCCGGCCTCCCCCCGGAGTACGATCCATCGCGTTCGTGACGATGTTGACTACCGCGCCGCCCTGTTTGCGCAGATAGGGAGCCGCCGCCTGGCAACAATGCATCATACTGTAGAAATTGATTGCGAAGAGTTTTTCCGTATCCTCAAGGGAAACTTCGGACGGCCGGCTGCGTTCAATCGAAGTTGTAGCACCGCCGGCATTGTTGATCAGGATGTCAATCCGCCCCAAGTCCTTCACTGCTTGCTCAATCGCGGCGATTGCTTGCTTCCGGTCCGACAGGTCGGCCTGCAGCCCCGTACTTCGGCCGCCCAGCGCCCTCACTTCGTCCATCACCGTCGCGGCCGTGAGCGCTTCGCCAAATTTCGCTGCGACATCAAGATCGATATCGATGATAGCAACGTCGGCGCCCAGTTGCGCGAGCCGTAGCGCATAAGCCCGACCGATACCGCCGGCACCTCCGGTAACAATGGCAATCTTGTTCCTCAACTTGCTCATTTCTCAATCCTCAAGCTAACCGGTTATCGCGAGCCGTTCGTTGGCACCGCACATCCGACCCAACTCTTTGGGCTTTATATAGGCAGGGACCCATTAGCGCCGATCTAGGTCATCCATTATAACATCGGGCAAATCCGAGAGCGATCTATCGCGCAAGCGCATAGGTCAACATCGCTACGATGGCTACGATCCCGACAACGGCCACCATCGCCGAAAGTGCCAGCACGTTCGGGTAATCCCTTGGTCCCGCAGCTACGGGAGCCGGGGCGGCCTGGATGGATGAAGGACTGAGGTCGGTTGCGCCGGACACCGGCAATTCCGTCGATGCTGCCTGAACCGCCTCGTCCGTCGGTTTTCCGGGGTCGGAGTTCGATTGCTCGACCTCTGACGCGAAGCGCACAAAGAACTGATCCGCCATTTTCTTCGCGGTCGCATCGATCAACCTGGCTCCGAGTTGCGCGATCTTTCCGCCGACTTGCGCGTCAACGTTGTAGCGCAGCAAGGTACCGTCCTCCACGTCCTCCAACGATACCCTCGCGCCGCCCTTGGCAAATCCCGCGATTCCGCCGGCGCCTTCGCCCGCCATGACATAGCCGTTTGGCGGATCCACTTCCAAGAAACTGACTTTGCCGCTGAAGCGTGCCGAGATGGGTCCGACTTTGAAGGCTGCGGTAGCCGTCATGCCTTCCGAGACTGTCCCGTCTAGCGCCTCGCAGCCAGGAATCGACGCCTTGAGGACCGTCGGCTCGTTGAGCGCCGCCCAGACCTTCTCTCGTGTAGCCGCAATCTTGCGCTCACCTTTCATCTGCATCGGTAGTTCCTCTTGTTGGGGCGGCGTGATTGCCTTTATGGGCCTTTGCGGCAACACTTTCGCCAGGTGCGCCCGGTAGACCGCTGTACCGTGAATGTCGTCGTTAAGCTGCTCTGGCGTTAGAGATGCCGCTGCATCATCTCGACGGCGGAATAGTGATGAGGTCGCTTATAAATTCCCATCCCTTGCCATCGAATTTAGCGATGCGCGACGATCGCCAGGCCACTCGATCGTCGTGCGAAATATTAAGATTGATCCCGGCAAGAAAGAGCGGCAGGTGTAGATCCTTCACGCTAGTCGCCTGCTTTATCAGATTTTCGCGCGTCAGATCATCACCACACCGCTTCAAGATTTCGACGATCATTTTGCCTGTCACGTAACCGTTCATTGAAAAGCCGTCCTCTACCGGCTCACCGGGAGCCCACTGTCTCATGAACGCGCGATAATCCTTCATCTCGGGATCGTTCTCCCACTTTGGATCGCTTGGCTCCTTTCGCCAAATCGCCGTCAGAACTCCGGTCGAAGCCTCGATACCTGCAGGTTGTAATACATTGGAAATTTGAGCTACCGCCGTCGGGATGATTTGAAGCGGTTTCCAACCGACTTCATAGGTCTTTCGAATCGCCTGAGCTGCGAATTTCGGCGTTGTCGCTTGAAGAAAAACATCCGCGCCAGACGCCTTCAACGAAACAATTTGCGAGTCGATGGTCGGCACCGTTACATCGTAAGGTTCTTCCTTGACGATCATTTTCGATGCCTTTTCGCCCAGCTCAGCCTTGAATGCATCCAGGTATCCTCTGCCGAAGTCGTCGTTCTGATAAAGGACCGCTATTTTTGCGTCTGGCTTGGTCTGCAAGATGTAACGGGCGTACGTCCTTCCTTCGACGTCTTGGGACGCAAAAAAAGGCACGGTCCATGGATAGCGCACTGGATCGTTCAGCTTGTCCGAGCCGGTTGTGCCGAATAAATGCGGCACCTTCTTGGAATTGACATACTTGGCTATCGTGACGTTCGCGAGCGTTCCGACGGTACCGACAATTGCAAGAACCTCTTCGCTTTCAACTAGTTTTCGTGTCTGCTCGATCGTCTTCGGCGGACTATATCCGTCATCCAATGAAATCATATTGATCTGTCGACCGCCGATTCCTCCGGCTGCGTTTATCATTTTTAGGTAATCGTTTTCGACGCGGGCCGTCGTGCTGAATGCTGACGCCGGCCCGCTATATGGCGCGGTCTGACCAAGCCTAATTTCCTTGTCGGTCACCCCAGGACCATACTTCGATTCCGCACGAGCGAGCGGCGTTGCCGCAATACCAATGCCCACAAAGAGCGCGATAGCACCCACGCATTGCAAGCGTTTCCATCCGCATGAAGACCGCGCTTTAGTAGTCGAGGTCATGATTTCCTTCCGAGAAAATTTTCGATTTGAAAGCGAATTGCGATCGCTTGCTTCGGGCCATCTGTGGCGCGAAGCAATGGTCGGCGGAGTTGTTGACAAATTGCGGATCGCCGATCAGGTCGAGCTGACAGCCGATTCCCTAATCCAGCGGTTCGAACGTCGGCAGATTTGCGCCGTTAGCAAGCGCCAGCCACGACAGTTTTACCGGCAGTCCGATCCTGACTTTATTGAGCTCGCAATTCACGATATTGGCCATGATGTTTACCCCTTCTTCGAGTGTAACCAACGCGATCGCAAATGGAGTGTGGCCGCGGAAGGGAGGATTGGCATGCGAGGCAATCAGGAATGAGAAAATCTCACCTCGCCCCGACGCCTCGCGCCATTCCAGCTGACGTCGTCCGTCGTAGATGCTGGTCGGGCGCGGGATGAATTGATATCTCTGGTTGCGAGGATCGTATTGAAGCAGCAGGCGCTTCTCGCGGGTGGCGTCCCAAAATGCCTTAGAGAAGCTGCGCGGAGTGGGTGGATCGCGGACGACCTCAGTCGTGTTGTTCAATTGTGCCATGGTTTATCCCCTACCCGTTCGCGGTCAGCGCCATGACAGCGCTGGTTGCCCAGTTGCGCCCATATGGAATGCCGCCAATTCCCGTCACGAGTGCGGTTTTCGTATCCGACACTTGCCGGCTGCCCGCTTCACCAAACATCTGTCGCACAGCCTCGACGAGATTGGTTCCGCCACCTGCAAGGCCGCACTGGCCGGCGGATATCTGGCCGCCGCCGGTATTAAGCGGAAGATCGCCGTCGAAGGAGAAACTTCTCTCGCGCACGAAATCGCAGCCCTGTCCGGGCTTGCAGAACCCGAGCATTTCGAGCTGCATGACAATCGCGATGATGAAGTCATCATAGGGATGGAATGAACCGAAATCCGAAAGCTTGATGCCAGCTTGCGCGAGCGCCACTTCACCGGCGGCCCGATGGCCGGTATCGGTGATATCAATGATGGATTCGTTTGCGCGAAAGTTAGTACGCTCGCCGTAACCGATCGGCACCGCGATTTTCGAGAATCCCTTGCGTTCCGCATTCTTGCGGCTCGTCACCAGGACCCCTGACGCACCGTCGCAGACCATGACACAGTCGAGAAGCCGAATTGGGTCTGCGATCATGCGGGAGTTCAAGTAGTCATCAACCGTAATCGGCTTGCGCAACTTCTCAACCGCCATGTCGTTGAGAATGGCGTGATTGCGTTGCGCGACGGCAAGCTTTCCAAGCGCTGCATAGTCAAGGCCGAACTGATGCTCGTATCGCCTGGTGATAAAGCCGAACGCCGCCGGCGGTCCCATATAACCAAGTGAGTTGGTCCACTCCTGCTGAAAAGCGCGCACTCTCCTGTTGTCTTCCGTCGCCTGCGTATCGGAGAACAGACACAGGACGTTCGTACACAGCCCAGCATTGATTGCCATCACGGCTCGCGCGACAGATCCCAGCGGCGCGCATCCACCGATGTCGACGGTCTGGGTGAATTTGAGGTCGAGGCCGAGCATGTCAGCATTGGTTTGCGACCAAAACACACTGCCGGCAGCCGTCATCGAAGACGACAATACCAGACCATCGATTTCGTCCTTCTCAATTCCGGTCTGAATAATGACCTTCTCGAGAATCTCCGCGCTCAACTCCCATATGTCTCTATCACTCTTGTCGACGATTTTGGTTTCGGCGTAGCCGACAATGACTGCATCCTTTTGGTACATTTCAATCCCTTTGGTTTCTTCCCGCCCCCCTTCGGCGGGGGTGGTGCACATCCAAGCCGGTGACGATACGCGTCCGCTGTCGGCGGTCATCGAGCGGGCTTACGTGTCAATTTACGTCCAGCGGCGGCGGCGACACACGATGTTGGCTTCATAAGATTGACATCGCGCAGCGGAGTCAATAGAAATCAAATTAGATACTCGCTATGCAAATAAACTGATAATCCGACCACGGCAAAAAGCTCCAACTGAAGGGAGTTTTTGAGAGAGCGAGACGGAAAGCAGTCAATGTGACCAAATGTATGGTTGGGGTCGTTGTCGCGGCGATCACAACCAGAAACAACGAAATCCGCGAGCGATCCGAGAAAGCTGACCTCCGGACAGACGCCGCCCCGAGTCATGCAGCGCGCGATCGACGAGGACCGGACATGCTGGCGAGCCACCATCGTTAGCGGAACGGCTCCTAAGGGCTGCCCGTCAATCATCCTCCAACCCGGAGACAAGTTTTGTCGGAATATCTTTCAGCGAGAACCTTCGTACTCGTGCATGGCGCGTGGCATGGAGGTTGGGTGTGGCGCGATGTCGTCAGAAGCCTGCGCGCGAAGGGGCACACCGTCTCGCCACCGACACTCAGCGGCCTTGGCGAACGACGGCACGTCAGCAGCGGGACGATCGATCTCGACACTCACATCGAAGATGTTATCGCCCACATCGAAATGGAGGATCTTGCCAACGTCGATCTCGTCGGGTGGAGCTATGGCGGCATGGTCATCACAGGTGTCCGCTCGCGAATACCCGCACGGATCCGATCGGTCATCTACCTCGACGCCTTCGTCCCGACCGAATCGAAGGCGCTCATCGACTTTATTGATCCCACAAGGCGGGAAAAACTAGACGATGCAAAAAATGCTGATATGCCGGTGCCTCCCCCGCCTCTTGAAGCATTCGGGCCCGCGACAGCCGAGATACTGACGTTCGTCAAGGAACGGCTGACCAACCAGCCTTGGAGGACGTTCTATCAACCCCTCCTTGGCCTGAACCAGCAGCCAGCAATTCCTACGACTTACATCCGTTGTGAAGGTTTCAACTTCCCACCATTCGCATTCTTTTTGGAGGAGATGAAGAAAGACCCGGCGGTGGAAACGCACGTTATGGATGCGGGTCACCTGTGCATGCTGACCGCTTCAGAACAGACCAGTCGGCTGCTGGCGGCAACGCGGTAGAGGACACTGCGGTCAAGACCGAGATTGGCTTTCTCTCTTCCACGAGGCAATCGGCTACTCCATCGCGCGGCAGCCCCCGACGATGATGGTTTGCCCGTTGTCCACAACGAAGTCCTGCACCAATTCGCGCTTGACAAGGTCACTTCCTAGGCGAGGTATAATTGGATAGACTATTCAAATTGAAAATTGAAGGCCACATTCCACTGAGTTGGTCGGATTTTCCAGCCAAGTTTGACGGCGGCGGGATTGGGCTAGGAGGTGGATTAGTACGCTGCGACGGGATGAACTGATGGAAGTTAAGCTCGATAGATGGTTGCCGAGGCTGGAAGATGTCCGGCTTATCCAGGGTAAGGGGCGTTATACGGACGACCTCGCTCCCAAGGGCGCATTACGCTCCTTTGTCGTCAGATCGCCCCATGCACATGCTGCGATTAAGACGATATCCGTGGACGCGGCACGGAATGCTCCTGGCGTTCGCGCGGTTCTGACGGCTGCAGACTATCGTGCTGACGGCCATTCCCCAGTCAACCATGCCTCCAATCCGCCCGGAGCCATCGATCCATCCGCACCGTGGTTTACACCAGCGCCAGATGCAGTGATCCACGAATGGGGGCAGCCACCACTCGCGGAGGATCGCGTCCGCTTCGTCGGCGAGGCGGTCGCGTTCGTCGTCGCCGATACATTGGCGCAGGCCCGCGATGCAGCGGAACTGGTGGAAGTCGATTACGATGTACTGCCCACCATCGTGCGCGAACTCGACGCCTACGCGCCGGATGCGCCTCAGCTCTGGACGGATGCGCCTCGAAATCTCGCGCTGTCCGCGACCTTGGGCGACAAGGCGGCGGTCGAGCGCATTTTTGCTGAGGCGCATCTCGTCCTGGAACGCACGTTCCGAAACCAGCGCATCGTGAACTGCCAGATGGAGCCGCGATCCGCCTTCAGCTCCTTTGACGACAACGAGGGATATATGGTCGTCGCCGGCAGCCAAGGCGTCATGAGACAGCGGCGCGCTCTTGCCCAAGCGCTTGGAGTTTCCCCGGAAAAGATGCGCGTCATATCGCCGGATGTCGGCGGCGGATTTGGGCCTCGAACGGCGCTCAATCTGGAAGTGGTGTTAGTCGCCTGGGCATCTCGAAAACTCCAGCATCCGGTCCGCTGGACCAGCGATCGGACCGAGGCGTTCCTCGTCGATTATCAAGGCCGCGGGCAAACCACGCGGGCGGCGATCGCCGTCAAAGCAGACGGTCGCATTTTGGCGATGAAATCCGAGCAATACTTCAATCTCGGTGCCTATCCGGTTTCGTTCGCACCGGCCGGCAACGGCCAGAAGATTGTTCCGACATGTTATGACATCGGAAGCGTCCTGGTAGAGACCCGGGGCATCCTGACGAACACCACGTCAACGTGCCCTTATCGGGGCGCGGGACGACCCGAGGCCCATCTCGCGTTGGAGCGCTTGATCGACATAGCGGCAGAACGCCTCGGTATCGATCGCATCGAAATGCGCCGCCGTAACCTCATTCCCAAATCGCGCATGCCATATCGCACGGCGACCGGTCTTACCTATGACAGTGGCGATCTGATCGGCAACATGAAGCAAGCTTTGGGATCCGCCGATTGGGATGGGTTCGAAAAACGCCGCACCGACAGCGCATCGCGAGGTATGATGCGCGGCATTGGCGTGGCGAATTATATCGAATCGCCGGTCGGAGCCCAACGGGAGCGGGTCGTCCTGACGGTCAAGCCGGAGGGGACCGTCGAAGTCATCTCCGGCACCCAGTCTTCGGGCCAGGGTCACGAGACGACTTTCGCTCAGGTCACGGCAGCTCTGCTCGACGTCGACGTGCATCATGTCCGCCTGCTCACCGGCGATACACGCTTCGTTTCGGAGGGGGGCGGATCGCATTCGGACCGTTCCGCGAGATTGATGGGCGCACTGCTCGACCGCTCGTGCCATAAGCTGATCGAACTGGGAAAGAACGCCTATGCCTTGCTGGCCGACGTGAAACCCGAAAACATAACGTTCGAGAAAGGTCATTTCTCCGGGATTGGTCACAACAAGCGACTGAGCATTTTCGATATCGCAAAACATCTCGAAGACGGTAGCCTTCCCACACAGATGGGAAACGCCTTCACGGTTACCGAAACCATCGAAGTCCGCATTCCCGCCTACCCTACCGGCTGCGCTGTTTGCGAGCTAGAGGTGGATCCAGAGACAGGCGTGGTGGAGATTCAGAATTACACAACGGTCGATGACGTCGGACAGCCGATCAATCCTCTTGTGGTGGACGGTCAGGTGCACGGCGGCATCGCACAAGGCGTCGGACAGGCACTACACGAGGGCCTCGAAGTCGACGAGGCGACCGGCCAGGTGCTGGGGGCATCGTTCATGGACTACGGCGTGCCGCATGCAGACAATCTCCCGAGTTTCAACGTTTTTCTGGTGGAGGATCCGACTCCGCATCCCGACAATAGATTCAGGATCAAGGGTGGCGGCGAAGGCGGAATAACCCCCGCCACCGCGGTGGTCATCAACGCGCTCATTAACGCCTTGAAACCGTGCGGCGTTGAGCATATCGAAATGCCCGCAACTCCGGCACGGGTTTGGGCTTCCATTCAGTCAGCGCGCGCCGCACAGATTTCATAGAACCGGAGAATCCGATGCCCTCTTCAATTGTGATCGAGCAGAAGGACGTCGTCCTTGAACTCGTGTTGAATAGCCCAGAGACCGGGAATGTCGTCACCGAGGACATGGCGCAGACCTTGGAGCAAACGCTCAGAAACGTCGGCTCCGAAATCAAGCTCTTGCGCCTGCGCGCAAACGGCGATCATTTCTGCCGTGGCCGTAAATCTCCTCCCATCGATCGCGCCACCGCCACAGCGCTGGCGTTTCGCCAGACGATTGCCGAAGGGCCGCTTCGTCTCTATCAGGCCTTCCGCGCGTGTCGCGCGCCCATCATCGGCGTAGTGCAAGGCGAAGCCCTCGGCGTCGGCTGCGCCCTGGCGGCGCTGTGTGATCTCACGATCGCAAGCGAGACAGCCGTGTTTGCAGTCCCGGAGATGGACCATGGAATTCCGCCGACGCTGGTGATTTCTGCGCTGGCCGAACGGATCCCTTACAAGGCAATCAGCCACCTCGTCTATTCCCGACAACGAATTTCCGCCCGGCAGGCCGCCGAGATCGGAATTGTGGGTCAGGTAGTACCACCTGATTCGCTTGGCACGGCAAGCGACGAACTGGTCGATCTTATGCTGAAAAACACCGCAGCCGCGCTGCAAGGGGTCAAGGAGTATCTCCGTCACGCGGCAAGGCTGGAGCCGGACGCACAGGTCTCATTGGCCTCGAGTATCATTGCGACCGTTCTATCTTCCCAAAATCGCTAGAGAAGAGTGAATCCCGCAATCAATCAGGTCGTCGGCTGGTAGGACAGCAACGGTCCGAGCTTGGCAGCCAATACCGTGAGTTCCGAACCGATTTCCGCCAACTTTTCGGAGTTGAACACTTCGCTGATGCCCCCCGAACTGATAGACAGGGTAATGGAACCGTCAGGTGATTTGACGGGGACTGCAACGCTGTTGATGCGCGCATGCAGCGACCCCTTGTTGACGATATAGCCCTGCTTCTCGAATTGGCGAAGCGCAGTGGTAAGTTTCGGTTCGACCGTAGACCATTGCCTGCCCAGCGACGCGCTTAACTCAGCCATTAACTTGTTTCGCTCCGCCGTCTCGAGTCCCGCGAGATACGCCCAGCCCGTGGCGGACGTCGCCATTGGAACGCGTGACCCCACCCTCAGATCCGCCAGGATAATTGCGGATCCCTGGCATCGCTGCAGGTAGATCATGCTAAGTCCGTCGCGCGCTCCCAGCGAAACGGCCCCCTCGTAACGGCTGGCGATCGATTGCATATCCGGCAGTGCGAGATCGCCTATCGGCAATCCCGCCAGGACCGCATGACCAAGACCCAGCAGTGGAATCCCAGGGCGCATCGTTTGCCTGCCGGGAAGCACCACGAGAAAGCCGAGCTGGATGAGGGTGTGACAAATTCGCCAAACTGACGGCTGCGGCATTCCCGTCATGCGCGCTATCTCGCTTGCACCCAGTTCGGGGGTCGAAGGGCTGAAGCATTGCAAAACCTGCAGCCCCTTTGCGAGAGCTGCGATGAACTGTCTGTCCTTCGGGGGTCTCTTCTTGGCGGTTTTAGTCATATGCAGACCTAGAATCGGACCGGATGAACATCTAACTAAGATATTCGCTCGACGAATAAGTCAACCCTACGGGCTCAGGCGCGGCTGGCAGACAGCGATGAAAACGTCAGATGGAGCACTTCCACCGTCATTACGGTCGGAGTCTGAGCCCGTTAAGACCTGCGTCTCGGCTCCGTCCAAGCGCGGATAATCATCTGCGTCCCATGAGCGGCTGCGCGATAGGTCTTACGACCATCTCGAAAACCAGCGCTTCAACTAGTATCGAGGCAATCGTTGTAATCATTCTTGCGACAGTCTGCGGCATCATGCGCTCCGGCCAGGCTATTCCCTATTAAGAAGCCCGATCTCGATCGCCGTGCTAGTTGGATGTCCAGTCGCTTGCGCTCGACGGCAGACCGCAAGGTGTCACCGCGTGCGTTGAACACCCTGGCGTGACGCTGCTTGGTATCGGACTCCAGTCGCAAGTAACCCGCTGCCCAATGCTTAATGCGGCCCGCATTGCCCGGGAGCACGCAAATTGACTCAGACCCGGCGCTGTCGTATTTTTCAACTATCCTATTTGCTTAGCAAATTGGTGACCGTCCAGCCCCGGAACAGCATGGTGTAAAACTTTCCGAAGAGGCGCCAACGACCGGAGAAACGCAGTGAGTGCAAATCGAGCCATTCAAACAATTGCAGCGACTGTGCTCCTAACGGCATCATTCTCGGGCCAAGCTCGGGCACAGTCAGATGCTGAAGGTTATCCGCGTCGCAATGTTTCGATCACGGTACCGTACCAGGCAGGCGGTACTGCCGATTTAGTTACAAGGAAAATCAGCGAAAAACTTCATCAGCGGCTGAACCGCGCGGTGATCGTCGAAAATCGGCCTGGGGCATCGGGATCAATTGGGTCGAACTTTGTCTACCGAGCACAACCGGACGGGTACACTCTTCTAAGTTCGCCCCCCACTCCGATTATAGTCAATCAGTTCATTCAGAAGTCCATCGCATATGAGCCCGAAAAGCTTCGTTCAGTCGCTCTCTTGGCGGTCGCCCCGCTCGTATTGACCGTGCGGGCTGATTTTCCCGCCCGGAACATGAAGGAGTTCGTCTCGTACGTAAATGCCAATGCGGAAAGGATAAGTTACGCCTCGAATGGCATCGGCGCTCATGTCGCTACCCTCCTGCTCATGAGGGCTGCCGGTATAACTGGACCTGTTCATGTTCCCTATAACGGCGCGGCGCCGGCACTGCTGGCCGTGCTCTCGGGCGATGCGCAGTTTTTTATCGACAACATGTCTTCAACGTTGCCGTTCGTTCGAGAGGGTAAAATGCGCATTTTGGCTATCGGCTCCAAGGAGCGCTCTTCCTCTTTACCGGATGTCCCGACTTTCGAAGAGACTGGCTACAAGGATCTCGTCCTAACTACCTGGTTTGGATTGTTCGCGCCGCCAAATACACCAACTGCGGTTATGGAAAAGCTCAATCAGTCAGTAAACGAAGGGCTACAAGATCAGGACATCGTCAATCAATATGCTGAATTGGGCCTTCAGATTGAACGAATGACGCCAAATCAAATGGAAGCGGCGGTTGCAGCCGAACGGGCCAAGTGGCGGGCGATAATTGAAGAAGCCAACATTTCTGAAAACTAGGGCTCATCCAAGTTTCTCGAACGGGCGCCTCGCGAAAGCGAATCAACATACAACTGAAAAACTACCACCTCGAGCCTTGTATCGGCTTGTTTGCGCGATCATTGACATCGCAAGCGCGGGATCGACCTCTAGACTAGCGATGTCTGTTTGCTGGGCAACGAATTTCGTGCACTCGACGGTCAAGTATTCTACCCAACAGCGGCTCTAATGCCGCTTACCCAGATGCTCATCTATAGGCTCCGTCGAGGCGGATGGTTTCACCGTTTAGCATTCCATTCTCGACTATGTGAACAGCGAGTCCCGCGAACTCCGAGGCCTGCCCAAGCCGCGCCGGATGAGGCACAAGTTCACCGATACGCTTTCGGTATTCCTCTGGCAGACCCATCAACAGAGGAGTTTCGAACGAGCCAGGCGCAATCGTATTGACCCGTATCTTGTACTCGGCGAGGTCACGCGCCGCCGGCAGCGTGAGGCCGACGACCCCCGCTTTCGAAGCAGCATAGGGGATCCCGTCGCCCCGACCTTCGAAGGCGGCAACGCTCGCGGCATTGATGACAACGCCACGCTCCTCACCAATAGCCTCGACTGATACTAGGCGCTGAGCGAACAGCCGCACGCAGTTGAAGGTGCCGCCGAGGTTGACACTGATAATGCGAAAGAACTTCTCGAGCGGGTAAATGATCCCGTCTCTGTCGAGCAGTCGCTGCGTGCCGCCGATGCCAGCGCAATTCACCAGCACACGAGCAACGCCATGCGCGGCTTCTGCCTCTGCCAAGCCAGCCTTCACTTGCTCCTCACTGGTGACGTCTGCCTCGATCGCGACCCCCCTCAACTCGGCCGCCACTTTTTCCGCATTTCCCTTACTCTGGTCGAGGACAGTTATTTTCGCACCCTTCGCGGCCATCGCACGGGCGGTAGCGGCTCCCAGTCCGGAGCCCCCACCGGTGATGAAAACGGCGACACCGTTTAACTGCATCCTGCACTCCGAAGCTTGAGCAATCTGGTAGGCTGGAGCGCGTGCTCGCGTCAGCCTCGCGAAGGGGGTGAACCTCACCGCAAACTAGATATCTGGACAGGTTACGAACGCGGAGCGTCCGATCCCTAAGCGAATACTGAGGTGTGCTCTGCGGCGAGCTAAAGTGACAGGCTAAGCCGGATGTGACTCTCCGCGATGCGGTTTGTCGCAGGCTTCATAATGAAACACCTGCTCAAGTATCATCCGGCTTAGCATTTCCTTGCGCGGCCGGCTGTCTCTAGGCCGGCTTCATCACCATGCGATTGGCAACCTTATTGAGTTCGATCGGTCCCGCGTCGGTGGCCAGAACGGTACCACCAATGTTGATGCGCCGGTCGCCGAGATGACAATTCGGTTCGAACGCAAATGACATTCCCGCCTTGATGACGATGTCAGCGCCAATCATGGGTTTCTCCGCCACCGGCGGATATCGGCCAGCTTCAGAAAACTTGTCCATTCCATAGGAGGAGAGACCCGCCATAATTGCGATCGGGTTCAGCGAATGAATATGCGGCGTGACGAACCAACCACCAACTCCCTTGACGACGGCGTCCATGGCCTCACTGACCTCCCCGAAAGATACCCCGACACGGAGCTTCTGCAGGCCGACCTCGTAAGCCTGCCTCGCCACTTCCGCGGCCTTCAGATGATCGGGATGTACGTCTCCCAAGGCTACGCAAACTTGCTGCTGGGTCTCCATAGTTCCGTAACTTGGAAACAACTCGCATTGCACGATATCCCCGTTTTGGAGCGCACGCGGCCGGACCGGACGCACGAGCCAGTCGGGGAATCCCCACGCGGGGGTATTCGGGCCGCTATGGATGATAAAGCCGGAGCAATTCGCTCCAGCGTCAACGCAAGCGGCCATCACGGCTGAATAAACGTCAGTCTCGTTCGCACCCACCTTAACGGCGTCAACGAAGGCTTCAGACATCCGCTCCCCAGCGTCCGCACACTGCTTGAGAACCTCAATTTCCTCGGGGCTTAGTTCCACGATCATTCGAGCAAATTTATGCCAAACCTTGACGAACTTGACCTTCGGCAACGCCTCCTGAATATTTTCCCAGGCGGATTGGGAAATCGCGCTTTCTAGACGCGGTCCGCCTCCATCAAGCCCAATGATGCCGATCCGCGCCGACTGCAGGCCCTCAGCCTCAAAGACCTTCTTTAGATTTTTTGGATCTTTGGTCGGCCAAAAGTTCTCAGGCGTAATCCAAGGAGTATGCCCAAGTTTCGTTTCAACCGCATGGCAGAGTATGTGCATGCCGTTCCACGACAGCAATGACGGAACGCCCTTGCGCGGGAAGATCAACCAGCCTCCGGCGCGATCGTTGGAAAGGTACACGTCCGGAGCCACGTTCGGAGCCCCACGGTTCGCTTGCCCTGCGACCAAAAGCCCATCCAACCCCTCCTCATCCATGAGCGTTCGGGCCAACGCCCACCGGCGATCGCGCTCCTTCAGCGAATAGCCGGGATACGAGGGACGCAGACTGGGCTCATGCTTATTCATGTTTCTCTCCTTATTTTGGGACTCCTTTGCTCGGAGCCCTCTTCTCAACCCAGCAAGATTGCTGCGGCTCTTCGAGTTATGGCTTGCAGCTTGAGCAGGCTAACGGCTTGACACAACTAGCAGCCTGAAGTGATGGCAGGCCGGGATAAGGCGCCCCACAAATGCTCGTTCGGATAGTTTCTGAAGTTATTCTACAAACGAATAACCTATTTGCATTTTCTGTCAAGGCGGTTTCTGTCTGCCAGATTCGACTTCGAACGTTCTCGCAGCGGATGAGGACCTGCAGGTCGCTCCATCGCGTTGACAACCAGGTTTGGTCACGACGCTTGCTGTTTGCGCTGACGTGAAGCATCGATCTGGCGGAATAGCGTCGACGGGCGGACGGGCAGGTCCGTGATCTCGATACCAAGAGGACGCAAGGCGTCGCTGATCGCGTTGCCGAGTGCACCAGGCACCGGCGCAATACAACCCTCGCCTATCCCGCGCGTTCCGAGCGGATTGGTTGGATTTGGCGTCCCCGCATCGTGGTACATCTCGATCCGTGGAACATCGGCAGCCGTTGCGATCTTGTAGGCTTCCAGCGTTGAGGTCATCTGTTGTCCGTGATCGTCGTAGACATACTCTTCGAAGAAGAAATTCGAAATACCCTGAACCACGCCCCCTTGGATCTGCCCCTCGACAATCAGGGGGTTGATGACCACCCCGGCATCGTCCGACGTAACATAGCGCTCGATCTTTACACGACCCGTTTCCGGCCAGACTTCCACAAACGCAGCATGTGCTCCAAAGCAGATATTTCCTCTGGTCGACTCAAATGTCGCTCGCTCATCCAGCCCTCCGGAATCACCTGGTGGAAGATCGATCGGTTTCATTACGATCCGGAAAGCAAGCTCAGCAAAACTGCGCCTGATGTTGCTGTTTCCACGATGTACGACATAACCGCCCTTAAAGATAAAATCGTCTTCCCCGGCTAAGATGGCTGCATCGTGGGCCAGGACGCGCGCTATCTTCTTCTTTAGATTCCAACAGGCCATCGCAACGGAAGGCAGCACCATTGCGGCTCCGCGCGAAGCAACTGTTCCGGGAGCGAAGGTGGATGTTTGCGTGTCGCCTACTATTATGGACACATGTTCTGAATCGATGCCTAGCTCTTCAGCGACGACCTGAGCAATCGTCGTCTCCTCACCCTGACCGGATGGGCCGTCACCGTAGAAAATCTGAACATGACCTTCTGGATCTACTCGTACTTCGACCGAAGCATAGCTGGGTGTTCCCATCATCGAGACATATGATAGACTGTCGACACCCGAGACTTCTGCGCCCACGGCGATGCCGAGCCCGAGAAAACGTCCCTGACTCCAAGCTTCTTTCTGCCGCTCGCGGAAAGCGGCAATATCCAGGGTTTCTATCAACCTATCGAACGTCTTCAGGAAGTCTCCGTTACTGTACCCGAGACCGGTCGCCAAACGTGCCGGAAACGTTGTAATGAAATTTTTTCGTCGGAACTCCGCAGGCTCCATACCGATCTTCCATGACAGCATGTCGATCGCCCGCTCCATTGCGAACCTTCCCGGATAGATCCCGAGACCACGAGCTCCGCATAACGATGCCTTGTTGGTTACCGCCACGCGCAGTTCGATGTCGCAAAATGGTATCTCGTAAGCATTCGGCAGCCGCAAGCCCCCGACGTTCGCTATCGGAAAGGCCCAACTACCGCCCAAGCAAGCGTCGCCGGCATCAGCTACTATCCCGTCAGCCAAAGCCACGAGATTTCCCTCGGCGTCCGCTGCGATCTCGAGGTCATGTATCTGATCACGCTCCTGCCCGGCACTCATCAAGTTCTCTTCGCGAGTCTCCAGCCATCGCACAGGACGCCGCAGGCATCTCGCAAGATGGGCAACCAACAGTGGCTCACGGTAAACTGACGCCTTCATTCCAAAGCCGCCGCCCTGGTTTCGTGGAGTGATGACACGAACTTTAGCAAGGGGTAACTGAAGCACGTCGGCAAAACACGCTCGTTGCGCATGAGGCCGCTGCGTCGTCATCCAAATGGTCAGTCCATCTCTGTTGTCCCAGACCGCCAGCGCTCCCCGCGGTTCAAGAGCTGTAACGCCACATCGATGCGTCCTGAACCGCTGCTTCACTACATACGGTGCCTCAGCGATCCGGCGCCTAGCCTCTTCGATGTGAGCCGCGTGCTCATCCGCCGTCCGGAGCGCCTGATAGTTGGATCTGAAAATCTCGTTGTCGTTCCAGTCCTCGTGAACAAGTGGTGATGACGGCTCAAGGGCGGCCTCCATATCTCCCACATATGGCAAAGGTTCGTACTCGACCGTAATCCCTTCAAGCGCGTCCTCGGCCAGATAGGGCGTCTCCGCCACAACCGCCGCTACGGGCTCTCCGTGGAACTTCACCTTGTCTACGGCAAGCGGCCAGAATGTCGGAAGTCTCCCTGGAAGTCCCGCTGAGGTACTTGCCTGCGGAAGAGGCAGAATTTCGTCCTGGAGCATGGCGCCGGTAACCACAGCAACTACTCCCGGCATCTTACTTGCCGCTGACGTATCGATAGACAAAATGCGCGCATGAGCGTGTACCGAGCGAAGGAACATCACGTGCAGTTGTCGTTCGACCGCGATGTCAGAAAAATAGTGTCCTTCGCCCCTAAGGATTGGAATGTCCTCCTTGCGAGGAAGCCGAGCGCCGATGCCGTCTGCCTGTTTGTCTTTCAATTGATTATTGTTCATTCTCATGTTCCTCCTGCTGCGCAACGCTCAAGATCGCATCCACGATGTTGGCGTATCCCGCGCATCGGCAAATATTTCCCACGAGCCCATGCCGAACCTTCTCCTCGCTCAGTTCAGGGGTCTTCCCGATAAGATCTAAGCCCGACATCAACATCCCGCTCGTGCAGAAGCCGCACTGGAGAGCATGATGCCGGTTGAAGGCAACTTGCAGCGGGTGCAGCTCGTTGCCCTTGGCCAACCCTTCCACGGTCGTGATGTTTCGACCATCTGCTTGCACCGCCAGCATGAGACACGCTTTGATCGCGTTACCATCGAGATGAACCGTACAGGCGCCGCAGACCCCTTCGAACGTACATCCGACATGAGTGCCGGTGAGCCCCGCTTCGTATCGTATGAAGTCAACCAGCAGCATCCTGATTGGGACAGTCCGCCCGTATGCAACTCCGTTTATTGTGATCGAAACTTCTGCTTTCATTCTTTTGCCCCGAGTGCGCGGCCGAAGGCCTTGATGACCACTTCGAGACCCAACTGATGAAACAAGACTTTTCGGTAGTCTGCATCACCAGCTTCATCCGAATGGACTTGAAGCGAGCCTGCACTATCCTTCAACAACGTATTGATTTCCGCACGATCCGATCCTGTAAGTCCCAACAAAGCACGCTCTGCCGTGGGCACTCTCGTAGGCCCGCTTTCAAGGCCCGTCACCGCTATTCGAGCCAGCGCGCAGCGGTCGGTCTCGTCAAGTACGAGGAAGGCAGCGACCCCGATCACGGGAAGCCCGTCCGTCAGAAGGCTCCATTTTCGGTAGGCGCTGCCGGCGCGCCCAGCGGGTTGCGTTAGCTTGATCGATATGAGGATCTCGCCTTCTTCTCGTCCGGTTTCCATTGGCGCTCCGAGAAACGCGTCGACGCCGAGCTCGCGCGTTGCTCCGGATGGTGAAACCAGGCTCATTTGTGATCCGATAGCGAGGTTAGTCACCGGCATGCACGCTGAAATGTAGTTCCAGCACAAGCTACCGCCGATCGTGCCGCGGTGTCGAACCTGACGATCGCCGACATGGCTTGCAGCATCGACCAGGGCTGCAAAAGTTCCAACCAGGCGACGATTGTTGGCGATGTCGCAGTAGGGTGTCATCGCACCAATATGATGGCCAGAACCGTCCTCATGTAGCCCCCGGATAGAGGCGATCTTCTGCAAATCTACCAGGCACCTCGGGCGGATCATGCGCGATTTCACGGCCTGCATTAGACTTTGGCCGCCCGCAATGTAGTGGGTTTCTTCACCCCACTTCGCAAAAGCCTCCGTGGCCTCCTGAACCGTGCAAGGCGCCACGTAACCCTCGATCTCGGATGGGTACACTTATTCCTCTCCTTGCCTGTTCTCGCTTCAGGCCCTGCGCGTAGATTGATCTGCAATGCATCTAAGTCCGAAACTGCGAGGTGCTTATCTTCTTGCGGCGATTCATCGTAGCATCCGACCAGCAAGCGATTGATTAGAGAAAACGAGGATTGCGCCGGCCGCCGAAGACCGCAGCGTCAAAGGAAAAAGCAAATGCTACGAAGGAACGGTCCCTTGAGCGACGACGCACGAAACGCACAAGGCCAAGGAATGTCTGCGCGCTGCAGCTCTTGATGGATCGGGAAGGAAGCCCCCTAAAATCCAGCCGCTGGACACTCTCTCTTCTAGTCGATGCGGTAACAGAGGTGCGACAATCGCGCACCGCGCATGGCATCTGGAAGTTCATATTTTGCCCGGTCGCAGCATCCACAAAGCGTTATCCCCCGTTCCATTTTGCGAATAATCTATCCACATTTTAGGGCAAGTCAACTTGCGGGTACTTTGCATCGCATGAGCAGATTTATGGATCGAAACCGCGAGGCTTCAAAATTGAAGGGGCAGATGGTCGTGCATATCGGCCAAATCTCATGCGACGAGAGGGGAACCTTGACCGACGACGACATTACCCCTCTTGACACAAGACGACACAAGCCTGTTTTGCTTCCCGACTAAAAGTACTGGACAAGGCAGCCAATTGGGGAGATTGTCATCGACAATTTGTTATTCGAGTAACTTATTCGCATTTGTTGACTTCACCCATGCGTCACTTTCAAAGACGTATCTTATCGAGGGGCGCCTTCCATCGAGTTGCGTCCGCGAGCCTCTTACTCGGACCAGGCGATCGAACTCAACCTGGGTGAGTCTTTTAAACGCATTGATCGAACGCGGAGGATGATCGTGGCAAACGCGCTAAGAGAATATGGGAATGACGATCTGACACTGGCCGTTGGTGCGTGGGGCCGATCTCTTTCTGCCTGGAGAGACCCTTCCTGGGGTCTTTCAAATGCGCACCCTCGATGACGCGCGCGACTTGCGCCAGGTGCTGAATTCCTCGTCGATCGTGCTCGTCTAACTATATAGCATTGTGCGAAAGAGAGCGGACGCGTCATGACTAAGATTATCTACGTCGACCCAAGAAACGCTGCTCAGACGGTTGACCTCGCGGATGGTACATCGCTAATGCAGGGCGCACTCGCGAGCGGAGTTGATGGAATCGTCGCCGAATGCGGAGGCAACGCGATGTGCGCCACTTGCCACGTTTATATCGAGCCGGAGCGTATGGCCGATCTTCCGTTGATGTCAGAAGAAGAGAATGCCTTACTCGAAGGCGTAGCGGCGCCACGGAAATCGAACAGCCGCTTGAGTTGCCAAGTAAAGGCACATGTGGGCTTGGAGGGGATGACGATTTATGTCGCTCCAGCACAATGACTGCAGCGGCAGCTGCTACGCATAATCAGAGAGGATAGCTATGTATCCTGAGCTAGGACTTTAAACCCCGCCGCAATTAACGCCGTAACCGCACAAACACAGAGATGGTTGGAAGGAGCTCGACTCATCACATGTCCCTTCTGACGATTCAGCGTTGCCATGAACTGCTTTAGAAACTTGATGGAGACTTTCGGTCAGGAACGTTCCGACCGCGCGGCTTCATTTTGCCTGTACCGAGACTGGAAGAGATGAGAAGACGCGCAAGGCAGTGGTCGGTCGCCACACTGGCTCGCCCGCCAATTCGATCGATTTGACCCGGCTCGCCAGAGCTTTCAGCAGTGCTTCGCCCTCCATCCTTGCCAGCATTTGACCAGCACAAGTGTGAATCCCTGTCCCGAAGGCAATATGCCCCGGCTTGCGTCTAATGTCGAAAGCGTCCGGCTCTTCCCATCGCGCTTCGTCGCGATTGGCAGACGCCATCAGCAGCATGACTTTCTCGTGCTTTGCGATCCTAACGCCTGCATAGTCCGTTTCGTCAGTTGTCGTCCTAAACTGTGCATGGCCTGGCGTCTGAAATCGAAGCACCTCGTCGAAGGCACTTCGCGCGAGCGAAGGATCTTCGGTTAGGACCGCCCATTGTTCTGGATGTCGGACAAAACAATTGATGGCCATGCCGATACTACTGATTGTTGTATCCAAGCCGGCCGACAAAAAGGATCTAACGAGGAGGGGAGCTTCTTCCGGCGTGATCTCTCCGGCGTCCGCTGCTTCGTAGATCTGCGCGCCAAAGCCGTCGGGTCGCAACGTATCTCGCCGGCACTTCGACTCGATCCACGGAAGTACGGTAGATGCGTGTGACATCGCCTCCCGGGAGTAGTCGTCTTCTGGACCAAAAATGGCGAACACCATTGCGCCATATGTGAGCAACATCTCATCGTTATCGCTGTCGATCCCGAGCGCCTGGGGGAATACCGATAGCGGAAAGACCTCTGCGAGGTCCCTTACGGCGTCAAATTTGCCACGCTCTATTAGTTTTTCGACCAAAGTTTCCGCCTCTCTTCGAAAGCCGTCTTGTAGCTTCCGCAAAGCGACCGGAGTCATGGTGCGAACCACCACCGCCCGTGTTCTCGTGTGGAGAGGGGGATCCGTTTCGAGCAATAAACTCGGCGTTCGCCAGGGCTTTTGCTTGAAATAGTTGGCAAGCCCCGTTCCGCCGGCACTACTAAACACCGCGGAGTTCGACAGAACTGCGTTGACATCGGAAAATCGAGATATTGCCCACACCCCATACTTCTCGAGACGGGCGATAGGACCGATTGTCCGCAATCGCCCATACTCTGGGTAGGGATCAATCATGGACTTCCTGCAAAACGGATCGAAGTCACTGATTAGACAACTCGAGTACTTGGCGCCGTCCACCATGTTTCCTCCAATAGCGAAGTGTTTTCTAAGTGACCATAGTCCTTTAAGTGAAGTCGTCCCGACCATGGAATGGCGCGACGTTGCCTCGAATGGGTCTCCGACAGCTTCACGGTCGCGCCACCCTTAGCGAGACCGGCCGCCCCGCCCTCGCGCGAGATCTTGTAACCGTCCGGCGGGTCGAGTTCATTGAGCGTCACCTGGCTTATCGATCAAGAAGCGACCAGCCCTCTTTCTTGATCAGAAGGCCCGGGAGCACTACGGACGCGGCGGGATGGTCATAAGATCAGTGACGAACTGCCAGCCTGTGCCGTCGAACTTGGCCATATGGGCCGAGCGCCAGGGAATTCGATCCTCGGGCGAAACATTGATCGTAACGCCAGTTAAGTTCAACGGGAGACGAAGGCCCTTGATGTTCGTCGCCTCCATCATGAGGTTTTCCCTAGTCAAGTTGTCGCCGCATCGCCTGAGCACCTCGGCGATGATCACCGCCGTCTGATAGCCTTGTGTAGAATCATTAAGCGAAAACTCTGGCACCCACTGCTTGATGAACGCACGGTATTCAACGACGTCGGGGTCATCACTCCACTTCGGATCGTCGACGTCTTTGCGCCAGAGAGCCGTCAATACTCCCTTAGAGGCCTCCACGCCAGCAGGCTGAAACACGGATGAAATCGACGCCGTCGATGTCAGAGTGATCACGGTAGGATGCCAAGCAAGCTCGTAGATCTTTCGGATCGCCTGTGCTGCAAATTTGGGGGTGACCGCCAGATATAGTAGATCCGCTCCAGCGGCCTTCAAGGAGACAATATACGAATCGACCGTTGGCGAGCTGATCTCGTAGGGCTCCGCCTTAACGATCATCTGATCGGCTCGTTCGCCGAACTCGCTCTTGAATGGATTGTAATAACCCTTCCCGTAGTCGTCATTCTGATACAATACGCCAATCCGTGCCTTCGGCATTTGATCCAGAATATAGCGTGCGTACATCCTCCCCTCGACATCCTGGCTTGAAAGAAACGTCGTCGTCCAGGGATACGCCTTAGGATCGTTCAGCTTGTCGGTACCTGTAGTTCCCAGGATCTGAGGCACCTTTTTGGAGTTCAGATATTTTGCAACCGAGACGTTAGCCAGTGTGCCAACCATGCCGACGATCGCAAGTACCTCGTCGTCCTCGACCAACTTTCTGGTCTGTTCAACAGTCTTGGGTGGAGAGTAGGCATCGTCAAGAGATATCAGGTTGATCTTCCTACCGTTGATGCCCCCCTGCGTCTCATTAAGCATCTTGAAGTAGGCCAACTCGACTTTGGCGTTAATACTGAATATTGAAGCTGGCCCGCTGTAAGGAGCGGTCTGACCAAGCTTGATCTCCTTGTCACTGACGCCAGGCCCATACTTTGGCTCTGCGCGAACCGTGCCAACCCCAAAAAGGGCAACCAACGCGGCGGTCGCCACCGTCCTTGTGAGGTAAGGCAACAGGCAACTAGACTTTACCGGTGAGTACGGCATTGCATTCTTCCTCCCGTCTTCAGTAGCGCTGCTTTCATCGCATTGAGTTTGCGAACATTCAAAGCGCTGGCTACCAAGCGTCACGGTCCACTGGGCCTCTAAAGGAACCCTATCGGCACCGCCCGCCGTTGCCGGATAGTATCGATTGGCCGTTTGCTATGCAAATAGTTTATTTGATATGCGATTTAGGGGATTCTTCCATGCTTACGACCGGGACAGGCAAGGCTTAGGCAAGCGATCTAGCGCCGAAGGCTTGAGAGGTGCTTGTGCGCCGCGAAGTCGACGCGCTGAAAGAGACTGGTTTGAGCGGCCACGCGCATCGCCAAGCATTTTTGGGTGCGGATACCACGAGTTGCCGCTGCGGAACATTCGTTTTCGGGTAGCGAGCGACGAACCGGTGTTCAGGCGTTGTCGGCCGCCGTCTTCCGCGGAACCGAAATGCGCTCTGCGGTCACAATGGTGGAGGCCAACTAGCAATCACATTCGAGTAAGTTATCTGCATTGTGCATTACCTCACGTTCTGTAATACTCCATCCATTCGGCTACGGACAATTTAGCGGTGCAAGGAAGATCAGAGCTTGCTTCATCCCACGATGATTGAACGGCCAGAACAACAGAGAGCTCTTTAAAGAGAGCCATAGACGGAGGAAATAGTCTCAATGAAAGATTTTGCCGAAAGGATAGCCGTAATAACCGGCGGCGGCTCAGGAATGGGCCGCGAGTTGGCGCGCCAGCTGGTCGTGGAAGGCTGTAATGTGGCGATTTGTGACGTCTCGACTGAAGCAATGAACGAAACGAAACGCCTATGTGAAGAGCAAAATCCGGCGCAAGTTCGCGTGACCACCCATTTCGCCGACGTGTCGGTCGAAGATCATTACAAGCGCTTTCGCGGGCAGCTCATCGAGCAGCATTCGACCGACAAGATCCACCTCCTGTTTAACAACGCCGGCATCGGGGGCGGTGGCAGTGTTGTGACCGACCCACGCGAAGAATGGGAGCGCACCTTTAATATTTGCTGGGGTGGGGTGTATCTGGGCGTGCGTACCTTCTTGCCGCTGTTAATCAAAGCTGACGAGGCGCGCATCGTCAACACATCAAGTATCAGTGGCTTTTGGGCAGCGATCCGCCCTAGCCAACCTCACACTGCTTACAGTGCCGCGAAGTTCGCGGTGAAGGGCTTTACCGAGGCACTGATCAATGATCTTCGCTTAAATGCGCCTCACGTCAAATGCGCCGTGGTCATGCCAGGTCATGTTGGGACCGCTGTGAACGCTAACACGCGCAAGGTACTGAGCGGAGCAGATTGCGACCAGCTCAGTGCCGACGAACTCACGAAAATGCGTCTGACATTAACGCGCACGGGGGTGGATCACGATGCCATGTCGGATCTGGATATCCAACGAATGATAGACGACCAAGACCGCGCTTTCCAAGATAACGCTCCCCTCACGGCCGCGGCGGCCGCAAAGATCATCCTCGACGGTGTCAAGTCGGATCGGTGGCGTATATTGGTCGGCCACCACGCCCATATAATCGACGAACTCGTTCGTCGAGCGCCGGAGCAAGCCTATACGCAGGAGTTCTACGACGATTGGATCGCCGCGCGGGCAATCATCCCGAAATAACGAGTTCTGGCGCCTTGAAGCCCAGATCCCATCTTAACGCCCACGGAAGCGGTGAATCCTCCGTCAAGCAGCGCTTCCAGCTCCTCGCATCCTGGAATCGAGTTCTTCAAGATCATTGGATCGTTGAGTGCCGACCATACTACGTCCCGAGATGCCGCAATGTTGCGCTCACCGGTTAAGTCCATGTCGCCGATCCTGTTGTCATGCTTCCTCTGATAACTTTTATTGTTCAATCGAATGCAATTTATTCAAGAGGCGTCTGCCACCGCGCGCCGCGTCATTACGTTCACCAAATGAGCGCGGTAAGCTGAGCTTCCGTGGTGGTCGTCATTCAGATCATCGGAGGGCGTCTCTATTCCGACAACGGCACCGGGAGACCAGTCCTGGCTTAGAGCAAGCTCCATCGCCCGGTGTCTGAAGACACCATTGTTGCTCGCCCCGGTGACGGCGACGCGCACGCCCGAGCCGGTCTTGGCGACGAACACGCCCACCATCGCGTATCGCGATGCCGGATGACGAAATTTCGCATAATTCGACTTTTCAGGAATGGGAAATTCGATAGCCTCGATTATTTCATCCGGCTCAAGAGCTGTGGTGAAGAGGCCATCGAAGAAGTCGTCGGCGCTGATTGTGCGGCGATCGGTCCTGATTGTTGCGTTCAGCGCGAGCACCGCGGATGGATAGCACGCCGTCGGATCGTTGTTCGCGAGCGATCCGCCAATTGTGCCACGATGGCGAACCTGACGGTCGCCGATCCAGGACGCGAGTCTGCTGATTCCCGGAATCCGCTCGCCGATGACCGCATGGGCTGCAACGGTCGCGTGCGTCGTCATCGCGCCAATGACGATGCGGTCCGACTGAAATGAAATGCCCGCGAGGCCCACCCCCGAGAGATCGATCACGTGCGATAGCCGGCTCAATCGCTGCTTCAGGACGGGAATAAACGTTTGTCCGCCGGCGAGAAGCTTGCTCTCCTCATGATCGCGCAACATCGCGACCGCTTCGGCAACACTATGCGGTGAGAGGAATTCGAAATCGTACATCGCGGCTTCTGCCTATGCACCAGCGGATTTGGGGGAAATCGCCCGATCGCTCGCCATCATCTTGGCCGCAGCAAGAATAGCCTTGACGATATTGTGGTAACCCGTGCAACGGCAAATGTTGCCCTCCAGACCGTGGCGGACGTCACTTTCACTGAGTTCTCCGGGGCTTCTTTGAATCAAGTCGACTCCGCTCATGATCATGCCCGGCGTACAAAACCCACATTGCAAACCGTGATGCTCCCTGAACATCGCCTGCAAGGGATGAAGCTCGCCACTGTCACCTGCGAGCCCTTCGATGGTCGTGACCGTGCGGCCGTTCGCCTGCCTTGCAAGCATCGTACAGGATTTGACGGAATCACCGTCGATGTGAACCACGCACGCGCCACATTGGCTGGTATCGCAACCCACATGCGTTCCGGTCAGTCCAAGCTTGTCACGGAGCAGCTCGACCAGAAGGGTTCGCCCTTCGACGTCGACTGAACGAAGTTCGCCGTTAACACGCAGTTGGATCGCTTCCATCATGATAGTCCCGGCCTGATGCGCCACTGCATCCGGATGGCGCGGCTCGTGTCACCTGCAGCCCGAACCCAGCGCCTTGTATATTGCGTGGTTGTTAGGGCGACTCAGCGATACCCGCGAGCGTGCCAATCGACGTTTCACCGGCTCGTTCCTGTAGGGGCGCATTTTTGCGAACCTGAGCGATGACCTCGCCGCGAACTCGATCGATGACGCCCAGAGGATTTGCCGGAACTTTGTCTGAGCGCCAGCACACAAAGCCGTCCGGCCGCACCAGCACCAACTTGCTGCCGTAACAGCTTTTGACTTCGGTAGGTTGCAATTCGACGACCTTGAGTGGAACGTTCCGCTGCTCCGCCGCCTGCACAAACGGTGACACATGCAATCTGGTATCAAACTTCAACAGCACAAACTCTCGCCCAAACAGATCCAGTGTAGAGCGATCGGATGACAGCCAAACATGTGGCGCGCGCGAGCCCGGACGCGCCGTCTGGGTATATGTCGTGACGGGATCGTCGGGAGCAGGCGTCCCATCCGGCCAGATAATCGGCGAGTCCTCATAGATGTACCCGAGATGAATGTGCAAGGTGAACCACTCTCGCTTCATCATTTCGGTGTAGGCATCGCCGAATTCTCTCCGAGCTGTGTCTCCGGCAGCACCCGTCGCGAATACCGTCGGCGACAGCTTGAGGCGAGGCGAGAGCATACGACGAAGGTTTTCGCTGGCCTCCTCAACATTTCGTAGCGCAACCGGCCGGCGCTCCGGCTCATAGGAGGCGAGCAGATGCTGCCCTCCCCAGCCCTCAATCATTGCCGCGAGTTTCCACCCGAGATCGACCGAATCCTGCATTCCGGTATTCATGCCAAACGCACCGGTTGGTGAATTCAGATGAGCGGCGTCGCCGGCAATGAAGACGCGGTTCGAGCCGTAGCTGTCCGCCACCAACTCCCGCCGGACCCACGGCACGATCGACAGGACCTCGAAGTCGAAGTCTTTGCCCATGGCGCGCACGATGAGCGCGCGGACATCGGCCTCCGAAAGCGTGCGCTTCGTCTCGTCGCCTACCACAGAGAACCTGAAGCGATCGAAGCCGTCGATCGCAACCAGCGTGCTCCAGGTCCCCTCCGGACCGATGAAGATGAAGCGGTAGCCCTTCTTCTTGTCGTGAAGCTGCCAGAAATTATTGCACTTGAAGATGACGTTGGTCGTGTAGGTGAGCGCCGGTTTGCCGGTCATTTCGATGCCGAGCGACTGACGAACGATACTGGCGCCGCCATCCGTTCCCACCAAATAATCAGACTCGACCGTCTCTTCTTGCCCGGCTGCGTTGCGTAACTTGGCGGTTACGCCATCCACCTTTTCGGTGAAGCTAAGTAATTCAGTGTGATACCGTAACGTCGCTTGCGGCAAGCCTTCGACCCATTTCTTGAGAATAGGATCGAACATATCCTGCGGACATCGCTCCCGTCTGACGGGGCTCTGCGCCGGCGGTTTCGCGTCTCGTGGTGCCGGAAAGGGTTCACGTCCGAACTCGTATCCGGTAAAACTTTCAAGCCAGACGTTGTCCTGTGGCTGGTCGGGATTGTAGGGGCAGTCGCGAACATGGTCGGCGATGCCCCAACGGCGACAGAACTCCATCGTCCGCGGCCCGATCAGATCCATCTTCGGCTGCGTGATGCTGCCGTCCGTACGTTCGATCAGCGTGCAGGAAATTCCACGCCACGCAAGATCGCCTGCAAGGGCAAGTCCGATCGGGCCGGCGCCGACGATTAGAATCGGAGTTCGGAAGGTCACGACAATCACTCCAACAGACTATTTCGACTTCGCCGCGACCCATTCCCAGTCCGCCCCCGCCTCGGACTTGACCTGCGCGCGGAGTAGATTGAGCTTAGACATCACCGGCTCGTCGCTGACGCGCAACAGCACCGCGCCGCCCTCCGAGCGGTGCGAATGCGGCCGCCAAGAGGGAGCCACGAAGACATCTCCGCGGTTCCACTCGATCGTTTGCTCGTCGATGTCGCTCTCGCCGGCGCCTTCGACCACGGCGTAGACGTTATTCACCGTCGTGCGAAGCGTCTGAGTCGAAATCCCCGGCGCGAGTTCCATCATGGCAAGCCCGATCGTCTCCATGGCAGGATCGCCAAGTGCGACCGACGTGGCATAGGCAGCCGTAGGCGTCTTGCTTGCGAGCGCCAGCCGCCTTTGCGTTTCCGTCCAGGGAAACCACATGGGTGAGCTCTGCACGCTGCCCTTGATCGGCTCATACGTATCAGGGTGCTGTTCGAGGAACATCGGTTCCAGGAGCTGAATCAAAGGGGCGTCGAGAAAATCGATCCAATAGGCGGCAGCCACTCCATCGTTGCCGTGCCCGTGCCAGCGCCAATTCGGCGTCAACAGCACGTCGCCCGGCAGCATCGGCAACTTCTCGCCGTCGACGACGGTGTAGGTGCCGGGTTCGGCATCGACGATCAGGCGCAAGGCATTCGGCGTGTGCCGGTGCGACCGCGCCTTTTCGCCAGGAAGGATCATCTGATAGGCCGCGATCAATGTACGTGCGGTGGCGTAAGTGTTGCCTTCCAGAGGGTTGGCCAGGATCAGATTGCGCCGCTCAGCGAGCTTGGTGTCGATCAGCCGGCCCGCGGCGTCGAGCGCGGCCTTGCCCTGCTCATAGGACCAGTGCGCGGGAAGAAACGTCTTGTGCGGAGCCGGCCACAGCGACGGCGTCGGCTTCGCCCAGCCCGCGCCGACCGATAACGGCGCGAGCATCTGGTAGAGAGTTTCGAGATCCGGCGCCTTGGAGAGACTTGCCGGTGAGGAGACCATCCTGTTCATTGTGCCTGCTCCTTTTTGATCGCGAGATTAGATCCACCCTCGCCTTGCACGACCGGGATTTCCATCCGACCTACGCGCTCGATCTCGATTTTGACGGTATCCCCGGCCCGGATCGGGCCGACGCCCGCCGGCGTGCCGGTCGCGATGATGTCCCCAGGCTCCAGCGTCAGGACCGATGCCGCAAGAGCGATCATGTTCGGAATGTCGACCAGCAGATCCCTGGTGTTGGCATCCTGCTTGAGTTGATCATTGACCCACAGCTTCATGCCGAGGTTGGAGGCATCACCCACCTCGTCCTTGGTGACGATTGCGGGGCCGATCGGCGTGAAGGTGTCATACGATTTCCGCATCACACGTTCCTCCTGGCCACGTACCGTACAATCGATCAGGCAGCAGTATCCAAAGACGTGATCCAGCGCGTCGGCGAGCGCGATGTGGCGCCCCCGCTTCCCGATGATCAGACCCAACTCGCACTCGTGATGGATCTCCCGCGACGGTACGTCCGGCAGAACAATTGGATCCCGCGGGCCGCTGATCGAGGAATTCGACTTCAGGAAGAAGCCATTAATATTAGCGCGGTTCTTCGAGTTCATCTCGTGACCGTGCGCAAGGTAGTTAACGGGGTAGGCCAGGAGCTTATGCGGCCAGACCAGCGGAGCCTCCAGGGCAACGCTGTCTACCGGCCTCCCCTCGCCCTTCAGAGCCTGCTCAAGCTTGGGGCGGAGCGACTCGTAATCCGCGATAAGTTGAATCATGCCGGTCGGCGGCCAGGCTTTCGGATCCGCCCCGACCGCATCCGTCGCGTCGTAAACCTTGCCGTCCCGCAATACACCGATACGGCCTCCGCCGAACCTAACAAGCTTCATGATTATCCTACTCTGAGGTTGTCTCGTAGCGCGCTGCGCTCGTGTCATCGGCGGAAGGCCTGGAAAGGACACTCGCCAACGGCCAGTCTTCTGCATGTCTGACGATACCGAAGCCGTCGGATCCGTATGCCACGGCCATCGTCATCGAGACCCAATCCAGGTCTAACAGCCGACTTAGGTAGGTCCGGAACATCGTTTGCAGGCTCCGTTGCTCCGCACAATTTGCGTGGTGAATATCCTATTTGCAATATCTGCCGACCAGCTCCGGTTGTCAAGTCGAGCCATCGGCTGGCTGACAGCGGTGAAACCATTGGAGCCCGCCAGGATAAGGCACTTCCACAGAAATTACGGTCGTGGTCCGGGGTCATTAAGACCTGCGTCACGGTTTCGTCCGAGCGCGGATAATCATTCACCACCCACGAAGGCTGCGCGATAGCGCCTTACGACCCTCTCCAACGGGCGCTGCCTTCGTCTCCGACTCCAGTCGCACGTAACCTGCTGCTTAACGGCTAAAGCGGCCCGCATTGCCCACGAGCACGCAAATTGACTTAATCCCGGCGCTATCGTATTTTCAAATAATCTATTTGCTTAGCAAATATAACTGACCTCGAAACGGTACGACGTAAAGTTTCCCGAAGAGGCACCAACAACCGGAGGAACGCAGTGAGTGCAAATCGATCCATCGTTAAAACAATTGCAACGACTGCGCTCCTAGCGGCATCACTCTCAAGCCAGGCTCAGGCACAGCCCGATGCTGAAGGCTATCCGCGTCGCAATGTCTCGATCACTGTACCGTACCAGCCAGGCGGTATAGCCGATTCGATTACAAGGAAAATCGGCGAAAAGCTTCATCAGCGGATGAACCGCGCTATGATCGTCGAAAATCGACCTGGGGCATCGGGATCAATTGGGTCGACCTTTGTCTACCGTGCGCAACCGGACGGGTACACTCTTCTAAGTTCACCCAGTTCCCCGATTATCGTCAATCAGTTCATTCAGAAGTCAATTGCATATGAGCCCGAAAAGCTTCGTTCAATCGCTCTCTTGGCGGTCGCCCCGCTCGTATTGACGGTGCGGGCTGATTTTCCCGCCCGGGACATGAAAGAGTTTGTCTCGTACGTAAATGCCAACGCGGAAAAAATCGGTTATGCCTCGAATGGCATCGGCGGAAACGCTCATATCGGTGCCCTCCTGCTCATGAAGGCTGCTGGCATAACCGGGCCTGTTCATATCCCCTATAACGGCGCGTCGCCAGCACTGCTGGCTGTGCTCTCGGGCGATGCTCAGTTTTATATCGACAGTATGTCTTCTGCTCTGCCGTTCGTTCGAGAGGGTAAAATGCGCATTTTGGCCGTCGGCTCCAAGGAGCGCTCTTCCTCCTTACCGGATGTCCCGACTTTCGAAGAGGCCGGCTACAAGGGTCTCGTCCTAACCACCTGGTTTGGTTTGTTCGCGCCGCCGAATACGACATCTGCAGTCGTGGAAAAGCTCAATCAGTCAGTAAATGAAGCGCTACAAGATCAAGATATCGTCAATCAATATGCTGAATTGGGCCTTCAGGTCGCAAGAATGACGCCAAATCAAATGGAAGCGACGGTCGCAGCCGACCGGGCTAGATGGCGAGCGGCAATTGAAGAGGCCAACATTCCTGGAAACTAGGTCTCACCCAAGTTTATCGATCGCGCGCCTTGCAAAAGCGAACCAACATACAACTGAAAAATTTGCCCGCTCGAGCATTTTGTAGCGGCTTTCCAGAAACACCTGAATGAAATGCCGATACCGCATATGGAGACCGATGTCCTGATCATCGGCTACGGCTTTGCAGGAGCCGTAGCTGCAATTACTGCTCACGATTGCGGCGCGAAGGTCATGATTGTTGAGAAGATGCCGAGAGCAGGTGGCAATTCGTGCTATAGCGCGGGCACTTTTGGCGTCGTCCGACCCCGAGCCTCCGCTGCATTCGCCCAATATCTCGACCGTTTAAACCTTGGTATGACACCGTACGATGTCTTCGAGGCCTACGCCCAAGGTTCAGAACAACTCGAAAAATGGTTTTCTGCGCTTGGTGGTGAATTGGTGCCTCGTATCAGCGCGTTGGCGAATACATTTCCAGGTGTCGTCGAAGGTCCTGCCTTTCCAAAGATCGCGCCATCCCGTGATATGTTCGACATCCGCGTCGCCAAGGGGCCGGCGGAATTTCCGCCCGCCCTTCGCATGTGGGATTTTCTATCGCGCCATGTGAGCAGGAGGGGTATCGAGATCCAGCTGAGTTGCAGAGCGCGCGAACTGACACGCGGTGCCGATGGCGCAATTGTCGGAGCAGTTGTCGAGCACAATGGGCAACTCCGAAGAGTCTCCGCCAATCGCGCGGTGGTTCTAACATGTGGCGGATTCGAAAATGCCCCTGAACTGCTGAATAACTTCGTGGCGTCCAAACCCATCATGTTCGCTGGTAGCCCGGGAAACACGGGAGATGGCGTGAAAATGGCTCAACTCGTCGGCGCCGATCTTTGGCACATGGCGCAGACTGCAACGTTGATTGGCTACAAAGCGGCTGAATATGATGCGGCGTTCTGCATTTTCTTCCGCGGCCCCGGCTTCATCTATGTAGATAAATACGGGAAACGTTACGTAGATGAGACTGCAATCGAGTTGCATGACTTCGATCGCGTCTTTTCCCATTTCGATCCGGTCAACATCGAATATCCGCGTATCCCGAGTTGGGCGATCTTCAACGAGAAGACTTTGAAAGCAGGACCACTAACCTGGTCAATCGCCGGATACAATCGGGATATATATCAATGGAGCGCGGACAATCAGGCCGAGATTGATCGAGGCTGGATCGTCAAGGCCGCCACACTTGATCTTTTGGCAGAACGGCTTGGCGTTCATTCAGAAACCCTCAAACATACCTTCTTCACCTACAACACCGCATGTGAGACTGGAAAAGATTCCGTATTCGACAGGGAGCCCACCTCGCTTGAACAGCTCATGCCGCCATTTTATGCGATTCCCCTGCATCCCGTGATGGTCAATACCCAAGGCGGACCGAAACGCGACGCAAGGGCCCGGGTCATCGATCCCAACAACAACCCAATACCCCGGCTATATGCAGCGGGCGAACTTGGCTCGATTTGGGGACCGCTCTATGATGGTGCGGGAAACCTCACGCAATGTCTGGTATTCGGACGCATCGCCGGTCAAAACGCTTCGAGCGAAACGCCGCGACAGCCGGCAGAGCAGATAAAAAGCAGTTTGACTAGCTCGGCCGGTTGAAAAACTGCTTTCGGCTAGACTTGTTGCAGAGCGCTTATCGTCAGCTCGTGTCTTCCCGGTTGGGGATGCATGTCCCTGCGCCAGCGATTAAGGCCAGAGCGAAACTTATGAAAGGTCCCGCCGACACAAAAGCCCGAGGTCACGATACGGCAGCCGTCTATGTCGGCGCGTTCCAGCAATAGCTCCATTGCCGATCGGCGTGATGATGACGGCGGGCCCTGGCGCTCGGGCTCCGCGAAGCGGAAGAAACGAACCCCTCAATCCGAGAGCGGGTTCGATCTTTTCCATTTCAATTGCCGTCCAACTATCTATTTTGACGACAGCTTTCCGCCCTGCGGTTTGTCCAACGGGGCGGCACGCTTGTCGAGGAACGCGCGAAGACGCTCCAGCGATTCCGGGGGTTTCGTCATCGCTGAATTCATGTACTCCATGAACAATCCATCATCATGCGACATGTCGTTGATGCGCGGAAGCACGTTGGTAATCTGCCAGTTCGTCTGGGGCGCGTTCTGCGCGATCTTCCCAGCGAGTTCCTTGGCCTTCGCCAGCGCTTCGCCCTGCTTCACGATATACTGGACGAGCTTTGCCTGCCGCCCTTCCTCGGCCGACAACAGGCGTCCCGTCAGCATCATGTCGGCCATCGTCTCGTATCCGACGATCCGTTGAATCCGAACCGAGCCGCCTCCGCCCACGAAAATTCCGCGTTGACCTTCCGGCAAGCCAAAAAAAGCAGTGTCGTCGGCGACGCGGATATGCGCGGCTGCCGCGAGTTCCAGCCCTCCACCGATTACGGCACCTTGAACAGCCGCGACGAAGGGAATCGTGCCGCGCGAGATAAGGTCGAACGTGGTGTGCCAAGAGTGAGGGCGCCGCTTGCGCGGACGCTGAGCTTCCGGCGCTATTCGCGCGGCCAACTCCGCCAAATCAAGGCCGGCTGAAAAATTCTGGCCATGCCCGAACAGAACGCCGGCATCGGCTTCGTCTCCGGCTCGAAGCACCGCGTCGCGAAGTTCGGTGATTACAGCTTCGCTAATGGCGTTACGCTTGTCAGCCCGATTGAGGCCGATGAGGGCGACCTTGCCTTCGACATCGTATGTGATCAATCCCGTGGACATCGTGTTGCCCCCCTCTTAGTTCGTCACGATGAGCGCATCGAGAGCGACCGCTCCCTGCCCCTTCCCGTAAACCATCAGCGGATTGACATCGATCTCAACGATTTCCGGATGCGTCAGCATCAAGCGTCCGATTGCCATCGCGGCCTTTGCAACGGCCTCGCGGTCCACGGGCGGAATGTTGCGAAAACCATGAAGCAGCTTCGCCGTCTTCAATTTATCAAGCTCGCAGAGAATCTCGGACTCCGTCGCATCGGGCGCAAGCAAGCGTACGTCCTGCAGAGCCTCGACGAGCACTCCGCCGAGTCCGACAAGCACCACCGTACCCCATTGCGGATCGCGTCGCGCACCGACAACGAGTTCGAGGCCGCGCGGCGACATGGTTTCGACGAGGACACCGTCGAGCTGCAGACCGGGTTTCGCGCGCTGAACGTTATCGTGCAGGTCTTTCCACGCGACGCGGACTCCGTCGCTATCCCCACGATTCAGGATGACGCCGCCCGCTTCGGTCTTGTGAGCGAGAGCGCCAGCTTGAGCCTTGAGCACGACCGGAAAGCCGATCCGGTTTGCGATCTCGAGCGCTTGTTCCACTGTCTTGGCCAGATCGCCGTGCGGCACCGATATCCCTGCCGCGCTGAGTACCTTTTTCCCAAGCCATTCGGGCTGCGTTCCCGAAGTCATCCCGGGCAGTTCGTCGAACGGAACCGCCTGAGACGTCGGAGCCAGGTAGGGATGATTGCCGTAAGCAACGACCTTGGCCATCGCTCGCAGAGTTCGATCCGACGAACGCGACAATACGACCTTGCTCTCGCGCGCGGCGTCCATGAACTCCGGCGGCAGCGTCGACGAATCGCCCAGCATCGCGAGCATGACCGGTTTGTCGCTCTTGCTTTTGGCGGCAATGATCTTTTGGATAAATGCGTTGGCGTTGGCCGGAGCCGCGGGCGGAATCGAAATCGCCACGCCGCCGATCGCCGGATCGCTCAGCAACGCTTCGACGCCGATCTGGACAAGTTCGGGCTGCCAAAGCGGCTGCGTCCCCAAATCAAGTGGATTCTTCGGAGGAATGAAGGCCGGAACCTGCGGCTTGAGCGCCGCTTCAATCTCGGGAGACAGTGATGGCACCTCAACACCAAGGTCTTCGCAGATATCATGGGCGATACTGCAAAACGCGCCTGAAAAGGACACGATCCCGAGCCCTCCCTTTTGCGGTTTCGGGTAGCGCGACAGGATTTCGCTGACGTCCAGGAGTTCATCCATGGTTTCGACGAGGATAACGCCGGCGCGTTCCACCTTGGAACGCATGACGGCATAGTTACCTGCGAGAGCGCCGGTGTGGGATTTTGCCGCCTCCTGCGCGCGCACCCCGCGCCCGGTGTGCAGCATGACGATTGGCTTGCCATGCGCACGCGCTTCCTGGGCCGCCTGCAGGAAGGATCCCGCATGGCGCACTGATTCAGCATAGATCGTAATGACCCGAGTGGCCTCGTCATGGATGAGATAACGAACGAAATCCCCAAGTCCGAGATCCGCCTCATTTCCAGTCGCAATCGAATAGGTGACAGGTACCGAGCGTGACAGCAGCGCCAATCGTAAATGACCGACAAGACCGCCGCTTTGGGCAACCAAAGCCACGCCGTCGCTGGTACCGGGTGCGACACGAGGAAGTTTGGTGACACCCGTGAAGCTAACCAAAAAGCCGTTGACGTAGTTGTTGTAGCCTAAGCAGTTGGGACCAATAACGCCGATCCCGCTGTCACGGGCCAACTGACCGATCTTTTCTTGCTCGCCGCGCTCCTTATCACCGAGTTCCGCAAAGCCACCCGCAAAGACGACAGCTGACCCCACCTTGCGCAAAATGCAACCCTGAAGCGCTTCGCTCACGCCTGCCGCCGGCACGGACAGCACCGCGACGTCGACATTCTCCGGAAGATCGGCGATGTTCGCGCGAATTGGAAGCCCGTCGATTTCGCCGGCGCTGCGGCCGACCAGATGGATGTCGCCGGTGAAGCCGTTTGCCCGGATATTCTGAAGAACCAGATGCCCGACAGTATTGGGCTTGGTCGACATGCCGATGATCGCGACAGACTTCGGCTGCATCATGCGCTTCAGCACCGCGTTGCGGCTGGTGCCTTGCAAGTCGCTAGGTCCGGACATTCCCACGAGTTACTCTCCTGATTTTTTTCCAAAAACTAGAACTGGCAACAGCTACAGCGCGCGTCCTAGACTGCGGCTGGTTGCAAGATGCCTTTCCTCTCCCTTGGTATTGCGAATACGCAGACGGTACCGAGCAAGATGCAGCCGGCGACAAACACGAGACCGGCAGCAAAAGTCCCGGTGTAGTCCTTGAGCCAGCCGACGGCGATCGGACCGACCGTCGTACCAAGCATTCCGATGGTGTTGATCATCGCGATGCCAATCGGCCTCGCCTCGGTGGACAGGAAAGTTGCGGGCAACGTCCAGAAAATTCCTTGGGCGGAAAATGTTCCAACTGCGCAGAACACTAACCCGATGAGCCTACCGGTCGGATTGTCGAGCAGTGCGACGCAGAGCCAGCCCAAGGCCGCAAGACTCATGGGAAGCACGATGTGCCATCGCCGTTCCTGATGGCGATCGGAATGCTTTCCCCAGAACGACATTGTCAAGATGGCCGCGAACGGTGGAATTGCCGCGATCAATCCGATGGTTGCGAAACTTCCATCAGGCACAACAGCGCGCACGATCTGCGGCACCCACGTCGAGTTCGTGATCAACGACACGACGAGGCCAAGATATGTAAATGCAAGGAGCAGAACCGGCGGGCTCATGACCTCGCGGAAGATCCCGCCTTGCGAAGCGACGGAACGCGATTTTTGGGTATTTGCCTCGTCACGTGCGAGCGCCCCTAGCAACACCTCTCGCTCGCGCGGCGACAACCATTTCGCAGTTTCGGGCCGGTCGGCAAGATAGAAATAGGCGATGACACCGAGGACGACTGCGGGCAATCCCTCAAGCAGGAACAGCCATTTCCACCCGGCCAGGCCGAGGAAGCCGTGCATATCGAGAATCAGTCCGGACAAGGATGAGCCGAACATGATGGTAATCGGCTGCGCCATGATGAAAAACGCGGTGGCACGCGCGCGATAGGAGGAGGGAAACCAATATGTCAGGTAGAGCAGGATGCCCGGCATGAACCCGGCCTCGGCCAGACCGGTCAGCGCACGCAAGGCATAGAGGCTGTACGGCCCGGTCGCAAACATCGTCGCGGCGGACGCCAAGCCCCAGGTAATCATGATCCGGGGTATCCATATCCGAGCACCGAACCTCGGCATCATCATATTGCTGGGGATTTCCGCGGCGATGTACGCAACATAAAAGATGCTGCTCGCCAGCCCAAACATGGTCGCCGTGAGATTGAGGTCCTTGTTCATCGCCAGGGCAGCGAAGCTGATGTTGATGCGATCGAGATACGAGCAGATGAAAAGCAGGATCAGGAACCACACCAGCCGCCGATAAACTTTGCGGACAACTGCATCTTCGTCCCCGGAAAATTCCGTAGCCACCTTCACTTCACGTTCGTTGCCCATCGTGGCCGTTCCAAACCCTGCGTCTCGACTGAACGACTCGTGGTGAGCGATCGTCAAATATTGTTCTAAGTGAGCCGGCGGTTCCCGCGGCCATCAGCGGCAAACAAGTCCACCCTCGTTATTTGCATAGCGAGTTACTTATTTGACGTATATTGTTAGTCATCGAGAACAAGATGCATCTTGTCAAGCGCGTGTTTGCCAAGTTGGCACTAAATGCTGCCCGGAGCGATAAATCCGCCCATCAGCAGGTCCGCCAGAACGAAAATGCCGAAGCGTCGTCTACCCGCTGTCGGGATTTCTACGGTCCGCATCATCGGAACATGGCAGGGCTTCCTTGGCGTCAGCCGACGATGCCGGCCTCGCGCAGCTTGCGAATATCGTCGGCACTGAGACCGAGCTCCGATTGCAGAATCGTCTCGCTGTCTTCTCCTAGAGCTGCGATCTTATCGCGCGCCAACGCGCGGCCCCTGGAAAATCGAAACGGTGGGTTGGTTACGGAGAGACCCGGCAGCATCAAACTCTAACTTTCGGGAGTCTCGGCGGATTCCATTAATCCGAGATAACGATCTTACCTGCATCGATGATGTCACCAAAGAGCGCCCAGTGCTCGCCTGAAAATTTGACAAGCTGCATCTGCTCGATCGGATAGTGGTCGGTCGAAGACGTCTTCAGCTGAATGCCGGGCAACAGCATGTCGAGCTGGTTGATCTGGAGATTTGAGGCGGCATCCATTACGCGTTCACGCGTGATATCTTGACCTAATTCGCCTAAGATGCCGGTGAGTATCTGCGCGGTACTGTATCCGCTCACAACAGTCAGATCGTGCTGATCACCCGACGGATAGTATTTATCCATGAATTCGCGCCAGCGCTTGACGCCGGCATCGTCCCTCCACTGCGAATCATCGGGATCCTTTTGCGTCGTCGCCGAAACCACGCCTTGAACGTTGCTGAATCCGGCGGTCTTCATGACAGCGCCCACTGACGAGGACGCGCCAGCGAGGATCCTCAAGGCACCCCAGCCAATTTCGGCGGATTTGCGCAGAGCTTGCGCACTGAACTTATTCGAGGAAAACAAGATGAAAACATCGGCACCTGATGCTTTCAGTCTGACGATCTGGGAGTCGATCGTTGGCTCGGCCGTCTCGTAGGGCGCCTCCGCGACGATCATTTTGGAAGCCTTATCTTGGAGGCCGGCCTTGAGACCCGTGAGATGATCCTTTCCGAAATCGTCGTTCTGATAGAGTACCGCGATTTTGGCGTCCGGCTTCGTTTTCAGAATATACTTCGCGTAAATCTGCCCTTCGCTCTGATAGCTCGGCCGAAATCCCATCGTCCAGGGGCTCTTGCGATAGTCGCCGAAGATCGTCCCGCCGCTGACGATGAAAAGCAGCGGTACCTTTTTGGCATTCATGTAA
This sequence comes from Bradyrhizobium sp. LTSPM299, assembly GCF_000938235.1. Lineage (NCBI taxonomy): Bacteria > Pseudomonadati > Pseudomonadota > Alphaproteobacteria > Hyphomicrobiales > Nitrobacteraceae > Bradyrhizobium > Bradyrhizobium sp. LTSPM299. The sequence continues at coordinate 307,258 of NZ_JYMU01000085.1, forward strand.
CGCATGATTGCGACATTGGTGGGCGTACCGAAAGTGCCGTACAGCAGCAGAACCTCATCGCTCTCGATGAGCCTGCGGGCTTGTTCAACTGTCTTCGAAGGGCTGTAGGCATCATCATAGGAAATGACCTTGATCTTGCGGCCGTTAATGCCCCCCTCAGCATTGATCTTGTCAAAATAGGCGATCGAGGCCTGTCCGCTGACGCTGTAAGATGACGCCGGCCCGCTAAAGGGAAGGACGGTCCCGAGCGTAATCTGCTGCGGCGTAACACCAGGTGACTGCGCATATGCAGCCGGTGCCACCAAAATGGTTGCGAAAAGCGACGCCATCTTCACTCGAAATCTCATGCTTCATCCCTTCATTTTTTTTGACGCGGCGGACGTGCTTGGTCATCCGACCATGCGACCGTGAGCGGGCCAGAACGAAGCCCGTATCGCCTTTTTGTCAATCTTGCCCACGGCCGTCAGCGGAAGCTGCGCGACAAAGGACACTTCTTTCGGCGCGTGCAGGCTTCCCTTGCGCTCTTTGACGAGCGCGACGAGTTCGGCTTCGCTAACGTCGCTATCCGGCTTGCGGACAATGAGCGCGAAAACACTTTCGCCCCATTTTTTGTCAGGCACGCCGATCACAGTAGCCATGCTGACACCCGGATGGCTGGCCAAGACATCCTCGACCTCGCGTGGGTAGATGTTGAAGCCGCCCGAGACGATCATGTCTTTCTTGCGGTCAACGATATAGAGGCGGCCCTCAGCATCGGCACGCGCGATGTCGCCGGTGTGCAGCCAACCACCTGCGAGCGCCGACTCGGTCTGCTCCGGCTGATTCCAGTAGTGACTCATGACCATCGGCCCGCGCACGCAAATTTCACCCGGCTCGCCGGGAGCAACATCTTGATTGTTGTCGTCAAGCAGCCGCACCGAACAGGCCGCGGTCGGGAAGCCGCACGCCTCGAACAATTTTGGCCGCGCCCGATCGTGATCGCCCTTGCGCAGCACGGCAATCGGATAACATTCGGTCTGGCCATATAGCTGGGAGAAAATCGGCCCAATTCGTTCTATGCCTTCCAGCAAACGGTCCGGCGACATCGCCGCGGCGCCATAGAGAAGCAGTTCCAGCGACGACACGTCGTGTTTTTCAAGCGCGGGATGATCGAGAAGACCGTAGATCATTGTCGGGACCATCAGCGTGAAATTGATTTTCTCGCGCGCGATCGTCGATAACAATACGTCTGGGTCGAACCGTTCGAGCAGATGGACGGTGCCACCACGCAACAGCGTCGGCACCACGTTGGTACCGCTCACATGGCTGATCGGTGCAATAGCAAGATAGCGCGGCGTATGCGGCAGCTCGAACTCCGCCAGCACACTGAGCGTCACCGCGACCGAACCGGCGTTTGAGCGCGCGACACCCTTTGGTCGCCCCGTCGTGCCGCCCGTGTAGCTGAGCATTCCGATATCCTGCGGTGAGGAAACGTCTCCGAGCCGCGCGGTGCCCGCGCTCTCGACAAGAGTCAGCGCGTTCTTTCCGTATGGCGCCTCGCCGAGCGTCAGGATGATGATGCCAGGCAGCAACTCCGCCAGTTCTGCGCCCCGCGCGAGATAATTGGTGCTGTCGAGGACGAGTACTGAGACTTCCGCATCCTCGAGCTGAAAGCGATGAGCGTCGGTGGAACCCATTGAATGAAGCGATGTGACAGCAGCGCCGAGTCCCTGCGCTGCGACACCAAAACACCACGAATCGACGCGATTGGCGGTCAGCAGTGCGACCTTGCTACCGGTCTCTATTCCATTTCCCGCGAGTACCCGCTGTGCGCGCGAGATGAAATCCAGCGTCGCCGTCCCCGTCCATTGTACGGTCCGGGTTTTGAAAGCTATGCGATCGCCGCAACCTGTGAGCGCGCGGGCTGTCAGTGAAAAGATTGTGGGTAGCGCTTGAATCGTCATGTCAGAGGCTCGTCCTGGTTGAAGTGTGTCGGGACGACGACATCGGGCGACCTTCCTCAAGAAGGCGGCGGGTTGCCCGTCGCGCGGCGGCATATTCCTCGAATGTCTGCGCGATCAATTCGTGTACGGTCGGGATTGAGCTAACGTCCGAAACCGAATGTCCGGCGCTCCAGGTGTCGTGCCTACGCTTGACACCGAACGTCGCGTTGCGGCCGTAAAGCTCGTTGGCGCGCTCATTTGTCATGTCAGTGGGGGGATTTTCGGAGCCGAGACCGGCCGCAACAATGGACGGGATAGGTATATTGGACTCAAGGGTGAACACTTTCGACAACAAAACGTCGTCGAGCTGAGAGGATACGAGCATGGCCTTGTATTCCTCCGCTGCCATGCTCTCTTTCGTCGCAATGAACTTCGTTCCCATGTAACAAAGGTCGCAACCCAATACCTCAGCAGCAAATACCGCGCTTCCGTCCGGAGCGCCTCCGGCCAGCACGATGGACCCGTCGTAGAACGATCGCACGGCGCTAACAAAGGCAACGGCGTTGGCCCAGCCGGTCTGCCCGCCCGCGCCCGTGGAGAACAGGACCAAGCCATCGACGCCGGCGGCGATGGCCTTTCTCGCGTGACGGACCGAGGCAACATCCGCAAATACCAGGCATCCGGCTTCGTGCAGCGGCACGACCACCGCATCGGGCGCCCCCACGCTTGTGATCACCATCTCGCACCGATGACGCACCACGGCAGCAACATCATCCCACAGCGTCTCTCGGCGAACGATGAGATTGGGGCAGAACGGCGCATCCTGCGGCCGCAGTGCCGACTTTATGGTGTGGATCCACTGGTCGAACTCGTCAGGCGTTCGGCAGTTTGTGCTGGGAAACGAACCGACTACGCCGGCACGGCAAGCCGCAATGACGAGGTCCGGACCTGACACGCGAAATATCGGCGCTGCGATCAGAGGTACCTTCAGCCGGGGCTTGATATCGGAAAATGAAGTCATCATGCCCGAACGTTCGGCGCGGGCGCGGGGTATTTGTGGCCGAAACTCGCGACCGCCTTGTCGTAATCGTCCCGCATGGTCGCAACGACCCGCGCCACCGCCGGCGCATCCTTAATGCCGCCGATGCCCTGCCCCGCGCTCCAGATATCCTTCCAGGCTTTCGCTTTGGTGTTGCCGCCCGAGCCGAAATTCATCTTCGATTTGTCGGACTGAGGCAGATTGGCCGGATCGAGCCCGGCGGCGACCAGCGAGGGCCCCAGATAGTTGCCATGAACGCCAGTAATCAGATTGGTGTAGACGATGTCGCTCGCAGCATAATCGATCAACATCTGCTTATGGGCGGACGTTGCATTGGCTTCTTCGGTGGCGATAAAGCGCGTTCCGATATAGGCCATGTCCGCACCCAGCATTTGCGCCGACGCGATGCCAAAACCATCGGAAATCGCGCCCGACAGAAGAACAGTCTTGTCGAACCACTGGCGAATTTCTCGCAGCAGCGCAAAAGGCGAATGGGTGCCGGCATGGCCGCCGGCCCCGGCACAGACCAGGATGAGACCATCGACGCCCATCGCCGCTGCCCGGCAGGCGTGCTGGATGTTGGTGACGTCGTGAAACACTAGCCCGCCGTAGGAATGCGTGGCATCGACGATCCACTGCGGCAACTGAAGGCTCGTGATGATGATCGGGACGCGATGCCGCACACAGACGGCCATATCAACTTGCAGGCGATCATTGGAGGGATGGCAAATCTGGTTTACCGCGAATGGCGCGACCGGCAGAAGCGGGTTTTGAAGGGCGTATTCCGTAACCTCCTCCTTGATTTGAACCAGCCAGTCGTCGAGCATTTCCGCAGGCCTCGCATTCAGGGCCGGGAATGACCCCACGATTCCCGCTTTGCATTGTGCGGCCACCAGCTCAGGACCGGACACGATGAATAGCGGCGAAGCGACGACGGGAAGCGACAGCCGACCATGGAGAAGTTCGGGAAGCGACATCGGGAGTTCCTTTGCATCAAGGACCTGACCCTAACGTTTCCTGGCAGCGCCGTGTTTACCAGATCTGGAATCTCGTAACTCCAGAATTGGATCATGGCCGAGCAGAATGGCGGCATCGCGTTTGGCGCAATTGGCGATAAAATTCAGAACGGCGCGGACCTGAGGCGCATCGGCAAGATCAGGGTGCGACAACAGCCACAAATCCGCAGCGCGGTGCAATTTGACGGGAAGAACCCGTACCAGATTCGGCTCCTGATCCGCGGTGATGCAGAGCAAGGGCGCGAGTCCCAGACCGGCCTTGGCGGCGGCGACAACATCGGTGTGGGACGAACATTGAAGTACCCGCCGAGACGTCCCGGCGACGCTGTTGAACCAGCTCATTAGCGGTATATCGGCGACCATGCCTATAGAGCTATGTGTTGCCCATTCTGCGCTGGAAGTCGGAAGGCCATGGTCGCGCGCATAGGATCGCGCGCAGTAAATTGCCACACCGACCCGGCCGATGCGACGGCCGACCAGATTTTCTTCGCCCGGCCCAAACAGCCGCAAGACGATATCGGCTTCCCGGCGGCGCACACTTGCTGGCCAGCCGCTAACGCGAATTTCAAGATTCAGACTTGGAAACTCCTTGTAGAAGGAGGCGAGGTGCCCAAGCAACCATGGGCCGGACAAAACCTCATTTATCGAAATTCGGACCACACCTGCCGGCGTATGCTTGGCGTCGGCCATTGCCGTCTCGACCTTGCTCGCGACGTCCCCCATGCTTTCGATGCGCGCGCGTAACTGCTCGCCCGCAGGTGTGAGTGAATGACCGACGCGGCTGCGTGCCAGCAATTTAAGGCCGAGACCATCCTCAAGCTCCGCAACGCGTCGGCTCACCGTCTGGGCGCTCAGCTTGAGACGCTTGCTGGCGGTCAACAAGCTTCCGGCATCCGCGACTGCCAGAAAAATTCGGTAAAGATCCCAATTCATCATTTCACTGGGCACCACGAAAGTGTCTATCAATGGAGCGGTTGCAGGGTGATTTGAGCCTATAAGCTAAGTCATCGTTGTTAGGGTCGATTACCACACAAAAAAGAACCCCAGCAATATATTGGGATCGCTGGAGCTTTTCACCAACTTGGTTGTGGGGACAGGATTTGAACCTGTGACCTTCAGTTATGAGTCGAGCGGGTCGGTCAGATCAGGGCGATATCGGCTAACGGTTGCTCGCGACGCTCGAAGTACCGGACCCCCAGCGTTCGCGCACTCCGAGTTGGCGACGCGCTCGCGATCAGTCCACCGAGAAAGAGCGGTCATTCTATCCATCATTCTGCGAATTGAGCTCTGACGACGACTGGCCTCGATCATTTTTGTTGAGACGAAAGGCGTAGAGAAAGGCCGCTGAGCTTTTCAAATTCGGCTGAACCCAAACATCGAACGGTGACAACGGCGGGCGCGATATTCGCAGCCTCATCACCTCGATAAACGAGACAGAACGCCGCCTTTCGTTCGAAGGAGCACCATCGCACAGATTGGCGTAGTACGCTGCGCTATGGGTGCCCCCGGAAAGCGCCGAATTCAGTAGCCGCTCAGACGGGACCCATCAGGTTCGGTCGCCGAACCGACTGATGCGTGGACCCTGTTGAAATCAAAAGCTGTCTTATTGCATGACCTGACGTCGTTCAGCTTTGCTGACAGACGCAGATCGCAAACTGGTCCTGCTTTCGATGACTTCCTGATCGGAGGCCTGCCGGCCAACACTGGTCGCCGGGACTTCGTCGCTCATCGGTTCGCTGTTTCCGCCAACGGCTAAGCGTAACAACGGCCATCGGCAGCGTTCGACGGCCGTCGCGTGCCATTTCGTGAGAACGAAAGTGAAAGAAAAGTAGAACCTTCGTGCACAGGATTTGCACACGTCCCCCATCTAACTATTTGATTTCTATAAACTCTCTACCCAATCCATCATGGGTGCAACGGAAAAGCGGTGGATTAACATGTTGATTTCATTGATCTTCGCAGACGGAGTCGGTCCAACCGATTTCTGGGCCGAAAGATGATCGAAGGCATAGACCTAAAGCATTTTGCTTTCTTTTCAACGGCTTGATCCGACCACTCGATTATTTTCGCTTGTTTCAACCTGACCCGGTACTGCACGGCAGTACCAAGATGCCAGCGCAGTACAGGGCCTCGACAAATACTTTGGCTGCGCCCAACTCCTCGAATTTGAAGCGGGAATGGTACCGCCGGGACGCAGACCCCGATCGATCGGCAATCCTCGCGCAGTTCATACGGGTTCGTTCGGTGCAACCGGCTGACCGGAAACAAATCACGGGTACCCAATGCCTATTGCCTGATAACCAACACGGCGCTTGGGCGCGAATTGGCTCCCGCCACGGTTTGTTGCTAAACAATCAAGCGAGTGATAGATTAGTAATGATCTTTTGAAGCTGGCATGGCCGTTTGGCCTTGGTTCTTGCCCGAAAGTCGATCACGATGCCGGCTGCGTGCTAGAGAGCGCACAAGGGATCCGGAGCCGTGCGCACGGCGCGACCGGCCACGATCCTGAACGGCCCTCGTCCAACACTTTAGATTTTTATGACCAGCCGCCGCGGTTATCGCGGCGCACCTGATGTCAAGGAGTGAAGCAGAAAATACGTTCAAAATCGGAGCAAAAGACTCCGTGGGAATACAAATGAGGGGAGCAAACAAATGGCAATCCATGCAACCAGCGTCGGTACAATTCCTTCCGCTGAAAAGGAGCCGATCGCCGTCACAAAGCTGTTCGCCAAGATCGGTTGGCGGATTCTACCCTTCCTGATTCTTTGTTACATGATTGCGTTCCTGGACCGCATCAATATCGGGTATGCCCAGCTTCAAATGAAGCAGACGCTGACTTTCAGCGATGCGACGTACGGCTTCGGCGCGGGCATATTCTTCGTCGGCTACTTCCTGTTTGAAGTCCCCAGCAACCTGCTCCTTGAGCGCATTGGTGTTCGCAAGACGCTGCTGCGCATCATGTTCACGTGGGGAATTGTCGCTTGTGCGATGGCGTTCGTGCAGACACCGGTGCAATTCTATATCGCCCGATTCCTGCTTGGCGTGCTCGAGGCCGGCTTCTTTCCGGGTATCATCCTTTATCTGACATACTGGTACCCCTCGGCGCGGCGCGGCCAGATCATCGCGATGTTCATGACCGCGACGGCCATCGCGTCCGTGATCGCAGGTCCGCTTTCCGGTGCAACGATGAAATATTTCAACGACATCGAGGGTTGGCACGGCTGGCAGTGGCTCTTCATTTCGCAGGGCTTACCAGCGACGATCCTCGGTCTCGTTGCCTACTTCTATCTTCAGGACAAGCCCGAGGATGCCAAGTGGTTAAGCGCCGAAGAAAAAACTGCGCTGCGTTTCCAACTCGATCACGATCATAAAGACGTTGAGACTGCGTCCCACGCCGGGTTCTTCCAGATGCTGAAGGATCCGAAGGTCTACGGTCTCGCGTTCACATACTTCCTGCTGCTGGGTGCGACCTACACCATGGTGTTCTGGATTCCCTCGCTCATCAAAAGCTGGGGCGTCGCCGATCTGTTCCACGTAGGCCTGCTGGCCACCTTGCCGCAGATCGCGGGCATCATCGGGACGATTCTGATGGGACGCCACTCGGACAAGACAAGAGAGCGGCGATGGCATTACGCGACCTGCGTGGCCGTCGCAGCCATCGGTCTTTTGGCCATAACATTCTCCAACGGCAATTTGCTGGCGTCGATCCTAGGCCTGACACTCGCCGGCCTTGGGTTCATCTCGGCGACACCGCTGTTCTTCACCACAACGACTGAATACCTTTCCAAGGCGAGCGCCGCCGGCGGTATCGCGCTTATCAGCAGCCTTGGTAATCTCGGCCCGGCAGTCGCGCCGTCCGTCACGGGCTATATTACCGCGACAACAGGCAGCTCGCTCTACAGCACATATCTCATCGTGGCAGCATATCTGCTCTCTGGCGTGCTGCTGCTGAAGATCGTGCGCGCCGCTGACCCGGACGAAACCTGAGCCGGCAAGGTCGTCAGGATCGGACCAGAGCGGGATGACTCTTCTTCGAATCGTCACCCCGCCCTATCTTTTTGTTTTGAGCATGATCTTTTCGGAAAACCGCTACACACTTTTCCGGATCATGCTCCGACGTCTGACGAAAGACGTCTGCTGATCCTGACCACGACGAGAAACGGCGCCGCTTGAAACGGCGCCAATTCTTGGGAATTTCACGAAGTTCGTTCGTCGCCGCCGGCGCAACGCTGGCGTCGCGCAGCCTCAAGCCGTCGTGGCCAACCCGCCGTCGACCGGAATGACCGCACCGCAGACGAAGCCGCTGGCCCGCGAGGCGAGGTAGATGGCGATGCCCGCAAGATCGTCCGCATGTCCCATGCGCTTCATGGGCGCGTCGTCGACGACCTCCTTCGCGCCGTGCTCATCGATCGCATCCGTCATTTTCGACGGGAAGTAACCCGGCGCAATCGCATTGACCGCGATGTGCTTCGGCGCCAGGAACTTTGCCATGATGCGTGTCAGATGGTTCACGCCGGCTTTCGACGCCGCATAGGAATAGGCTTCGAGATGCGACGTCCTGATGCCCTCGATCGAGCCGATGTTGATCACCCGCGAATAGGAATTCGCCGATCCCGCCGCTTCCAGCAGATCGAGCAGACTCTGGGTCAGGAAGAACACCGACTTCACGTTGAGGTCCATCACCTTGTCCCAGCCGTTTTCGGGAAACTCGGCGAAAGTCGCGCCCCAGCTCGCGCCCGCATTGTTGACCAGAATGTCGAGCTTTTTCTCCCGCTTGTGAAGTTCGCCGGACAGGCGCGCGATCTCCTCCATGCGCGACAGATCCGCCGGGATGGCGATACATTCGCCGAACTGCGACAGTTCTCTTGCAAGCGCCTCGCATGCCTCCGCTTTGCGCGCCGTGATGTAAACTTTTGCGCCGTTTTCCACATAGGCGCGGGCGATCATTTCGCCGAGGCCGCGACTACCGCCGGTGACCAGGGCGACCTTTCCCCGAACCGAGAACAGCTCTTCGATTTTCATGCGTCGCTCCTGCTGAACTGGAATGCGTTGTGGTAGTCGTTACTCAGCCAACGGCGCCGGCGGCGCGCATCTGGGCGATAGTCGCCGCATCGAACCCCGTTTCCTTCAGGATCTCGTCGCTGTGCTGGCCCACCGAAGGCGGCATCCTTGGTTGCACCTTGTCTGCGCCACGCAGCGCAATCGGGCTGTTGATCGTCTTTGTTTCGCTGCCGGCGAAGGGAATGAGAATATCGTTGTCGAGGAGCTGCTGGTCCGACGGAATATCCTCGGGAGTGGCCACGACGTCGAACACGATCCCCCTCTCCGTCAGGCGCTTGCGCAGTTCCGCGCGATCCTGCTTCTCGAACTCCTTGTCGAGCAAGGCGATCAGTTCGCGCGAGCGCGACAACCGATCCACCTTCTTGGCAAAACGCGGGTCATCGATCAGATCCTCGCGATCGAGGCACTTCATGAACTCCGGCCACTGCTTTTCTTCATTGAGAATGGTCAGGATCAGCCAGCGACCGTCACGGCATTTGTAGTAGTTCGTCAGCGCGTTGAATGCGACCTCGCGTGCCGGGCGGTCTGTGAAGGTGGCGCCGCATAGTGCTGCTTGCGCGTTGTAGCCGTTGGCCCAAAGTCCGTTCGCCACCAGCGACGATGTGACCTCCGTGCCCTTGCCGGTGGTCTGGCGCTGATAGAGCGCCATCACGATTCCGGAAAAAAGCGTGAACCCCGCCGAGTGATCGCCCATGCCGTTCGCAGGCCGCACCGGCACCGATTCCGACGACGCGCGAACGGTGTCCATTAATCCCGACCGCGCCCACCAGGCCGTCACATCAAAACCCGGCTTGGTCGCCTCGGCGCCGTTTTCGCCGTAGCCGGAGAACGACGCATAGATCAGCCGGTCGTTAAGCGAGGACAGTGCTTCATATCCGATGCCAAGCTTTTTGCGAACGGCGGCGGGATAGTTTGTGATAAACACGTCCGCCTGCGCGGCAAGACGCTGGATAACAGTCCTGCCCTCAGGTTTTCCCATATCGAGCGCGAGGCTGCGCTTATTGCGCGAACCGAGCATCCACGCGTAGTTCTGATCGCTCCTGGGATGGCCGGGAAGCTTTGTCAGATGCCGGTAAGGATCCCCTGCCCCCGGCGGTTCGATCTTGATGACGTCGGCGCCGAAGTCGGACAGAATCGTGGCCGCTGCCGGCGCGGCGATGAAACTGCCGCAATCGATCACCTTCAAGCCTTCGAACAAAAGTCCCATCTCGTCCCTCCCGTTGATCGCGCTCCGCTCCGCCCCTCGATGACGCGATCGCAGCGTGCGCTATTTACCTGCCCGCACCGCCTTGAGCGCGCGGATGATCGCCAGTTGCTTGGCGTCGCGCTCACTTTCGAGCTGCTCGGGAGGCTGCGCCGCGAAGGATGCCTCGGCCTGCGCGATGATCTTGTCCTGCGCAGCCTCGTCCAGATTGACCGGCGCCATATTCTTCCAGGCCTCGTTCAGACCGGGGCCGAATTGCTTGAAAAACGATTTGAACCCACCGGCACCGCCGCCGAGATGGAACGAGCGGAATGGGCCGTCCGCCGCCCAGCGCAGGCCGATCGAACTTGTCACGATATCGTCGAGCTCATCGACTTTGACGACGCCCTGAATGACGAGGTAGCAGCATTCCCGGAAAATTGCCCGTTGCAGACGGTTGGCGACGAAACCGGGCATTTCCTTGCGCACCACGCGCGGCACCTTGCCGAGCGCGGCGTAGAACGCGACCGCGTCGTCCACCGCCTCTGGGCTCGTCTTCTCGCCGGGGACGACCTCAACCAGCGGAATCAGATGAGGCGGGTTAAAGGGATGCCCGACCAGCAGCCGCTCGGGCCGGGACATCTTGAGCGCTTGCTCCGTCGCGGTCTTGGCGGAGCTCGACGAAAGCATCAGCGCATGCTCTCCTACGACCTTGCCGATGCGTTCCCATAAGTCCTGCTTGAACTCGATCCGCTCCGGTCCGTTTTCCTGTACAAGATCGGCGCCCGCGACCGAGCGCTCGAGATCGGCCTGGAAGCTCAGTTTCTCCTCCAGATTGTCCGTCGGCAGCCCGAGCTCCTTGAGCGTCGACAGATTGTTGCGGATATAATCGCGGACGATGGCCTCGACATCCGGGCGCGGATCGTTGACGACCACCGTCAGCCCGTGCGCCAGAAAGAGCGCCGTCCACGACGCGCCGATGACGCCGGCGCCGATCACGGTAACCTTCGAATATCGGTTCAGAATATCCTGCTGAGCTGTAGCCATGATATCTGCCTATTTCCTTGGACTGGCCGAAGGCGCGCTGTCAGTGAGATAGTCGTAGATGACGACGGCAGGCGAAAGCGTGAGATCCGTCAGGATGTGCGTGGCGGAAACGATCTCACGTACGGGAAGGTCAGCGAGCGGCGCCAGAACGTGCTCGAACAGTTGCAGACGGGCCGGCCCCCGCCATGCACCCTTCACTACAATGTTGGTGATCTCGGTGCGCACCAGTTCGCAAATACGCGGGCGCTTCTCGTAGCTCGGGAGGATTTTCAGCATGAACGTCGGCACGCAGATTTCCTGCCGCGCCTTTTCCAGATCCATCGGCTTGTGCTTGTAGCCCATCGTTGCACGGGCGACGCTGAGCGTGCCGTAATCCAGCGTTCCGACCAGCGTGTCGGAGTCGACGAACAGCTTTGCCGATCCGAGTTTTTTCGGAAACGCACTCAGTTCGCGGCCTGCGGCAATCGCCGGCAGATTGTCGAGATACATGCCGATGATGTATTCGCCGACTTCTTCCTTGTGCCGCACGACCGCGGCCTGCCCGCACTCGACATACGAACCGTATCCCGTCGTATCGGGCATATTCATCACTTCGAAGCGCACCAGCGGCTCGTCGACTTCAAGCGGCTCGGGCACCTGCTTGAGGAGAGCTTCCCGATCCGTCCGGTAGGTGATGTTCAGATACTCGCGCGACGTGAAGCGATGCGGGCCTGGAACAAACGCCGGAGCTCCTGTCGGCGTGGTATACTGCTTGAGCACGTCCTCTTTTTTCATCTTGACGCTCACCCCATGAGTTAGACGTTTCAGCATTCGGTATCGGCGGCGGCCTTACTGCATATTTACGGCTCTCCGCACCGGCCGACAGTACGAACCTTTGGGCTCGTCACTGCAAGCCGGTTCATTGCGAAAGGCACGGCCCTGTCTTGAGGGACTGGCGCCGTTAAAATTCTCCCGCGCTGCAGCAGAGCCCGTTCACCCGCGTCAAGCCTTCCTGGACTCGATGGCCGCCCGCGCCTCGGCAAAGCTCTCGCGCATCCGATCAAGAATGATCTTTGGCGCTTCGCTGCTGGATTTCTGCACCAGCTCAGCGATATCCTTGGTGTTCTTGACCGTCGCTTCGAACACGCGCTTCGCCAATTCCGCCTGCTTGGTCGCGATTTCCTGAGGCGTACCGTCCGGCTTGAAATCAGCGATCAGTTGCCGCGCCTCGCGCCCGATCTCGGCCAGGATTTCCTGTTGCTTTGCGAAAACCGCCTGGCCTCCCTGCGACAGCACCGCCGCGGACTTCTGCATCGCCTCGATGTTCTTGCGGTGGATGTCGAGAAATGGCTCGTAATCGATCTTTGGCAGATTAATCTGCTTCGCCATATCGGCGAACATGTCCGTCATTGTCTTGCCGGCCATTTTTCCCTCCCGGTATCCATTGATTTGTGCGTGGAGCTGTTTGGTCCGCTGCCACGTCGCTGTTTTGCGTATATCGTAGTCAGACCGGCTTCGATTAACCAGCCAGACCGGATGTGATCGTGTATCCTCCCCTCGGCTAACCGTCCCCGTACTTGGCGCGCAACGCCTTCTTGTCGGTCTTGCCGACGCTCGTCTTGTCGATTGCATCGACAAACCTGATCCTGTCCGGAATGGCGAAACGCGAGATGACACCTTTGTCGACATAGGCTTTGACGTGCTTCTGCACGGCTGCATCGTCGACGGGGCCGCCGGGATGGGCGACAAGGATGGCGAGCGGACGCTCGCCCCATTTCGCATCCGCCACGCCGATGATCGCTGCCTCGCTCAGGCCTGGCATCTGGAGCAGGATGTCCTCCAGCTCAATCGACGAAATCCATTCACCGCCGGTCTTGATCACGTCCTTGATCCGGTCGGTGATCTGAACGACGCCGTGCGCGGTCATGGTGCCGATGTCGCCGGTATGAAGATAGCCGCCTTCCCAGAGCTTTTCCGAAGAGGCCGGATTGTTGAGGTATCCCATCGTCAGCCACGGTGCGCGGACGACGATTTCTCCAGCGGTGCTGCCGTCGTGAGCGACGTCCTTCATCTCGGCATCCACGATGCGGAAGTCGACCAGGGGCACCGGCGTTCCAGTCTTGGTACGAAGTTCGACTTCCTCGTCAGGATTTCCGGTGAGCTCATGCTCCCTGAGCTGCGCGATCGTCAGGATAGGGCCCGACTCCGACATTCCGTAACCGGCAAAGATGTCGATACCGCGCTGCATCGCGGCCTTGGCCAGCGCTTTGGTCAGCGCTGCGCCCCCGATCACCATTTTCAGCCCGGAGAGATCGACATCCTTGCTGTTGGGCGCCGACAGCAACATTTGCAGAATCGTCGGAACGCAATGGCTGAACGTCACCCCCTCGGTCTTGATCAGGTTCAGGAGAAGTTCGGGCTGATACCGGCCGGGATAGACCTGTTTGACCCCCGCTGCGGTCGCGGCATAGGGCAATCCCCAGCCGTGAACGTGAAACATTGGCGTGATCGGCATGTACACGTCTTCGCGGTGAAACCGCCCTTGCCGCGCCGGTGAACCGAACCCGACCAGATCGATCAGCGTGTGCAGCACGAGCTGGCGATGGCTGAAGTAGACGCCCTTCGGTGCGCCGGTGGTGCCCGTCGTGTAGAACATGGTTGCGCGGGTATTCTCGTCGAAATCCTCGAAGGTGAAGTCCGGCGAACTGTTTGCCAGCATCTCCTCATACTGGCCGACGACTTTGCTCGGACTGCTCGGGAACACGCCGTCGTCCGACATCAGAATGATGCCTTCGACGGATTCAAGCTGCCCTTGCAACTGCTCGATCAACGGAAGAAACTCGACATTCACCAACAGCAGCCGGGGACGCGCGTGATTGAGCGTGAACATGACCTGCTCGGGCGACAGCCTTATATTGACGGTTTGAAGCGTGGCGCCGAGCATCGGGATCGCGAAATAGGATTCCAGGTAGCGGTGGCTGTCCCAGTCCAGCACGCCCACGACATCGCCGCGCCGGACGCCCTTCGACGTCAGACCGCTCGCAAGACGCCCGATGCGCTCGCGCAGATCACGGTAGGTGTAGCGGCTGAGATCGCGGTAGACGATTTCCTGATCGGCCGACTGGGTCATCGGGGCGTGAAGGAGGTGCTTGATCAGCAGGGGATATTTGTAGGCCGACGGCGTATGCTCGATCAGGAAATCGGACATTTGATTTCTCCCTGGGGCTGGAAGGCGTCGGCGCCCCGTGTCGGGGAATTTTGTCGCCCGTATTTGCCCGCTCGGCTTGTCTTCCGGTTCGCCCGAGAGTCGGTCGGAGGCAGTAGGAAGAGCCAAGTTCTTATTCTATCGTTCGCTTGGTTGAATAGAAAGTCAAGCCGAATCCAGGATCGGGAGATAGCAGGCTTGTCCCGTCTGCACGTATTGATGCACTGCATGATCAATGTCGGACTTTGCGTCTTCGTTGCTTCACTGTCCGCTCACGCCAGTACTGATGGCTGCGAATCGGCGCTGACGTGACGGTCCTGCAAGCCGGACTGAAGCAGAGCAGTTTGCCTATCGGTCGCTTGATCGATTCTCGACAATCCCCCTGCAAAAGTGTACAGATCGGCGATCCATCGCGATGGCTTCTGCGGACACCGCCGAGGCAAACGGAAGCTAGGAGTTTGCCAGGTCTCATATGTGCGACCGGGCTTTTCATCATTGACGGACTGAGAAAAAATGACGAAGCCCTTGGCGCGCGCGAAGGCTCGTACGAAAAAGCCGAAATCGTTACGAAAAGGCCCCGACCGCCGCCGGCAGATTATTGCCGCCGCGTCCGAACTGTTTGCACGGAACGGATTTGAAGGCACATCGATCCGCGATATCGCAGCCGCGTCAGGCGTTCTATCCGGTTCACTGTACTATCACTTTCCGTCCAAGGAAGATCTGCTCTTCACGGTGCACCAGGAAAGCCTCACGGCGATGCGCCAGGAGGTCGAGACCGCCATTGCCGGAATCAGCGAGCCCTGGAAACGGCTCGACGAGGCCATCGTTGCGCACTGCCGGATATTGCTCGGTGGCAGCGTGACTCGCGCGATCCTCGCGCCGCCGCGCTACTACAATCTCAAGGGCGTCCGAAAACTCGTCCGCCAGCGCGACGAGTACGAGCAGATCTTCGCGAGCCTCATCGACGATTTGCCTCTGCGCGCCGATTGCGATCGGCATGTGTTCCGGCTGTCGATCCTCGGCGCCATGAACTGGACCGTGTTCTGGTACGCCGCGGGCGGCCGCTTAAGCGTTGACGACGTCGGCCGGCAGATTGCCCTGATGGTGCGAGGCGCTACCAGCGGTGCCACGACCAAAAGATAGCGGTCGCGTTCGTTCGCCAACCGGTATCTGGGAATGCTGCATCCGAACTACGGATGTAACTAGCGGCGGTCAGCGAATATCTTGATGAGCGGCTGGAATTGTCGGATTGTCAGTGGTGATATTCCATGGCGAATTCGTTCCACGAGGCCCGCGCCGGCGAAGCGGACCTCACCGACATCGGCCGGCACTTGGTGGGGCGTTGATGGCTGCTGATATGTCCGGACGCGACCAGGAATTCTTGCGGCGCTCATTCGACGTCGCCCGGCGCGCCGTCACCCATGGCAACCATCCCTTCGGCGCGATCCTGGTTGATCAGAGCGGCAATGTGCTGATCGAGGCCGAGAACGCCTACATGCCCGAGCATGACGGTACCGCGCACGCCGAACGTTTGCTGGCGACGCAGGCCTGCACCACGCTAAGCGCGGAAGTTCTGAAGACGTCAACGCTCTACTCCTCCGCTGAGCCCTGCGCGATGTGCGCTGGCGCAATGTACTGGGCTGGCATCGGCCGCCTGGTCTATGGCCTGAGCGAACACAGGCTGCGGCAGTTCACGGGCAATCACCCGGAAAATCCAACGCTCGACCTGCCCTGCCGGGAGGTGTTCGACAGCGGACAGCGGGCGACGGAAGTGATTGGCCCCCTGCTCGAGGACGAGGCTGCGGCCTTACACACAGGCGTCTGGGACAAATAGCTTCGCGCATTTCAATCGACGGCGAAAAATATGGCGCCGCGGGGAACATCGCGGCGCCATCGCTTTTCACCTGGAGTCAGTTGGCTAGAACTTCACGGTCACACCGGCGTAGACGGTCTTTTCGGTGCAGCTGTTGTTGCTGACGCCTGGGGCAAAGAGGCAGGTAGGACTGTTGTTGGCATCGAGGCCGAACTTGTTCTGCCAGTAGCGATAGGCGACCCAGGTGGTCACGAACTGCGAGTATTTCGGACCCCAGAACGCCTTGCTGGCGTCAAACGTCAGGCGGATCGGCTCGCTGTTGATTTCGACCTTGGTTGCGGTTCCACCTCCAGCGAGGCCCAGGGGTTCGTTCTGGTTGCCCTTCGGTCCATAGAAGCCGGCACGGCCGCTGATAGCGAAATACTGCATGTTCTCGGGGAGGAAACCGAGATCCATATAGTAGTTGATTTCGACCGCCCAGGTCGGGCGGAAAGAGGTGTTGCCATCCGCAATACACGTCACGCCGGGGGTACCCGGTCCGAACAGACCGCACTGGTCGAACGCGTTGTGGTTGGAAAACTCATAGTACATCAACGGTGCGACGTCGATGTAGCCCTTGTAGGGCAGGTCGAAGGCGAACTGCAGACCGGCGACGACGTCACGCTTGGCGGGTGCCAGGAAGCTGTTTTCCGAATTGGCATCCATGCCGACTTCGAATGAGACGTTGTGCAGCGGACCGGCGGTGAAAGCCTTGGTGTTGAAGAGTTCGTTCCAGCCGAAGGTCGAGCGGAACAGGCCATAGATTTCCGTGGCGCCCGCACAGGTCGCCGGCGTGCCGAAGATGGTTCCGGCGTTCGTGCAAGGCGCAGCCGGGTCGTTATGGTCCGACTTCAACGCCGAGATGGTGAAGAAGTTGGTACCGTAGCCCCAGACGTCAAAGTGCGTAAACGAATAGACACTCTTTGCCGTGGTGCCATTGATTGTACCATTCGGTCGGACGCTGAACACACCAGGATCGGTACCTTTGGGCATCCATGAATAGGTGACCCGGTTGTCGATCACGAAGAAGAACGGCACCTCGGCGGCCGGCTTCGGTTTGGCCTTGACCGGCAAGTCGGCCGCGTTGGCGAAGCCCGCCGGTGCAAGCGTAGCAAGTGACAGTGCCGCGGCTGCCAATGATCGGCGAAGACTGGACATGCTCAATACCCCCAAGTGTGCGAGCGAAAACGATTAACGTCCTTTTCTGGGGGCGAGCCTTGCGCTGTTGGAATGAAGTGAGAAGCCTCAACTTTCTCCACGCCTTGGCGCACGATTGATCAGGAGCCGCTGCGGCATCAGCGGCTTTCCGGCAAAATCCGGTGGGATCGGAGGGGCAGCGAAACAATCTGAGGTAGAGACGCAAATTTTCCGCTTGTGCCTGTTACTGCTGGAATTTCTGCGGCGATTTGGCGCAGCGATGCCTGTGAGAAAAAGCTTACGAAGCCGCGTCGTACACAAGCGGAGCGAAGCTGCTCAATTCTGCGTCATAACTGACCGTGCTGTCTCGAATTGCATGGATTGTAACATTTCTGCAACAATTAATTGAGCGGTTTCGTCTCGCGCGGCGCGCCGCCAAGCCTCCGGATGGCAATAATGCAGGGAAATCCAACAAGAATCACTCTCGCGCTCGCGTGCCAAGGAGTTGAGCAAGCACTGGCGCTTTTTCTCTACTTACGTGGGCGTCCGATCTAGCACAGTATTGAGGCAGCCAATTCCTCTTGACCGTGACAACGAATGCTAGATTCGACGCCTGCTGCGCAGCCCCCCGCCGGAACGCCGCTGCTCCAGACAGTCGGCCTGACCAAGCGCTACGGCAACTTCCTGGCCAATGAGAAGATCGATATCGATATCTGGCCGCAGCAAATCCACGCGCTGCTTGGCGAGAACGGCGCCGGCAAATCGACGCTGGTCAAGACCATCTACGGACTGATCCAGCCCAGCGAAGGCGAGATGCGCTGGCGGGGCGAAAAGATGGTTCTGTCCGGGCCGTCGGAAGCGCGCGGGCGCGGCATCGGCATGGTGTTCCAGCATTTCTCGCTGTTCGACAATCTCACCGTCGCCGAGAACGTGGCGCTGGGTCTCGACGGCAAGGAATCGTTCAAGGACATGTCGGCGCGCCTTGAGCAGGTGTCCAGTGTCTACGGGCTTCCGCTCGATCCCAAACGCGAGGTCTGGCAACTCTCGGTCGGCGAGCGCCAGCGCATCGAAATCGTCCGCGCGCTGATGCAGGATCCGAAATTCCTGATCCTCGACGAGCCGACCGCGGTGCTGACGCCGCAGGAGGCCGACCAGCTCTTCACGGTGCTCAACCGCCTGAAGTCAGAGGGCCGCGCCATCCTCTACATCAGCCACAAGCTCGAAGAGGTGAAGCGGCTGTGCGACACCGCCACCATCCTGCGCGGCGGCAAGAAGGTTTCGACCTGCAATCCCAAGGCGGAGACCGCGGCCTCGCTGGCGCGCATGATGGTCGGCAGCGAAATCAAGCAAGTGAAGGCGGCCGCGAACCGGCAGATCACCGTGCCGCGGCTTGTCGTCAACGACCTCAACCTCGCGCCCGACGATCCCCACGGCACAAGGCTCGAACATATCTCGCTGGAGCTGAAAGGTGGTGAGATATTGGGCATCGCCGGCGTTGCCGGCAACGGCCAGGACGAGCTTTTCGCAGCGCTTTCGGGCGAGCGGCTTTCGCAGGATCCCGGCACGGTGGTGATCGAGGGCATCGCCGCCGGCCATCTTTCGATCACGCAACGGCGCAAGCTCGGCGCGGCCTTCGTCCCCGAGGAGCGGCTTGGCCACGGCACCGCGCCGCGCATGAAGCTTTCCGAAAACGCGCTGCTGACGGGACATGCCGCCAGCGGCATGGTGCAGCACGGTTTCGTCAACACCGCAGCGACGCTGAAGACGGTCGACCGCGCTACCGAAACGTTTGACGTGCGCAAGGCCAAGCGCGATCCGGAAGCGGCGAGCCTGTCCGGCGGAAACTTGCAGAAATTTATCGTCGGCCGCGAGATCCTGCGCAATCCGGCGGTGCTCGTCGTCAGCCAACCGACCTGGGGCGTCGACGCGGGCGCCGCCGCCGTGATCCGGCAGGCGCTGCTCGATCTCGCCACCGCCGGCGCCGCCGTCCTGGTGACAAGCCAGGACCTCGACGAGCTCGCCGAGATCACCGACCGCATCGCCGTGATGTTTCACGGCCGTCTGTCGGAGCCACTCGCGACGGCCGATGCGAGCCGCGAGAAACTCGGCCTCCTGATGGGCGGCAGCAGCCTGGATCAGAAGGAGGCCCCTCATGCAGTTAGTGCTTGAGAAGCGCGGCGAACGCTCGAACACGATTGCGCTGGTTTCCCCTTTGATCGCGATCGGCCTGACTATCGTGACCATGAGCATCCTGTTCTTGATCCTCGGCAAGAACCCGATCTCGGCGCTTGGCGTCTACTTCATCGATCCCCTGACCGACAGCTATTCGCTCCAGGAGATCGCGGTGAAGGCCACGCCGCTGGTGATGATCGCGATCGGCCTGTCGCTCTGCTATCTCGCCAACGCCTGGAATATCGGCGCCGAGGGACAATTCCTGATCGGCGCCGTCGCCGGAAGCTGGCTTGCGGTCAAGACGCAGGGCACCGACGCCGGCCACTGGGTGCTGCCGGCGATGCTGTTGCTCGGCGCGGTCGCCGGCGCGCTCTACGCGCTGATCCCGGCGATCTGCAAGGTCAGGTTCGGCGCCAGCGAGATCCTCACCAGCCTGATGCTGGTCTATGTCGCCGATCTCTTCCTTGACTATCTGGTGCGCGGCCCGTGGCGCGATCCCGCCGGCTTCAACTTTCCAACCACCGCCGAGTTCGATCCGGTCGCGACCGTTCCGCTGCTGGTCGAAGGCGGCCGCCTACACCTCGGTGCCGTCATCGCGCTGATCGTGGTCGCCGCCGGTGCGCTGCTGCTCGGCAAGACCATCAAGGGTTTTGAAATCCGCGTCGTCGGCGCCGCCCCGCGCGCGGCGCGCTTCGGCGGCTTCAATTCCAACCAGTTAATCCTGCTGACCTTCGCGATCTCCGGCGCACTGGCGGGGCTCGCCGGCATTATCGAGGTCGCCGGTCCCGTTGGCCATCTCCAGCCCGGCATCTCGCCGGGCTATGGCTTCACAGCGATCATCGTTGCGTTTCTCGGGCGGTTGAACCCGATTGGAATATTAATTGCAGGCCTTTTCCTTGCACTCACCTTTATTGGCGGCGAGCAGGCGCAGATTGCGATGAAAATCCCGTTGGACGTCACCAAGGTCTTCCAGGGCATCCTGCTGTTCTATGTGCTCGCCTGCGATTCCCTCATTCTGTATCGCTTCCGGCTGATTTTCCCGTCACGACAGGTGGTCTAGTGGCACTCGTCGAAGCCATCATCCTTTCGGTGCTGGCGGCGTCCACCCCGCTGTTGCTGGCGGCTACCGGGGAGTTGGTGACCGAGCGCGCGGGCGTGCTCAACCTCGGCGTCGAGGGCATGATGATCGTCGGCGCGGCTTGCGGCTTCGGCGCCGCCTGGCTCAGCGGCTCGATCATCATCGGTGCGCTCTGCGGCATCGTCGCGGGCACGCTGCTCTCGCTGATCTTCGCGATGATGACATTGGGATTGGCAGTCAATCAGGTCGCCACCGGGCTCGCGCTCACTATTCTCGGCATTGGCCTCTCCGGCCTGATCGGCGCCGGCTTCGTCGGCGAAAGAATTGCGCCGGCGCCGCATCTCCACATTCCCGTCCTGACGGATATTCCGTTCGTTGGGCGCATCCTCTTTGGCGAGGACGGCTTCGTCTATCTTTCGCTGGCGCTGGTCGTCGCGGTCTGGTGGTTCCTGTATCGGACCCGGGCGGGACTGGTGCTGCGCGCGTGCGGCGACAATCACCTCTCAGCCCATGCGTTGGGCTATCCGGTGCTGCGAATCCGGATGTATGCCGTGATGTTCGGCGGCGCCTGCGCCGGCCTGGCCGGTGCCTATCTGCCGCTCGCCTACACCCCGTTCTTCATTCCGGGCATGACCGCGGGACGCGGCTGGATCGCGCTCGCGCTCACCGTGTTTGCATCCTGGCGACCGGGCTGGCTGGTGATCGGCGCCTACCTGTTCGGCGCGGTGACCATTCTCCAATTGCACGCGCAAGGTTGGGGTATCGGAATTCCGTCTCAATTCATGTCGTCGCTACCTTACCTGGCCACGGTCATCGTTCTGGTTCTGATTTCTCGCGCGCGCACCGGCGGATCGACCGCGCCCGCTGCGCTCGGTACCGTGTTCGTACCCGATCGCTGAGTCTGCTTTCGGGATGCGGCGATAGGGAGCGACGTTCTGGGTGTGGTTCACCCCGAATGTTTGGAGATCGATTATGCGCGCGCCGCCGATTTGGGATCCGGCGCTCACGCAAACGCCGCATTCTCCCGCTGCTCGCGTTCGTCGAGTTCCCGCACCAGATCCTGCAGGCAGCTCTCCATGTAGGCGGGAAGTGCGCGCTCGGACCGGACATAAACGCCAAGGTCGGACCATACAGGCCTTCCCCCGTTGTACAGCGGGAGGAAACTGAGCCGGCCGGCCTCCAGATGCCGTTCAATCCCGAGCTGGGTTTGAAACGAGATGGCGACACTGCGCTCGGCTAATTCGCGCATGAGGTCCATGGAGTTGGTCTGGATCGCCGGCTCCGCCCCTTGCGGAAGCCTCGCCAACAACGGCTGAAGCAGATCGTGGATCGATAGCTCAGGGAACGCGAGAATGAAGGGAAACGGCATGCACTGCGGCAGTGTAACCTTGCGCTTGGAGGCAAGTGGATGGTCCTGTGCCACCACTGCGCCGAGGCGAAAACGCTTTAGTGCCACCTGACGCAGTTCCGGACTGTGTCGGAGCGCGAACGCAATCCCAATATCCGCCTCGCCTCGAACCAGTACGTCGTGAACTTCGAACGAGCCCATGGTGCGGGCCGAAAAAGTCACGCGTTTCGCCCGATCCCGATGCCACTTCATGACGTCCGGCAGCAATGACCCGGCCAATGCCTCGATGGAGGCGATGCGGATTGTCCCCTGCCAAGTGCCCGAGAGCGATTGCAAATCCGATCTGAACCGATCCTCATCCTGCGTGACGGTCATGACGTGACGGGCGAACATCTCCCCCACCGACGTCAGCTTCAGGCCGCGAATGGTCCGCTCAAACAACGGCGTGCCAATATCTTCCTCAAGTTTCAAAATCTGGCGGTTCACCGCCGATGAGGCGACGTTCAGGACGCGAGCGGCCGCGCGGATGGAGCCGGCCCGGCGCACCGCTTGGAAGTAATAGATCGCCGGTGCGTGGAAGCGCATAACCGAGCCCGCCAAAGACGCCAATCTAGACCGATGCCGATTCGGCATCAAGCCGTGCGAGAATCTCTGCTATTTGAGAGCACTCGGTTTCCGTTAGGTTTTCTCCCGATCTGCACCTCGCGGAGCAGGTCCGGAGACGTATGGGATCAATCCATCGGTCGTGCCAATCCGGCGAGCCGGTCGCGCTGGTCTGCCCAATGGCTTTAAAGCCAGATCGTTCCTGATGTTTGAACGCACCGCTCTGCAGCCGAAACGACCACCGTCCACCAAGTCCGTACTCGAGGCAGATGCCCTTGACGCAACTCATCGATCAGGATGCCCCCGCTCTGGAGAGGACACGTCTGTTGGATCGCCGGTCGGCGGCAGCTCATGTCGGCGTGACCATCGGCCTGTTCGAGCGATTGGTGCGGGAGCAGGTCATACCCGAGCCGGTCATGGTCGATCGCAAACCGCTCTGGAATGCCTACCTGCTCGACGGCCGCCTCGAAGCAATCCGGCGTGCACGAGATCTGCAGGCCAACGAGGGGGACCGGCCGTCGGCGCGTCCGCCGGCAACGAGAAAATCAGCTGCGACGGAAACGTCAACCATCCTGCCCGATCTCAAATGGCTTCAGCAGCGCGAGGACCTCGTCCGACGCGTTCACAGGCGACCGCTCTCGCAGCACGAGTTGAGCGTGCTCGGCGAATTCAATCTGTCGTTGGGCCGTGACGCCAGCATGTTCGGGTTCTATCGAACATTCGAATCCCTGATGGCCCGTGGTCTTGTGCTGGAGGTGTCGAGATCCGGCCCTTCGACCCGGCCGCTCGTCACCTATCGGCTGACCGAAGACGGCGCAAGAATTGCAGCTTGCATGAGAGACAGCGGATAGGTGCACGAAGTAAGGCGCGACGTTTTGAAGACCATTTCCCTCGGCTCACAGGAGAAGCGTATGAAGAAGCATTTGATAGCGGCGGCGGCCGTGTTGCTGGCGACCGGCATGGGACTATCGACGGCCTCTGCCGCCGACAAGCTGAAGGTCGGGTTCATCTACCTCGGCCCGGTCGGCGACCTCGGCTGGACCTACCAGCACGACCTTGCGCGCCAGGCCCTCGCCAAGGAATTCGGCGACGCGGTCGAGACCACCTTCCTCGAGAACGTCCCCGAGGGCCCCGACGCCGAGCGCGCCATCGAGCAGCTGGTGCGCGCCGGCAACAAGTTGGTCTTCACCACCTCGTTCGGTTACATGGACCCGACGCTGAAAGTGGCCAAGAAATATCCGAACGTCCACTTCGAGCACTGCTCGGGCTACAAGCGCGACAAGAACATGTCGACCTATTCGGCGCGCTGGTACCAGGGCCGCTACATCCAGGGCCAGATCGCGGCCAAGATGTCAAAGTCCGGCGTGCTCGGCTATATCGGGTCGTTCCCGATCCCCGAAGTCGTCTCCGGCATCAACGCCACGATGCTGGGCGCGCAGTCGGTCAATCCCAACATGAAGGTCAAGATCATCTGGGTGAACTCGTGGTTCGATCCAGGCAAGGAGGCCGACGCCGCCAAGGCGCTGCTCGACCAGGGCGTCGACGTGATCACCCAACATACCGACTCGCCGGCGCCGATGCAGATCGTCAGCGAGCGCGGCAAGTTCGCGTTCGGACAGGACTCCGAAATGATCAAGTTCGGTCCCAAGGCGCAGCTCACCTCGATCCTCGACACCTGGGCGCCCTACTACATCGCGCGCGTGAAAGCCGAACTGGCCGGCACCTGGAAGCAAGAGGACACCTGGGGCGGGCTCGACACCAAGATGTTCGAAATGGCGCCCTACACCAACATGCCGGATGACGTGAAGAAAATGGCCGAAGACACCCAGGCGGCCCTCGCCTCCGGCAAGCTTCAACCGTTTAAATGCCCGGTCGTCGGTCAGGACGGCAAGGATGTCGAATGCAAGGACGGCGACCATCTCGCCGACGGCCAGGTGCTCGGCATGAACTTCTATGTCAAAGGCATCGACGACAGCATCCCCGGCAAGTAACGCCGGACAGTTCCGAGACCACGGGGTCCGGGCGACAACGCCCGGACCTTGTTCCTCTATGCGTCGCGGAATGGACTTATCCCGCCTGCATCGCGCGCGCTGCGGCGTTGTGACGCCGGATCAGATCGGCCACGTCAAGCGAGGGGATCGCACCATCGATCACCGCCCAGTTGCCGCCGACCATCACGCGGTCGGCGCGATACGCGCCGCAGAGCACCAGCGCGGCCAGCGGATCGCCATGTCCGGAGAAACGCAACTCGTCGAGCTTGAACAACGCGAGATCGGCAGCCTTGCCGACTGCGATCTCGCCGAGTTCGGGGCGGCCGACGCACGCCGCCGACCCCTTGGTCGCCCAGCGCAGCGCGTCCTTGTGGCTGACGCGGCCGACACCATAGCGCGCGCGCTGCAACAGGAACGCTGCGCGCACTTCCTGCATCAGATTGGATCCATCGTTGGAGGCCGAACCGTCGACGCCGAGCCCGATCGAAACGCCGGCCTCCTCCATCTCGCAGACCGGGCAGCAACCCGATGCCAAAAGCTGGTTGCTACAGGCGCAATGGCTGATGGTGGTCTTGGCCTTGCCGAGCCGCTTCATCTCATCCGGATTGAAATGAATACCGTGCGCGAGCCAGGTCCGCGCATTGAGCCAGCCGCATTGCTCGAGATAATCCAGCGGCCGGCAACGAAACATCTGCTCGCAGAATTTGTTCTCGTCTTCGGTTTCGGCAAGATGCGTGTGCAGGCGAACGTCGAGCCTTTCGGCGAGCTCGGCGGTCGCACGCATCAGCGAGGTCGTCACCGAGAACGGCGAGCATGGCGCGAGCGCGATCTGCACCATCGCATCCTCGCCGCGTTGATGATGTTTGGCGACCACGCGCTCGCTGTCCGCCAGAATCGTGTCTTCGTCCTGCACCACACTGTCGGGCGGCAGGCCGCCGTCCCGCTGCGACAGGTTCATCGAGCCGCGCGTCAGCAGCACGCGGATGCCGAGCCGTTTCGCCGCGGCCACCTCGATATCGATGGCATCTTCCAGCCCGGCCGGGAAGACATAATGGTGGTCGGTCGTGGTGGTGCAGCCCGACAGCAGCAATTCCGACATCGCCACCGTGAAGCCGAGATCAAGCGATTCCGGCGTCAGCCGGGCCCATACCGGATAAAGCGCCTGCAACCAGGGAAACAGCTCGCGGTCCAGCGCCGCCGGCAGCGCCCGTGTCAGGGTCTGGTAAAAATGGTGGTGGGTGTTGATCAGCCCAGGAAGCACTACATGCCCGGTGGCATCATAGAAGGCGACGTTGGCGGTGGACGGCTTGCCGCCGTGGGGTACCAGCTCAACGATTTTCCCATCCTGGATCACGACGCCACGTTCTGCCCCCGTAGCGAGAATGGCGAGGGGATCCCGGATCCAGATCGGCTGCGTTTGGTTCATGATCCCACCATCTCCTTGAGGCAAGGCCGTACCCCGCCATTACAATGCAAAGTCTGTCCCAACCTTGACGACAATTGGCGCTGGTCTTGCAAGACGTCTTAAGTGGAGATGCATCTTGTTGAAAGCGTTGGCGTATCCATGGATTTGAACACCATATCCGAAATTGCCCATCCGCGATCGCGGGCGCAATTGCCCGTTTGGACGGCGGGTGATGCTTGGCTGGCAGGCGGGACCTGGCTGTTCTCCGAACCGCAGGTTCACCTGACCCGGCTGATCGATCTCACCGACCTGAAATGGCCAGCGCTGACGGTCACTGAGAACGACCTATCCGTAGCGGCGACCTGCACCGTGGCGCAGCTCGACGCCTTCGCCTGTCCACCGGAATGGATCGCCTCACCGCTGATCAATCAATGCTGCCGGGCGTTCCTGGCTTCCTTCAAGATTTGGAAGACGGCGACCGTCGGCGGCAACATCTGTATGTCGCTGCCAGCCGGCCCGATGATCTCGCTGACCTCAGCGCTCGATGGCGTCTGCACGATCTGGCAGGCGGACGGCAGCGAGCAGAAGATTCCAGTCGCCGACTTCGTCACCGGCAACCAATCGAACGTGCTCGCGCCCGGCGACCTCCTGCGCCAAATCGACATCCCGCTTGCGGCCATGAAACGCCGTTCGGCGTTTCGCCAGATTTCACTAACGCCGGTCGGCCGCTCAGCGGCTCTGCTGATCGGCAGCGTCGCCGGCGACGGCGCCTTTGCGCTGACGGTCACCGCCTCGACGGTGCTGCCGATGCAGGTGTCGTTTGCCAGAATGCCTGACGCGAAGGAACTGCGCGAAACGATCCTGCAAAAAATCTCCGACGATCTCTACCACACCGACGTTCATGGCAAACCGGTGTGGCGCAAGCACATGACATTGCGGTTTGCCGAGGAAATCCGCCGCGAATTGGAAACGCTGCCATGACGTTCGAGATCAACGGCAAGGCGTTCGCCGAAACGCCGAAGCCCGCACAATGCCTGCGCACCTTCCTGCGGGAACTCGGTCATTTCGGCGTGAAGAAAGGCTGTGATGCCGGCGACTGCGGCGCTTGCACGGTCCTGATCGACGGCGAACCGGTGCATAGCTGTTTGATCCCGGCCTTCCGCGCCGAAGGCCATGCCGTTACCACCATCGAAGGTCTTGCCGGCGATGGCGGCACCCATCCCATGCAGCAGGCCTTCCTGGATGCGCAGGGATTTCAGTGCGGGTTCTGCACCGCAGGCATGATCCTGACCTGCGCGTCGCTGAACCAAGCCCAGCGCCAGGATCTCGGCGCGTCGTTGAAAGGAAATATCTGCCGCTGCACCGGCTATCGCGCGATCGAGGATGCCCTCAACGGCAAGACCAATACCGAAGATGCTATCGCCGGCACCGCGTTCGGCCGCAGCCTGCCAGCACCCGCCGGCCCGCAGGTGGTGCGCGGCGCGGCGCGCTATACGTTCGATATGGCGATCGAAGGCCTGTTGCATATCAAGCTTCTCCGCTCGCCGCATCCCCATGCGAGAATCATCATGATCGACAAGAGTGCGGCGCTTGACACTTCTGGTGTTCACGCCGTGCTGACCCATGAAGACGTTCCGGATCGCCTGTACTCGACCGCACGGCACGAAAAGGACTGGATGGATCCGGACGATACCCGCATGCTGGACAATGTGGTGCGGTTTATCGGTCAAAGAATCGCAGCCGTGATTGCTGATACGGAGGCCGCCGCCGAAGAAGGCTGCCGCCGGCTCAAGGTCGTATACGAGACCCTGCCAGCCGTGTTCGATCCGGCGCTGGCGATTGCACCGGGCGCGCCGGTGATTCACGGCGACAAGACGACGGCGCATCGTGTCGCCCACTCCCAACGCAATATCGTCGCGGAAACCCATGGAGAGTACGGCGATGTCGCGAGCGCGCTGGCCGAGGCAGCCGTCACCTATGAGGGAACCTTCACCACCCAGCGCGTCCAGCACGCGGCGTTGGAAACCCATGGCGGGCTCGCCTGGGTTGACGCATCAGGCGTGTTGCACGTCCGCTCCAGCACTCAGGTGCCGTTCCTGACGCGACGTACGCTCGCAGATTTGTTTGAGCTGCCGCTGGACAAGGTCCGGGTGTTTTGCGAACGCGTCGGCGGCGGCTTTGGCGGCAAGCAGGAAATGTTCGTCGAAGACATCCTGGCGCTCGCCGCGCTCAAAACCGGAAGGCCGGTGAAGCTCGAATTGACCCGCGAGGAGCAGTTCATTTCGACCTCAACGCGGCATCCGATGCGCGTCGAAGTGAAGGCCGGCGCCGACAAGGACGGCCAGTTAACCGCGTTACAGCTCGACGTGCTCTCCAACACCGGCGCCTACGGCAATCACGGCGGTCCGGTGTTGTTCCACGCTGTCGGCGAATGCATCAGCGTCTACAACTGCCCGAACAAGAAGGTCGACGCGGTCGCGGCCTACACCAATACGGTGCCGGCAGGCGCATTCCGTGGCTACGGCTTGCCGCAGACCCTGATCGCGGTCGAAGCCGCGATCGACGAAATCGCAAAACAACTTGACATCAGCCCGTTCGAGATGCGCCGCCGCAACGTCATCAAGCCCGGCGACCCCATGCTGTCGCCGCCGGGCTCCGAATATCACGACGTGATCTATGGCTCATACGGGCTGGACCAGTGCCTCGACCTGGTCGAGCGCGCGATGGTCGCCGTGGCACCGAAGCCGCAGCTTTCGGTCGAGTGGCTGATCGGCGAAGGCATCGCGTTGACCATGATCGATACCGTGCCTCCCGCCGGGCACTTGGCCGACTGCATGATCTCACTGCGCGACGACGGCGGCTTCGAGCTGACCGTCGGCACCGCCGAGTTCGGCAACGGCACTTCCACAGTGCACCGCCAGATCGCTGCGACCACGCTGGCGACCACCGTCGATCGCATCCACCTCAGGCAATCCGACACCGCGCATGGCGGCCACGACACCGGCGCCTATGGCAGCGCCGGCATCTTCGTCGCCGGCCGCGCGACCCAGGCGGCAGCGGAACACCTCGCCGCCGAGATCGGGGCGTTTGTATCGCGCATCAGGGAAATCGATCCCGGCGCGTGCGCGATCGAGAACGATAGCGTCATTTTCGGCAGAGAGCGCCTGTCCTTTGCCGAGCTCGCCGAGGCCGCGAAGACACGCGGAAAGAAACTGGTCGGAACCGGCAACTCCGCCGGCTCACCGCGATCCATCGCCTTCAATGTGCAGGGTTTCCGTGTCGCCGTGAACAGGGGAACCGGCGAGATCAAGATTCTGAAGAGCGTGCAGGCGGCCGATGCCGGTCGGGTCGCCAATCCTATGCAATGCCGCGGACAGGTCGAAGGCGGCGTGGCGCAGTCGCTCGGGGCCACGCTGTATGAGGAGATGGTGATCGACGAGGGCGGGCGCGTGATCAACCCGAAATTCCGCGATTACCATTTGCCCTCGCTCGCCGACGTGCCTCGCACCGAAGTATTTTTCGCGGACACTTCCGACTCGATTGGACCGATGGGCGCGAAGTCGATGAGCGAGAGCCCCTACAACCCGGTCGCGGCCGCCCTCGGCAACGCGATAGCCAACGCCACCGGCATCCGCTTCACGGCCGTGCCGTTCAAGCCGGATCGGCTCTGGCCGCTGCTGCATGAGAAATTTGGATAACACCTCCGTGCTCGTGCGCCGCGTCCGCAAATCGAGAGGGCCTACCCCCGCCCCACCGTGCATTCGATCTGGCCATGCGGTTCATCGGTCGGCAGGAACACATCGTTATCGTTATCCATCCCGAACGCCGAGAGGTTCATCGGAATGAAATGCATGTTCGGACAGGCCATGCTGATCTCGGAAATTTCGGGCACCGCGGCGAGCGCCGCCTCGCCCATCCGGTAGAGACTATCCTGTACGCTCTTGCTGTAGGTGGTTGCGAACACCTCGAGCAGGGTATCGAGTATCTTCGCATTGGTGGCCGGATAGTTTTGCAGCTCGGCCGACCATTTCCACGATGCCACCATGCTGGTCGCGCACATCCGATCGGCCGTCGGCGGGATCGTCGTGTAGCGATCGCTGACGTAATTCTCCCAGCCCGACTGGGTCGACTTCATAAAGGTAAAACCGTCGATCCCGGAGATCAGCGTTGACGATCCCGCCCGTGTTGCGGTCGCTTCCACAGTCGGCTTGCCATTGTTGTCGAGCACAAAGCTGTGCGGGTGTGGCTTGCCGCCAAAGCTTAGCCGGCTCCATCTGGTCTCATGCGACGTGACCGCGACGGACGTCACTTGTGGATAGGTGTCGAGATATTTCTTTGCCAGCACCTGGCAGAATTCTTCCACGCTCAACCCGGTATTCTGGCGGGCGACGACATTGACCACGTTCTTGATGGTGTCCGTCGAGACCGAGGTGGAGTTGTCGCCATCGGTATAGGCGCGCGCGAAGTCACCCTCGAGCATGGCCTTGATGCTGAGCTGGCTGACCTCGTGCCTGTCGCCGTCGCGATGAATCCGCATCACCCGGACGCGGCCCTTTCCGTATCGGTTCTTGATCAGCGGCACGTGACAGCCTCCCGTTCAATAGGTCAAATTTGCGGGTTTTCGCCCGATCCGAGCGCAATAATGAGCAACGTTCGTGCCATCCGGCAAGCTTCCGGTAGCGAAATCTGCGCCATCCGCTCCATAAGCCTGTCCGCGCTCCCGGCCATGACAGGGATAAACCGGTGCTTGCCTCTCAACTCCCTCGATAGGTCGCATAGCTCCAAGGCGTGACCAATAGCGGCACGTGGAGATGGCCTTCGGGATCGCTCACCGAAAACCGCAGGGGGATGCGATCGAGGAACGGCGGATCGGACGTCGGCACGCCCCGCGCGGTGAAATATTCGCCGACACTGAACATCAGTTCATAGCGGCCGATCGGCACCGGCCGGCCGCCGATCAAGGGCGCATCGGTGCGGCCGTCGCTGTTGGTCACGGTGCGCGTCACCAGGCGGGGAGCGCCGAGATCGGACAACTCCGTGAGTTCGACCGAGATACCCGCCGCCGGCCTGCCGCTATGGGTATCCAGCACATGGGTCGACAGGCGGCCCGCCACCTGAAGCCGATCCTCGGACGTGACAAGTTGGTCGAGCCGCAGCGCCGCGATCCGGCAAATTTCCGCGATCGAGACTCGCGTCTCCGTCGTCGTATCGTTCGGCAACCTCCGCTCGAAGTCACGCAGGATCGACTCCTTGGTATGACGGCGAACGCAGACGATATAGGGAAAGCCGAATTTCGAGCGATAGGCGTTGTTGACGCGCTCGAAGGCGTCGTATTCGGCATCCGACAACCGGTCGAGGCCGACGCTGTTCTGCTCGGCATTGGATTCCGCGGTCAGTCCTGCGGCGCGCTGCGTCTTGTTGGCGAGGTCGGGATGGGCCTTGATCAACGCGAGCCGCAATTCGGCCGGGGCACGATCGACCGCCGCCCTCATCGCGTCGAATAGTTGATGGATGCCCGCATAAGGCCGCGCCAGCACGGCCTGTTCGGCGATCCATGGCGAGTACTCAAAGATATTCGCAAGCGCTGCGACAAAATCGTCCTTGTTGCAGGCGTTCAAGTCACTGAGCGATCTCTGCTGCATGTCACGCTTTCACGGTCAGATATCAAATGTGTCGGCGGCGAGGTGCGGGAGATTGCGGAAGCAAGGACCATTCCGGACGCTGTTTGGATTTAGTCGCGGACGGCGATTATTCGGATTCTTTTCGGAGGTCGCGGGACAGACCGAAAATGCCTGTGCTCCGCACTGCGGGCTCTGGAGACGGCGCTTCCCTGACTTCGGCCTGCGGGGGTGGCGGAGGCGGCGCCGGGAGATTGTTGCACTTCATCGAATAGACCAACTCACCATTAGCGGTCCGACCGATCGGGGCACAGTTATCGACGGAGCGCGCGGTACCACTCTTTGCGGTCGCAACTTTGGGTACCAATTGGGTCTGTGCCCAGGCGGGCGACGCCATAAGCAGAACAAGCGGCAGGATTATCTTCATCGGCCTCACCACAACGGACATTCTCGCACTGAACCCTTTCGTTAAAAACCAGTCTAATACAGCCCGACGAGCGTTGCTGCTGAATTATTAGCCGTGACCAAGAAATTTGCTCGCCGCTTCGTGATGTGCGCACCCGTAACAATCGTCAGGCGCGGTCATAAGTTTCAACCAGAGCGCTGAGAAGCAAGGCACGTGTGCCTCGCCAGGAAAGCGTCAAAGGGGCCAAAGGGAGAAGAACAATGCGCAGAAAAATCCTCGCCATTCTCGGCTCGGCCTTGATCGTCTTAACCTCCGTGCAGTTTGCCGCGGCCGCGCAGCGCGGTCATGTCAAGGCGGCTCATGCGGTGCCAACCCGGCAGCAGAGCCCTAACACGGATGCCTATGCCGCCTGGCCGGCTCCCGCAGCGCGGCCCGACGATCGCTACCCCCGCGGATTTTCCGCGCCCGCCGGCTACTGACGCCCGACGTGACCTTTGCGTCGAAAGCCGATCGCAAATCGCGGCTGGCCCTTGGGATTCTGTGGTTTCTCCGAGCCGCGATCTGGCCGGCGCATGCTACAGAGAAAGGCCGGCCGCAGAAGTGCTCGAGGACATGGTGGTACCTGTCCTGAGCGTCCAACTGAGCAGTAGAGACGCCTCGCCGTTCGACGTCTCGCCGCGGCGTCGTGGGAGCTTTTTTTGGAGCGAGCGCGAGAATCCACGACTGATCTCAGTTGCAGAGGTTCAGCTTTTGTCGCTACGGGCGGAAAGTGGCTCAAGCGAGCAGATGTCGGGCCACGATCAATCGGTGGATTTGGTTTGTGCCCTCAAAGATCTGGTTGATCTTGGCGTCGCGCATGTAGCGTTCAACCGGGAAGTCCTTCATATAGCCGGCGCCGCCGAAGATCTGCACCGCGTCGGTTGTCACCTTCATCGCCATATCACTGGCGAAGCATTTTGCCATCGAGGCCTTGGCGGAGAACGCACGGAATGCCGCATCGGACTCGAAACCGGCATCCGCGATGCTTGCGCAGTCATACACCAGCGAACGCGCGGCCTCGATATTCATCGCCATATCGGCGAGCATGAACTGCAGCCCCTGGAATTCGGCGATCGCCTTGCCGAACTGCTTGCGCTCTTTTGCGTATTTGATCGCGGCGTCGAGCGCGCCCTGCGCAAGGCCGACGGAGACCGCGCCGATGGTCGGGCGGTTCATGTCGAGGATGCGCATCGAGATCTTGAAGCCGTCGCCCTCCTCGCCGACCCGGTTTTCGACCGGCACCTTGACGTTCTCCAGATAGACCGGGGCATTCGGGATGCCGTTCAAGCCGAGCTTGCGCTCATTCTTGCCGATGGTGACGCCCGGTGTTTTGGCATCGACGATGAAGGCGCTGATGTTGCGGGTGCCGCCCGAGATGTCGCCGACCCGTGCAAACACGAGGATGTAATCGGCCACCGGCGCGAAGGTGATGAAGCACTTCTCGCCGTTGAGGATGTAGCCGCCATTGCCGTCGCTGACCGCCCGCGTCTTCATGCTGCCGACGTCGGAACCGGACTGCGGTTCGGTGATTGCAACCGCCGTCAGCGTCCGTCCCTCCGCAATCTCCGGGAAGAAGCGCTGGCGCTGCTCCTCATTGCCGAAATAGACCAGCGGCACGATCATGGCGATGCCATTCTGGCCGCTGATCAAGGCGATCGACTCCGAGACCTTGGCGAACTCCTCGGCGGCGATGCAGACGGTGGTCAGGTTCGCGCCCGGCCCGCCATAAGCTTCGGGCAGTCGGAGTTGCAACAGGCCCATGTCGCCGAATTTCGGCACCAGCTCCTTGGGGAAGCGGTCGTTGCGGTCGACCTCGTCCGCGATCGGCGCGACCTCCTTGTCGATGAATCGCCGCAACGTGTCCCGAAACGCGATCTGATCTTCCGTGAATTGCATGTCAGTCTATCCGCTAGGTTGACCGCCAGAACATCGTGCTTACTTCGCCATGGCGGAGGTTTCGGCGTCGTCGATCAGCTTCCAGGAATTGCCCTCGAATTTCGCCATGCGCAGCGACCGATAGGGCGCATAATCTTCCGGCGTGGTGTTGAGCTGAATGCCCGGCAGCATCATCTTGAAGTGCTGCCCCTTCATGCTGGTCGCCTGCTTGAGTAGGTTCTCTCGCGTCAGGTCGTCGCCGCACTGCTTGATCCCCTGCGCGATGCCCTGCGCGATCACGTAACCGGACAGCGCGACGAAATCGCCCGGATTGTCGTTCGGCACCCACTTCTTCATGAACGCGACATATTCCTTCACCTCGGGATCATTGTCCCAGGCCGGATCGCCGGCCTGCTTGGTGAACTGCGTCGTCATGATGCCCTGCGCATTCTCGAAGCCGGCCGGCTCCAGCACCGTCTTCACCGAATTGGTCGGGCTCGCCAGGAACTGCAGCGGCGTCCAGCCGGACTCCTTCACCTTGCGCAGGCCCTGCGCGGTGAATTTCGGAGTGGAGAAATAGAGCAGCACGTCGGCGCCGGAGTCCTTCAGGCGCACGATCTGTGAATCGATCGTCGGCTCGGTGATCTCATAGGCGACTTCCGCCACCGGCTTGTTCTTGTCGCCGAGCACGGACTTCAGGCCGACGAGGAAATCCTTGCCGTAATCGTCGTTCTGGTAGAGCACGCCGACCTTGGCGTTCGGCTTGTGCTTCATGATGTACTGGCCGAAGGTTCTGCCCTCCATCTCGAAGCCCGGATACATCGGCACGCTCCAGGGGAAATTCTGTGCGTCGGCGAAGCGCCGGCCACCCGCGGAGATGAAGATGTGCGGCACCTTGGCGCGGTTGAGGTATTGCTGGATCGCAACATTCGGCGTGGTGCCGACAGTGCCGACATCGGCGAGCACGCCCTCGTCCTCGACGAGCTTGCGGGTCTGCTCGATTGCTTTCGGAGGGCTATATGCGTTGTCGAGCGAGACCAGCGTGACCTTGCGGCCGTTGATGCCGCCGGCCTCGTTGATCATCTGGAAATAGCCGGTCATGGTGCGGCCGTAGCTGGAGAACGCTGACGCCGGGCCGCTATAAGGCACGGTCTGGCCGAGCTTGATCTCGGTATCGCTGACGCCGGGCCCGTATTTCTTCTCCGCAGCGGAAGCGCCGCCTGCGGCCAGCAACCCGATCGCAACGATCGTTGTACTCAATCGAAATGTCCCGCTCATTAATCTCTCCCCATTATCTTCTTTTGTCTATTCACCGCCCCGTTGCCGAGATCGCGACCTCCGGCAACGCGAGCGCGCCGTAGGCGCCGCTTGCAATCGCGTCGCGCAGTTCGGCCTTGCGTATTTTCCCCGTCGCCGTCATCGGCAACGCGTTGACGAAGATCACGTCGTCAGGCAGCCACCATTTCGGCAGCCGTGCCGCGAGATGGTCGATCACCTGGTCGCGCGAGGCCGCGCTGCCCGGCTTCAGCGTGGCGAACAGCAACGGCCGCTCCTGCCAGCGCGGATGCGAGACGCCGACCACAGCCGCAAGCGCCAGCGCTGGATGCTCCATCGCCGCCTGCTCCACCGTGATGCTGGAAATCCATTCGCCGCCCGACTTGATGACGTCCTTGGAGCGGTCGACGATCTCGATGGTGCCGTCGCGATGGATGCGCGCGACGTCGCCGGTGGTCAGCCAGCCGGACGCATTCTCGCTCGCGTGTCTGTAGTAGCCGGATGCGATGCATGGCCCGCGCGCCTCGAGATGCCCTTGGGTCCGTCCATCGTGCGGCAGCGGCGCACCGTCGTCGCCGACGATACGCAGCTCCGTGCCGTAGCCCATCCGCCCCTGCCGCAATTTTCGATCGAGCTGCTCATCCTTGCCGAGCCTTGCGGTATCAGGCGCCGGCGTCCCGCGGACGCCGCCGGCGGCCTCCGTCATGCCCCAGACCTGACCGACCGCGATGCCGCGACGTTCGAGGTCCTCGACCATCGGCTTCGGTGCCTTGGTGCCGGCCACCAGCGCCGCTCGCAGTGACGGGACCGCGGTCGCCGTTTCCTTCAGATACTGGATAATGCCAAGCCAGACCGTCGGCACCGCCGCGCACGCGGTGACGCCTTCGGCTGCGATCAGCTCGCAGAGCATCGCGGGCTCGAAATTACGTCCGGGCAGCACCAGCTTCTGGCCGCTCATCGGCGCCGTGAACGGCATCATCCAGCCATTGGCGTGGAACAGCGGGGCGATCGGCATGACGGCTTCGAGCTCGCCGGGCCGGAAAACGCCGACCATGTCGGCCATGCTCATGAACAGCGACGCCAGCACGATCGAGCGATGCGAATAGACGACGCCCTTGGGGTCGCCGGTCGTGCCTGACGTGTAGCACATAATGCTGGCCGACCGTTCCTCGAACTCCGGCCATTGATGATCGTCGCGCTGCGATTGCAGCAGCACCTCGTAGGAGATCAGGTTCGGCAGCGTGCTGTCGGGCAGGTCTTCGCTCTTGTCGGCATAGATATAGCCTTCAATCGTCGAAAGCCGCGGCGCCAGCCGCTCGGCGAGCGGCAAGGTAGCGGCGTCGACCACGATCCAGCGGTCTTCCGCATGATTGATAATGGTGACAAGCGTGTCGTCGAACAGCCGCGGATTGATGGTGTGCAGTACGAGGCCCTCACCGGTCGCGCCGTAGAACAGTTCGAAATGATGGTGCGTGTTCCACAGCAGCGAGCCGACGCGATCGCCCGGCCTCAGACCCAGCGACAGCAGCGCGGCCGAGAGTTTACGGCAACGAGCAAGCGCATCCGAGTAGCCGTAACGGAAAATGCTGCCGTCGACGCAGCGCGACACGACCTGCGTCTCGCCGTGCGCGACTGCGGCATAGTTGAGGATGCCCGTCGTCAGCAATGGCGCATCCATCATCAGCCCGAGCATGATGAAGTCTCCCGCAACGCTTCTCTTCCCTGTCGCCATCGCCCGCTTGCCTGCAAGTCTTGTGGCTGGCCGAACGCTAGCCTACGCGTTTGCAACTTACAAGCAGTCTATCCTGTTTCTTATGTCGCAATACCGCGCTCCACAAATTTCCGCCGCACGCCGGCATCATTCGCACGGCCTCGCCTCGCCCCTGGTTTCCACCAGTTCGATGCGGTCGATCCGCGCGAACAATTCGTCAGCGATATCAAGGTCAGCGGCAAAGTTCATCGGATCGGCATGGCCGCAGAACACGTCGGCGAAGTGCCAGTCGGCCACGCCAAGCACGCGATCCTTTGCCATGACCGCAATCTCCAGCGGATAACGCGCGCCGACACCGCGAAGGCTCTGGTAACCGTCGGCAATGCAGTAGAGTTCAAGCCGCACCTTGCCGGGAGCGACCTGCTGGACCGACAGTTCGATGTCGCAGAAGCCGAAGGCGGGATCGTCCTCCGAGCCGTCCTGGAAGAAATAGAACGCGCCGATCTTGCCGTGCGTGCACGGCCCGAGCTTGCGGTCGCGCGGCACCTGCGGATCCGGCCGCGCCGGCGTGCGCGGCGGCAACGGCCCGAGCGAGCAGAACTGGCGGTAGGAGTAACACATGGCAAGATTGGCCTCGGTCATCGAGCCGTCCTTCACGATGATACTCCGGCGTCGACGCCGAGCATGCGGCGCGCGTTGGCGGCGAAGGTCTCGCGTGCGATGCCGAGCGTTTCCTCCGCAAACGCCGCGGGACGATCCTGCTTGATGGTGAACGGATAGTCCGATCCGACGACGATGCGGTCCTTGCCGACCTTGGCGACCAGATATGCCAGCGCTTCGCGGTCATAGAGGATGCTGTCGTAATAGAAGGCCTTGACCATCTCGCTCGGATCCCGCGGAAACAAGCTATCCAGCGGCGGTCCGATGGTGCGCGCATGCCGCAACCGCGGCAGGATCCAGGACAGCGCGCCGCCGCCATGGCTAAGCAGGATGCGCAGTTTCGGAAAGCGCTCGGTGACCCCGTTGGTCATCAGCGACACCGCCGCAAATGCCGTCTCGAGCGGAAATGCGGCGACCGCCGCGAGCTCCGGCCGGCCGCCCATGCGGTCGAGGCCGAGCGGGTGCAGCGGATGGATCATCACTAGCAGCTCGGCCTGCTCCGCCGCCGCATAGACCTCGTCGAGCCTGGTGTCGCCGAGCGGGATGCTGTTGATGTGGGTTCCAATCTCGATTCCGGTGAGGCCGAGCGCCTTGACCTCGCCGAGACGTTTTGCCGCAAGCGACGGGTCCTGCATCGGCACCATCCCGATACCGATGAAATGACGCGGATGCGCGCCGCAAAGCGACGCGATTCCCTCATTGATGTGACGACAGAGCGAATCCGCGTCCGCAGCCGGAAACCAGTGCGACAGCAGTTCCGGCATCGGCGAAATCACCTGCACATCGACATCGTCGATCGCCATGTCGTCTATGCGGCGGCCTGCGTCCCAGCTTCGGGAATCGATGACGCGAAACACCTTTCCGCCGACCATCACTGCGGCGGCGCCATCGCTGCCCCACAACTCGATCGACGGCCATAGCGGATTGCGCCCCGGTTCCGCCGGAATGCTGCGCGGGACGAAGTGGGTATGGGTATCGATGGCCTCGGCCACAGCACGCTTCCTCTGGCATTGTTATGCACCGCGGCGGCTGGGCCAGAAGGCCGTGCCGCGCGATATCTCTTTACAATCAGGTTGGACTGTTTTTAACTTCGATGCAATCGAAACAATCATTGCGACGGCCTCGCGGATCCCGCACCGCCGAATTGCAAGGGCATCAGGGAGCGAAGGCGGAACGTGTCGACCCAGCCTCGACATATCGTGATTGCAGGCGCGGGCCAGGCCGGTGGACGCGCCGCCGAGGCCTTGCGCGCACGCGGCTTTCAGGGCGCGATCACGATGCTCGGCGAAGAGCCCCACCCGCCCTACGAGCGGCCGCAGCTCTCAAAGGAGATGCTTGCAGCCGCCGACAAGCCCGTGGCCTACATCAAACAGGCCGGTGGCTGGAGCGATCTTAACGTCAGATTGGAGACCGGCGCTCCCGTGACCGATTGCGACGCCGACCGCCGCACAGTCGCGACATCAGATGGCCGCGTCTTCGCTTTCGACCGACTACTGGTCGCGACCGGCACCCGGCCTCGCCGCCTCACCCAGATCGAGAACTCCGGGCTCGAGGTACAGTA
This sequence comes from Bradyrhizobium sp. LTSPM299, assembly GCF_000938235.1. Lineage (NCBI taxonomy): Bacteria > Pseudomonadati > Pseudomonadota > Alphaproteobacteria > Hyphomicrobiales > Nitrobacteraceae > Bradyrhizobium > Bradyrhizobium sp. LTSPM299. Next base: position 346,441 of record NZ_JYMU01000085.1, read on the forward strand.
CCTGCGCAATGTCGAGGACGCGCTGCGCTTTCGCAGATCGATCCAGGACAAATCGCGCATCGTCATTGTCGGCGGCGGCGTGATCGGGCTGGAGGCGGCCTGCGCGGCCGCCAAACATGGCTGCCACGTCACCGTGATCGAGAGTGAGCAGCGCCTGCTCGCGCGCGCGTTCCCTTCCATCGTCAGCGACCTCGTCGCAGCAAAGCATCGCAGCCATGGCGTCGCGTTCAGGCTGGGCGCCACCGTGAGCGGCGCCACGTCTGATGGCATGCGGCTCAGCGACGGCACGGAGATTGCCGCCGATCTCGTGCTGGTCGGCATCGGCGTCGAGCCGGTCGCCACCGTCGCCGAGCGGCTCGGCCTGCCCGCCGCGGGCGGGATCGCGGTCGATGCCTGCGGCCGAACGGCAGCGCCCGACGTGTTCTGCGCCGGCGACGCGGCGTTGCAGTGGAGCCGCTGTCACGGCCGCGCCATCCGGGTCGAGACCTGGGCCAATGCGCAGAACCAGGCGATCGCGGTCGCCGCCAACATGATCGGCGAGCCCAGGGATTACAACGACCCGCCGTGGTTCTGGACCGACCAGTACGACCTCAACATCCAGGTCGCCGGCGATATGCTCGACAGCGACCACATCCTCCGCGGCGACGTTGCATCGGGCAAATTCTCGGTCATCGCGATTCGCGGCACTGACGTCGTCGGTGCACTGTCGGTCAATTCGGCCAAGGACATGGCGATGCTGCGGCGGGTCATTGCGGCCTGTAAGCGCCCGGCCTGCTCAGACCTGGAATCATCGGCCTATGACCTGCGGGCCGCACTAAAATGAAGAACAAAGAACATTTGAGGGAGATATAGCAATGAACGCGTTCCAGCGAATGAACACCGCGCTCATGGTCGATGAGGCGAAGCAGATCTTCAAGGTCTCGCGTCAGGCCTTTGTCGATCCTGATATCCTCGAAGCCGAACGTGCACAAATCTTCGACAAATGCTGGCTCTATCTCGGCCATAGCTCCGAGGTTCCGAAGCCGGGTGATTTCGTCACCCGCCAGGTCGGCGGCCGCACCATCCTGTTCGCGCGCGATGCCAAGGGCACGCTGCGTGCGATGCTCAACACCTGTCCGCACCGCGGCGCGCAGGTCTGCCGTGAGAAGCGCGGCAACGCCAAGTCGTTCCAGTGTTTCTACCACGGTTGGGTGTTCGGCCTCGACGGCACGCTGCGCAGCCAGCCCGGCGAGTCCTCCTACGCCCCCGACTTCAAGGAGCGCAGCACCTCCAATATGCAGCAGGTCGCCCGCTTCGAGGGCTATCGCGACTTCAACTTCATCTGCTTCGACCGCAACGCTGAAAGCCTCGACGACTATCTCGGCGCGGCGAAGGAATATCTCGACGTCATCGCCGACCAGGCCGAGACCGGCATGACCATCGTCGGCGGCACGCAGGAATACTCCATGCGGGCCAACTGGAAGCTACTGACCGAGAACTCGATCGACGGCTATCACGCGCTGACCACGCACGCGACCTATTTCGACTATTTGAAGGCCACTACGGGCGGGCTTGCGCCGGTGCCGCTGGATGGTGCGGCACGCGATCTCGGCAACGGCCACGCGGTGCTCGAATACAAGGCGCCGTGGGGCCGCCCGGTCGCGCAATGGGTCCCGATGTGGGGCGAGGACGGCAAGACGGAGATCGACCGCCTTTATCAGGGCCTGGTGCGGCGTTACGGCGAGGAGCGCGCCAAGCGCATCGCGCTCTACAACCGCAACCTCTTCATATTTCCCAACCTCGTCGTCAACGACATCATGGCGGTGACGATCCGCACCTATTATCCGCAGGCTCCCGACTTCATGAACATCAGCGCCTGGGCACTGGCGCCGCTGGAGGAAACCGACTGGGCGCGCAAATATCGCCTGTACAATTTCCTCGAATTCCTCGGCCCCGGCGGTTTTGCTACCCCTGACGACGTCGAAGCGCTGGAGCAGTGCCAGCGCGGCTTCCGCAACTCGGCCGATGCACAGTGGAATGACATCTCCAAGGGCATGGGCAAGGCGACACCGGCCTATGACGACGAGTTGCAGATGCGAGCATTCTGGTCGAACTGGAACAGGCACGTGTTCCAGGCCTCGGTTTGACGCGGAGGTGATCATGCAAAACATCTCACGCGCCGACATCGAGGACTTCCTCTTCACCGAGGCCGACCTGCTCGACGAATGGCGGCTGCCCGAGTGGCTCGAACTGTTCACGGAAGACGGGATCTACTACGTGCCGTCGACCGACGTTGCGCCCGACTCTTCACCGGACAAGAAGCTGTTCTATGTCGCCGACGACCGTTTCCGCCTCTCCGAGCGCGTCAAGCGGCTGATGAAGCGGACCGCGCATGCCGAATTTCCGCATTCGCGTACCCGCCATCTCGTCAGCAATGTCCGGATCCGGAACCGCAGCGACGACGAGATCGAGGTCGGATCGTCCTTCATCACCTACCGCACCAAGGACAGCGTGACCGACACCTATTTCGGCAGCAACCGCTACCGCCTGGTGGCCGAGAATAGCCGCCTGCGCATCAAGGAAAAGCGCTGCCTGCTCGACAGCGACGGGCTGCGCACGCAGGGCCGCGTCAGTATCATCCTCTAACGGCAAGACGGACATGGACAGGAAGCTTCACAACAACATTGCCATCGTCACCGGCGCTGCCAAAGGCATCGGCCTAGCCATCGCCGAACGGCTGGCGCGGGACGGTGCCAAGCTCGTGATTGCCGATCTCGACGAAGCCGGATTGAGGCAGGCATCTGCGCATCTCAAGAAGGAATTCGGCGCCGACGTCGCAAGCCACACCGGCGATCTCTCCGATCAGGCCACCGCCGAGAAGACGATCAATCTAGCAACCGAAGTCTTCGGCCGCCTCGACATCCTCGTCAACAATGCCGGCGGCGGCATCATCAAGGCGTTCGCAGAGCATTCACCGGAGACGCTGAAGACCACGATCGACCGCAATCTGTGGACTGTGCTGTGGTGTTCCTGGTACGCCGTTCCCAGGATGCGGGCGCAGCGATACGGCCGCATCGTCAATCTCGGCGCGGATTCCGTGCGCAATGGCCTGTGGGATCACGCCGCCTACAACGCCGCCAAGGGCGGCGTGCACGGATTGACCACCGGCATGGCACGCGAATTCGCCAAGGACGGCATCACCGTCAACACGGTGGCACCCTGCGCGGTCAACACGCCGCAGATGGTCGCGATCACCAAGAGCCATCCGGAGCTCGCCGCCAAATTCGTCAGCGTCATCCCCATGGGCCGTCCGGCCGAAATGGAGGAAGTCGCATCCATGGTCTCCTACCTCGCCTCCGCCGAAGCCTCGTTCGTGACCGGCCAGGTCATCAGCGTGAACGGCGGCAGCACCATGCTGTAGGATGATCGCAATGGCTGAGACAATCGTCCTCTGCGCCGCCGACGAGGTGGTCGAAGGCGAGATCAGGCAGGCCCCCCTGCCCGATGGCTCCAACGTCGCGCTCTACCGCGTCGAGGACCATATCTATGCCACCGCCGACATGTGCACACATGGCGAGGCGTCGCTGTCGCTGGAAGGCATGCTCAACGGCAAGATCGTGGAGTGCACCTTTCACTTCGGCACGTTCGACGTCACTACCGGCGCGCCGACCGGTATGCCCTGCGAGATTCCGTTGAAAACATACCCCGTCAGCATCGTTGACGGGAAGGTTCAGATCGAGGTTTGACATGGCAAGCCGTCCCGACACCGCTCCACGGAAATCCGCGCGCCGCGCGCTCGCCCCGCCGCGCCGGCGGACCCAGGCCGAACGCACCGAGGCCACCCGCACGCAGATCCTGAAAGCGGCCGCGAACCTGATCCGCCGCCGCGGCTATGCCCGCTTCCGCACCGCCGATGTCGCCGCCGAAGCGGGCCTGTCGCGCGGCGCGCAGTTGCATCACTTCCCGACCAAGGATTCGCTGGTCGTCGCCACGCTGGAATATGTGTTCGAGCAGGCGCAGGTCCTCAGCCGCCGCCGCGCCGCCGCCGTCAACCGGCCGCGCGACCTGATCGAGGCCGTGATCGAGGACGCCCGCGAATTCTTCTTCAGCGAGCATTTCATGGTGGCAATCGACATCGTGCTCTCGACCTCGACCGATGACGCCGTACGCAAGCAGATCCTCGAGATCTCCCGCAAGGCCCGCCGACCGGTCGAGACGGCCTGGACCGAGGCGCTCGCCGCGAGCGGCGTGGCACCGTCGCTGGCGGCCGACATCGTTGCGCTGACGCTCAGCCTGGTCCGCGGCATGGCGCTGCGCACACTTTGGGACAATGACCCGAAATGGTTCGATGAACTGTTCGCGGTGTGGCGGCGCATGATCAAGATCTTCCTCGAAGCGCAACATCCGAAGGCGCGGGCACGATGAACAACGGCCATGCGACACCGCTGATCAATTCGGTCTGCTACGTTCGCCTCGCGGCAAACGACCCGAACGCCAGCGCGCGCTTCGTGTCCGACGTTTTCGGCCTGCAGCGTGTGGCCGATGACGACGGCGAGATCGCGTTCCGCTCCGACGACCGGTTTCGCACGGTGAGCCTCGGCAAGAATCCGGCCGATGATGCGAGCATCGGTGTCGAGGTCTGGGACGATAAGGCGCTGGAGCAGATCGGCGCGCGGCTGCGCGATCTCGGCTTTACGGCCAAGGAAGCCACGCCGGCGGAATGCCGTCGCCGCCACGTGCAGTCCGCCCTGCTCGCGGAGGACGCCTCCCGGAACCGGATCGACCTCGTGGTGCGCCCCCGCCGCAGCGGCCGGCGCTATTTCCCGCCCCGCGACGCCGGCATTGTGCAATTCCATGGCGTCGGCCTTCGCACTACCGATCATATCCGCGATCTCGCCTTCTGGAAGGCGCTCGGCGCCGAGGTCAGCGACTGGGTCGGCAACATCGCCTATCTGCGGATCGACGGGATGCATCACCGCATCGCGCTCTACCCCTCGAAACGCAATGGCCTGCTCTACGCGGCCTTCGAGGTCGAAGCGCTCGATCAGATCATGCAGAACAGCTATTTCATGCAGGAAAGCCAGATCAAGATCGTGCAAGGCCCAGGCCGCGAACCGGCATCCCGGCAGATATTCCTGCACGTCGAGGGGCCGGACGGCCTGATCTTGTCCTACGTCAACGGCATGGCCGAAATTGGCGACAAGCCGCGGCTGGCGCGGCAATTCCCGCTCATCGCGACATCGCTGTGCGACTGGGGCAGCGAAAGCAAGGACGTGCCCGAACTGGGCGCGCCCGGCTGACCACAACATGGAGACCTCACATGATCCAGCTTAGGGATGTCAGCTACGTCCGTCTCGGTTCGCCCGACCTGGAATCGGCGGAGCATTTCGCCACCGCCTGCCTCGGCCTGCAGATTGCCGAGCGCGGCAGCAAGGACCTCTATCTGCGCTCCGACGCGCGCGCCCATACGCTGTGCTATTCGGAAGGCGATCCGAACAACCAGACGGTCGGCTTCGAGGTCGAGGACGAGGCGAGCCTGCAGGATGCCGCAGCCACACTGGAATCGCTCGGCCACCCCGTCCATGCCGGCACCGCGCAGGAGGCCGAGCAACGCAAGGTGAAGGCCTTTATCGGCTTCCGCGATCCGACCGGAAATCACGTCGAACTCGTGGCGCGGCCGGAGCGCGCGGGCCGCCGCTATTTTGCCAGCCGCGACGCCGGGATCACCGGCTTCAGCCATATCGGACTGAATTCGACCGATCCGGCGCGGGACGAGCGGTTCTGGACCCAGGTCTGCAACGCCCGGGTCAGTGACCGCATCGGCGATATCCCCCTGATGCGCGTCAACGCCATTCACCACACCATCGCGTTGGTGCGCGCGCCGCGCGCCGGCATCCAGCACATCAACCATCAGGTCGAAAGCAGCGACGACGTGCTGCGCTCCTACTATCTCCTCAACGAGAAGCGTGTGCCGATCGTGTTCGGCCCGGGCCGTCACCCGACATCGGGCGCCCGCTTCCTCTACTTCAAGGGACCGGACGGCATGATCTTCGAATATTCCGTCGGCGTCGACGAGATCGAGGATGAGGCGACGCATCGGCCGCGACAGTTCGGTTTCGAGCCGACCAGCTTCTGCATGTGGGGCTCCAAGCCCGCCGGCATGGCGCTTCCCAACAACTGACCACGGCATCGCGCGCCACCAGGCGACGCGGCATTCAACGAGGGCACATGGATCTGGGATTGAGCGGCCGCAAAGCGATCGTATGCGCGGCGAGCCAGGGGCTCGGCAAGGCGAGCGCGATGGCGCTAGCACGCGAAGGTGTCGATCTCGTCATTGCGGCGCGCCGCCGCGAGGTGCTGGAGAGCGCCGCCGATGAGATCGCATCCGCCACCGGGAACCGGCCGATGGCCGTTGTCGCCGACGTGACGACCAGTGACGGCCGCAACGCGCTGCTTGCCGCATGCCCCGCCCCCGACATTCTCGTCACCAATGCCGGCGGGCCGCCGCCCGGCGACTTCCGCAAATTCGAGCGCGACGACTGGATCAAGGCGCTCGACGGCAACATGCTGGCCCCGATCGCACTGATCAAGGCGACGCTTGACGGGATGATCGCCCGCAGGTTCGGCCGCATCGTCAACGTGACGTCGCACGCGGTGAAGGCGCCGGTCGCGATGCTCGCGCTCTCGAACGGCGCGCGCACCGGCCTCACCGGCTTCGTCGCCGGGCTCGCGCGGTCGGTCGCAGAGCACAATGTGACCGTCAACAACCTGCTGCCCGGCACGTTCGACACCGACCGGCTCAAATCAAACCTCGCGGCGCTGGCGAAGAACGCCTCGCGTGGCGTCGCCGAGGTCACGGAAGAGATCCGCACCGCCAATCCGACCAAGCGGTTCGGCCATCCCGACGAGTTTGGCGCAACCTGCGCGTTCCTGTGCTCCGCGCAGGCCGGCTACATCACCGGGCAGAACATCCTGATCGATGGCGGCGCCTATCCCGGCACATTCTGATCCCCCTGGATCATTCCGTTCGACCCGGTCGATGTCGCGCAGGGCGCGCTGTTCGCCAAATACATCCTGCAGGAACGGCCGTCGGCGAAGCGCGACCGACGTGCTGACCCAGTTCACCCAGTCCAAATTCGCCGCTTAGGGCATCCGTGTTGTGACCGGTCTCGACTGGCATCCCCTGCACATCCTGGCGTCATTCGTTGGGACACCATCAGCGCTTGTGTACGCTTCCGTTGCCCTTAAGCCCTTTCCCGAAAACAATTTCCTCGACGAGGCGCCAATACGCCTCGACGACCCTCGGGTCCTCGGACGATAGTCCGCTCGTCACCTGCATTTCAGGACCAAATTCGGAAAGCGTCGCGGTGAGGCTGACCATCATATAGTGGAAAAGGATGGGATCGACGGCGGGGAGGAAGCCTTGTCTCTGAGCCTCCACGATCTGCGGCAGCAGTCGCCCGAGCAGCGGAGCCAACACCGCGTCAGCCACCCATTTCAGCCGTGGACTGTTCGACAACGTCTCCTGCCGCATGAATCGATGGAATTCAGGAAACGCGACCGTGTATCGGAAAAGGGTCGTGTATTCCTGACGGAGCCGCGCCAGCGGTGACAAATCGGATCCTTCGGGCGCCGAGATATCCCACTGGGCGCGAATCTGCGCGAAGGCATGCTCGGCTGCCGCCCGCCACAGGATGTCCTTGCTGCGATAGTGATAGGTGATCAACGGGTGTTGCAGGCCGAGCCGATCGGCGATGGCACGAATACTGGCTGCTTCGAACCCTCGCTCAGCGAATTCCGCGATAGCGGCATCGAGGATCGAGGCTCGCGTCTCGATCGAACGTTGTTGCTCGGCTCTCTTGCGCGGACGGCCGCGACGCTCGGCCGCCAGCCTCGTTTTCTTCACCATTTGGTCTTCGACTAGCATAACTTCCTATCAAACTCCACGCGGAGTATAGGATGGGCCGGCATGAGCCCAACCGGCGGGGGCGCCTCATTGGCGCCTTCCCATGCGTTACCTACGCGCTGACTTTCGCCGCGCGCGCAAATTCCTCGATCATCGCCGCACGCATCGCGAACCTATGAACCTTGCCGGTCACAGTGGACGGAAAGCCCTCCACGAACCGGATATGCCGCGGGATATTGTAGTGCGAGATGCGGTCCTGGCAGAATCTGCGCACACTCTCCTCGTCGAGCGCGGCACCGGATTTCGAAATAATTCAGGCACAGAGTTCTTCGCCATACCTCGCGTCAGGCACACCAAATACCTGAACATCGCGGATATCGGGGTGTCGGTAGAGATACTCTTCGACCTCGCGCGGACAGATGTCCGCGCAGGCGATCTATTTACCTTCGAAGACGAGTGGCGGCGGCTCGATATCCTTGTCGAAGGCTTTCGCGGTGTTCGCAAAGCCGCGCTGTGCATCTGGACCGTCGTAAAGCTCCATCGCGACGTCGAGCATCACGAGGTCCGCGGCGGCGACGCCTCCGCTTGACCACGCCTTGAGCAAGGTGCGCGTCGCGGCATAAGACCTGGTTGGCCCTGTCGCGAGTTGCCGGACCAATGCCACCGCAGTCGTGGACAGCTCGTTCTCTGGCACCACATGTGTCGCAATTCCAAGTACGCCTGCTTCGCGCCCGGAGATCGGCTCACCGAGCATGGCAAAGCGTGATGCGTGCGCCCGGCCGGCACGCTCGGCGATCCGCTGCAGGGCACCAGCGATCGGCAGCATTGCCGTCGTCACCTCGACGCAGCGAAAGGTCGCATTCTCGGCCGCGACGAGAAAATCACATGCCAACGCCAGCTCGAAACCTCCGCCGAAGGCAATCCCCTGCACCACGGCGACCGTCGGGACCTTCAGCGCCTCGATCGCACGATAGGACACGTTCACGTCGGCGACAAATGTCCTGAACCAGTTGATGTCCTTGCCCGGCCATTCCCGCACTTCGCCGCCAAAGCTGAAATGAGGCCCCTCGGCGCGGACCACCAGCACGCGGATGTCGCTGACGCTGGCCTCGTGCACGGCGGTTCGCAAGGTCTCCGCGAAGTGCAAGTCGACCCGGTTGAAGGGCGGATCGGCCAGCACAATATTTCCTATGGCGCCGTCTCGTTTAAATCGGACTGTCGTCATTGCAGCACGTGCTCCTATGCAGGGTCAGACTGGACGCCGGTTGGTGGGCTCGGGGATGATCGGCAGCAGCAGATGCGAGGGGCGCTCCGCGTCGCGGTAGACCCGGTGGGTGACGGTCGTGCTGCTGCAGACGTGGTAGGGAATGTATTCGACGTTGGTCATGGCGCCGGTGCCGGTCGGCACATCCATGGACGTGATGTCGACGCAGATCCGATGGCCCGCCTTGAACTGGTTCGCGGTCGCCAGAATCTGGATCTGATACTCAACCACTTCGCCCGGCTTGACGGGAGCAATGGCATTCTGCGTAAGCCTGTGGAATGGCTCCCAGGGCTTAGAGCGCTTCTCATCGAGCGCCCGGTACGACGCCTTCAGCCAGCCTCGCGTCAGTTCGCGCTCGGGCAACGACGTCGGGACATCCCTTTCGCCCTCGCGCGCAGTGCGAACGGAAACGTCCGGCCCGACGTCCTTGAGCACGATGATCCAGTTGGTGTCGTCCCGATCAATCGCCGCGTAGAGCGTGAGCGTGATCGGGCCGGCGACGGTGACGTCCTGCGGCAACAGATCGGTCATGTAGCGCAGGCGCTCGACCTTTGTCGTCCGCGTCACCGGCATCTGCGTGAAGACGTCAGGCTCGCGTGCCGCGGCGCCAACCTCGGAGGCAGGCCGCGGCGGCTCGGTCGACAGCGTCTCCCAATGCGAAAGATAGTATTTCGTCCACTGCGTTTCCGGCAGCGGCCAAGCCGCTCCGGTCCGCCACTCGTTGGCACCCATGAGCCAGTAGCGCACGGGCGGTTCGTCCATGATGCCGGTGTCGTGCCCCTTCAGCCAATGGTCGTACCAACGGATAATCTCGTCGTGATATTGATGGAACGGACGCTCGAGGTGAGCCGGCCCCGTGAATAGCAATTTCTTCGGGGCATCGACGTTCTGAAAGTAGTGCTGCGCACCGAGCCAATGGAGCTTGTAGGTATACGCATAAGCGCCCGAGCCGGTGTAGAATGGGATTTTGATCTTCTTGAAGGTTTCCTCCGCGCGTTCGACGGTGCCGTCGAACTCCCAGGGGTGGGTCATCATGAGATACATGATGAACGTCCGCTGCCCCTTCTGCGTGAGGATGTTGTAGAGATTGATGTACTGCTTGAAGTCCGGATTCTTCATGGCCCGACGCCAGAGCTCTTCCTCTGCGGCAGGAAGCTCGCCGGGACGGTCGCGGGACTCGTGAACCGTGCTGAAGACGTCGAGCAGATAGGGGAAGCTGTGCAGCACGCCGCCTGGATTGAAATCCCTGAAGCCGAACATGCCGCCATAGGCGCTGCAGGCGTCATAGGGGAAGATAGCCTTCAGCGCCGGATGTCCTTGGGCTGCGGCGCGCCATTGTTCACCGGCATAGCCGGAGATGCCGACCATCCCGACCTTGCCGTCCGACCAGGGCTGCTGCGTGATCCATTCGATCAGGTCGTAGTGGTCCGTGTCCTCGTGGCCATAGTGCCCTTCCGACTTGGCAGAGCCCCTCGGCTGCGCGATCACATGGACATAACCATTGGCGATGAAGCGCCGCGTGTCCCCCGCCTCGATCGGACCGAACCAGAGCGGTGCGTGCGCCGGTTGCGGCGGCAGGATATCCGCGATGTCTGGCCCCTGGATGTCCTTGTTGTGCAGCGCTGACGCATACAACACGGGGTACTTGGCAGCGGCGTCCGGGCGGTAGACGTCGACCACAAGCCGCGTGCCGTCCCGCATGACGACGGTGATGTCGCGTTCCTCGATCATCGTTTCACCCCGGATGTTCGCGCCGCCCTTGGTGGGCGACTGAATTTGTCGAGAAGATCGAAGGCAAGCCTCCCGCTCGATTGAACGGACCATGGCATTTTACTTTACGATCGTAAAGTATAATCCCACACTCTCGTGGAACGCCTCGTTCTACCGGTGAGACAATCCGCGCAGGCAAAGGCCGGACCTACGCGCGAGAAAACAGCGTCAAGCAGAAATCAAGAGCCCCGTTCCACCTTCATCGGAACGAGGCCCTTGAAGCTCTGATAGACGGCGCGTCCAGGAGCCTTGATAAAGCGGAGTCGAGGCTCGCTAGCGGGCTGACGCAACGGCCGCGTGTCGCCCGGAACTGCGGTTGTCGAGACTGAACGCGCCCGCGCCGAATGCGGATATCTGAAGCAGGCCGCCGGCCATCATCACGTTCTTGAGGAAGTGGATCATCTGATTCTGGTCCGCGAAGTTGCTGTGGAACGACACCGCCGTCGCGATCGAGAACAAGGCCAGCGCAGTTCCGACAAGGCGCGTCTGATAACCTGCGATGAGCAGAAGGCCGCCGCCAAGCTCAACGATGACAGCCACAGCATAGGCCAACGGCGGGACCGGCAGACCCACGGCGGCAATCATTGCGGTCGTCTGACCGTAAGCGGCGAGCTTGCCAAGGCCGCTCATGGCAAACGGAAGGCCGATCAACAGACGGCCAAGAAACGGAAGATAGCGGATAGCGTCCATGGGTTTATTCCTTTGCTGGTGTGCGAGGTCAGGCGGCATCGACGAGAATGAATTCAGCATGCTCCTCGGCCGTGATGATGAGTGCGGGCTCGTCGATGGCGGCGATGCCGTCACCGGCAGCAACCCGCTGCCCGTTGACGAGGATCACGCCCTGGGCGGGAGCGAGATAGCTGTGCCGAAATCGAGACGTCGCATGGGTCAGAGTCGTCCCGGCAAGGAGCGTGGCGCCGAGGATCCGCGCATCGGCACGGATCGTGAGAGTCTCGGAATTCTCCGGATCTCCACTCGCGAGCTCGATAAGGCGTCCGGCGCGATCCGCCTTGGGGAATTTGCGGCTGTCCCAGCGCGGCGTGCCGCCGCGATGGCGGGGCAGCAACCAGATCTGGAAGAGCTTGAGGGGGTCCTGGTCGCGGTTGTGCTCGGAATGACTGATCCCGGTTCCGGCGCTGATGACCTGAACGTCGCCAGCCACGGTTCGGCCGACATTGCCGGCACTGTCTTCGTGGGTTACCGCGCCCTGCCGGACATAGGTCACGATCTCCATGTCGGCATGGGAGTGGCGGCCAAAGCCTGCGCCGGGCGCGATCTCGTCGTCGTTCCAGACCACCAGGGCACCGAGGGCGCTATTGGCCTTGTTGCCGTCAGCCGACACCACGAAGTGATGGCGTGCCTTGAGCCAGCCGCGATCACCGTGATCGAGCGTTTCCTTGGATCGAAGTTGCAGCATAACCGTGCCTCGGGTTCGGACTCGATGATTGTCCGTTTCGGCCATGGTTATGGCGCTCAAGGCACGGCTTGATTAGACAGCAGATTGCGGACACGCCGTTCTATCTGGTGAACGCCCGACCGGGCTCTAGGAGACAGCCGACGATCTCAGGGCGTCCGCAACGAAATCGATCACCGCCCGAACGCTCGGCAACATGCCGCGCCGCGAGGCAAAGACGAGATGCAGGATGCCCTCGGTGCCGCTCCATTCGGGCAACACGCGGACGAGTGCACCGGCTGCAAGGGCGTCCTGGCAATACCTGACCGGCAGCAGCGTAATCCCGGCGCCTTGGCGCGCAGCCGCCATCAAAATGTCGAAGCTGCCGCTGGCAAGGCGAGGCTCGACCGGCACGCTGCTGGTTTCACCGTTGTCGGCCGTCAGCTGCCAGGTACCGCCGCTCTGCTCGTCCTGATGCAGCAGAGGGAAATTGGCAAGGTCGGCCGGCAGCATCGGAACCCCTGTCCTCGCCAGCAAATCCGGGCTCGCTACCAGGATGCGCCGGCTGACACCGATCCGCTTCACCTGCATATCGGCGTCGGTATCGAGGCGTTCCCGAACGCGGATCGCAACATCGACTCCTTCGTGAATCAAGTCGACCAGGCGATTGGTTGCGATGCATTGAATACGCAGGTGTGGGTGGGCAGCAAGGAAGCCGGGTAGCGGATCGGCAATCGCACCTTGAAGTCCAAGCGGGCAGCTCAATCGGACCAGCCCGCGAGGCTCGCTCTGCATTCGAAGCGCAACCTCCTCGGCGGCTTCAGCCTCGATGACCGCAGCCCGCGCATGCTCGAAGACCTGCTGGCCGACGTCGGTCAGGCCGAGGCCTCGCGTGGTGCGATCGAGCAGCCGCACGCCGAGCCGTTCCTCCAACAAGGCGACCCGGCGGCTGACGCGCGATTTGGGCACCCCGAGCACACGAGCGGCCGCCGAGAATCCGCGATTGAGGACGACGGCCGCAAAGAACTGGAGGTCGTTAAAGTCCCGCACCGTTTTCCGCCCACTCTCTCCCGGTCACATTATCGGCCGGTGAAGACGATCTTCGCCGGCTCAATTCCACGCCTTATGGCCTCGGCTCTGGCGGTGCGGCCGCGTCTTGCATCTTCAGAGCTGTGGAGCGCCATGGTGACATCCAGAATCACGGAGTCGGCGGACGGAACGCCACCACCCGACCAGGCCTTCAGCAGGGTTCTTATCGCCGCATAGGACCGCGTCGGTCCTATCGACAGATCCTGCGCGAACTTCAGCGCGGTCGCCTCGACCTCGTGCACCGGCACCACATAACTGGCGATCCCCAGTTGCCCGGCAGTGGCGCCCGACATCGGCTCGCAAAGCATTGCGTAGTGCGCGGCGCGCGAGCGGCCGATCCGTTCCGCCAATCTTTGCACCGCGCCGGCAACCGGCGCGGACCCGACCGAAGCCTCGATGCAGCGAAACACTGCGTCTTCGGCCACAACAATGAAATCGCACGCCAGGGCAAGTTCAAAGGCGCCCCCGAACGCTGCGCCACGGACGGCGGCAACCGTCGGAATCTGCAGCGCCTCGATCGCGCGGAACGACTGATTGCATTCGCCGATGAAAGTCCGGAACTGGTTGGTGTCCTTCTCCAGGAAGTCGAGGACGTCGCCTCCCTGGCTGAAATTGGGGCCCTCTGCCCTGACCAGCAATGCCCGGATATCGCTTTCGCCGGCGTCATGCACGGCGCGCTTCAGGGCATCCGAGAACGCTGATGCAATAAGGTTCTTTGGCGGATTGGCCAGAACAATGTGACCAACCGAGTCTGTCTGTTCGAACCTGATGACCTGCATTTCGACCTCCCATGCGTTCCGCGTCTACGCTGTTATGCTGCCGTCGCTTCGGCCAGCTGCACTGCAGGCATGACCTCGTCGGCGAAGCTGCGAACCGACGCCGTTGCTTCCGCATGCGCCATCGTCCCGAACATGAAGCTTCCGATGACGTAGTTCAGGCCTCCGCGCGAGACCTGATCTGCCAGGATCTGCGTGACCGTTCTGGCCGACCCCGCGATGGCGTGCCCGGACTCGACGAGCTGGTCGAAGCCCGGTGGCAGCTTCAAGTTGACCGGCTCCGTGCCGTGCTTGCGCCAGAGCTTGATGAAGTTCTCATAGAAGGCCGGCCATGCCCTACGGCCGATGTCATGCGCCTCCTGGTCGGTGCCGCCGACGATGATATAGCGATTGGCCCCGATGAGCGGAGTACCGCCCTGAAGTCCGGCAGCGGCCGCCTCCTCGCGGTAGCGGTCCGAAATCGCACGCACGCGCGAGACCGCGCCGCCGCAGACCACATTCAACCCGTTGCGTGCTGGCCAGACCACAGAGTCGGGCGAGCCAACGGCATACCACATCGGAGGGTGCGGCCGCTGCAGCGGCTTCATTTCCGTCACGTAGTCCTTCAGGCTCCAGAATTCGCCCGATGTCGTGACCGACTCCTGGGCGAAGCAACGCCGGATCGTGTCGAAAGCTTCGGCATACATCCTGGCAGCCTTGGCCGATTCAATGCCGAGCGCATCGAGCTCGTGTGGAGAGGCTCCGCGACCCATCCCGAACTCGAACCGGCCTCCGCTCAGGTGATCGAGAATGCAGATCTCCTCGAACAGACGCGCGGGATGGTAGGTCGGTAGCAGATAAACCAGCGGACAGAGCCTCAGTCGCTTGGTCCGTTGCGTCAGGGCCGCCATCCAGACGCTTGGCGACGGGGTCATGCTCAGCGATGTGCCGTGATGCTCGCTCATGTGGAAGCAGTGGAAACCCAGCCGATCGTAGAGCTCGGCGAGTGCAAGCCGCTTTTCGTACTGCTCCGCCAGCGGAAGCCCGGAGCGGTCGTTCTGATCGAAAACACCAAACTTCATGATGAGCATCCTTGTTGGTGGCCGCCAGCAAAGTCATCTCGATTGCGTCGAACGAAGTTATTTAATATAGTTGAATGCATATGCTATTGTTGTATACTGGAGCGATCATCCTTTTGTGTCAATCTTGATCTCAGAATCACCGGACCGGTCGATAGAAGCAGATGCAGGAAAAGAAGCCTCGTCGGGGCATTCAGTCGGTTGAGATTGCTTTTCGTATCCTCAGCGTTCTGCAGAAGAGCCCGCAGGCAATGGCGCTGAAGGAGATCGCGTCGCCGGCCGGACTATCAGCCAGCGCCGCGAACAATTATCTGGTCAGCCTCGTGCGAATCGGGCTCGCCGCGGCGGATGAAAAGGCGGGCTATTACCGCCTGGGGCCCGCGGCCCTCTCCCTTGGCGTCAGCGCGATACAGCAGATCGACGGCTTTGAGATCGTCCGGCGCGAGGTGACCAATTTGCGTGACACGACCAGGCGAAGTGCCGCCGTCACCACATGGACCGACGACGGCCCGATCAGCCTGTTCAAGCAGGACGGAGATCAACGCGGCGCGTTTGAATTTCGGACCGGCCTCATCCCGATGCTGACGTCCGCGGCAGGAAAGATCTACGCGGCCCGCATGCCGACGGGCCTGACGGCACCTCTGATCGAACAGGAGTGGGAAACGGTGTTCGGCGGCAAGGCCGATGTCGGGAAATTCACCGAGGATGCGATTCGCGAGCTCAGACGAAAGGGTTACACGGCCATCGTCCGCGCCGACCTGAGCGGCTATGTCTCGATCGCGGCACCGGTCGTCGATTGGAACGGCGACCTTCGGTTTACCTTGAGCCTGGCCGGCACCCGGGGCTCCATGAAGACGGAGCCTGCGAGCGAGCAGGTGAAATCCTTGCTCGCCAGTGCCCTCCGCGCGACCCACGCGCTCGGCGGCAAGCCCTTAGGCGGCGGCTAGATCATCGCTCGGAAGCCAAAGCTCACCACCTCAGTCACGACATTGGCAGCGCAACGTTGGGCGAGCGACAACGCGCGCATATCGAATCTTCATCGTTAATGCATCGAAGCTGTGACAGGCGGTATCTTTTTCGCCGACAGCTTGCCTGCGCAGCAAGAGCGCTTCCGACAACCATAAAATATCCAGCTAAGGGCACCACCGATAGCTGCCGCTGCCCTCACTGGGATAGCCGAGCCTCTTTAGAGGAAATTCTCCTTCACCATTTCCCAGACGTCGCCTCCCCGGCCATGCAAGATGGCGCGAGTCGAATAAAGCGCCATCCCGATCGCCGGCTCTACCTGCATGAATGGTGGCATGACGAGCTGCATCGGGTTGACGTGCACGTGCAGAAGTGCTGGCCCCGGTTGCGCCAGCCAATCCTTCACAGCGGCTTCGAGCTGGTCCGCATCCGAAACTGTCTGGCCCCAGAGACCTAACGCGCGCGCAACTCCTGCGAAGTTCGGATTCTTCAACTTCGTAAAGGTATCGAGCATCCCCTCTGCCTTTTGCTCGATCTCCACAAAGCCAAGCTTGCCGTTGTCATAGACGGCAATCTTGATGGGCAGCTCCTGTCCGACGACCGTCATCAGGTCTCCGAACAACATCGAAATTCCACCATCGCCTGCCAAGCACACGACTTGTCGCCCAGGCTCCGCCTTCTGGAGCCCAATGGCTCCCGGCATGCCGTTGGCCATCGTTCCATGCAGCAGACTCGCGAAAATGCGGCGCTGACCGTTCGCGTCGATATGGCGGTAGGCCCAGGCGGCCGGGGTACCGTCGTCGGCCGTGAACAACGCATCCTTCGCCGCGTGGCGGTTGATGACCTTTGTCAGATAGCTTCCGGGAATACTGCCATCATGGCCGGCAGCGACTTTAGCCTGTTCGGACTCCCGATACTTCGTGTAACGCTTGACGTAGGCGCTCCGGAACGAGGCATCGGTGCGCTCAACCAGCATCGGCAGCAACGCCTCCATCGTCGCCTTCACATCGCCGATAACACCCTTCGTGATCGGATGACGTCGCCCAAGATGAGTGGGGTCAATATCGACCTGCACGATCTTTGCCTTGTTCGGGTAAAACTGCCGCCAGGCAAAGTCCGCGCCCAGCATCAGTAACGCATCGCAGTCCAGCAAGGCATGGTAGCCGGCCTCATTGCCGAGCATTCCGGTCATTCCGATGTTGTATGGATTGTCATACTCGAGGAAGTCCTTTGCCCGCGACGTATGCGCGATCGGCGCCTTCAGCTTGTTGGCAACCGCGAGAATCTCCTGATGCGCGCCCTGGCAGCCCGACCCGCCGTACAGCACGACATTTTCGCTTCCGTTGAGAATTTCTGCGATCTCGGCGAGATCGGCGTCGTTCGGCCGCGTCACGGGCCTGGCGACATGCACCGCGTAGGGGATGTTATCATCCACCACCGAGGCGGAGATATCCGCCGGCACAATCAGGACGGCAACACCGCGTTTCGCCAGGGCGGTTTGGCAGGCGATCACGGTCTTGCGGCGCGCCTGTTCCGGCGTATGGATCATGTCGCAGAAGACGCTGCAGTCCCTGTAGACCTGCTTGAAATCGACCTCCTGGATGAAATCGAAGCCCAATTCGTCGCGAATGATTTGACTTGCGATCAGGATAACGGGCGCACGATTGCGATTGGCCTCGTATATCCCGTTGATGAAATGCAGACTTCCGGGGCCGCAGCTGCCGGCAACTGCCGTCAGGCGATCCGCGACCTGCGCCTCCGCCTGCGCGGCGAACGCTCCCGCCTCTTCGTGTCTCATCGACACCCACTCGATTTCGCTTTTTTCGAGCGAGCGAGCGATCAGGTTGAGCGTGTCGCCCACGATCCCGTAACAATGCTTGACGCCCGCATTCTGCAGGACTTCAACGATGATATCCGCAACCAGTCTGCCCATTGCATTCAAACCCTGCTGTGGCCAATCCTGCCACAATTTGCACCCAAGCGCGGACGTAGGGCTTGTATGGGAATGCGGGAATTTGAATCCGCCTGCGTAGACGGCATACAGTCATCGAACGCGTCCGCTTTAGCCGACGGCCGTGGTGCCGGATTGGAGCTGGTTGAGGATTTGCAGGGCGCGCTTGTGATCGCGAGATAGTATCCCGGCTGGTGTTCGATCAAGAGCCGCGCGGAGATGCTTGTAGGCTTCAGGCACACGCCCCTGTTTCAGCAATAGCTCCGCGAGGTCCGTCGCAGCCTTCAGCTCAAACAAGGGAGCGGACTGACCTCTTGCCCACTCGATCGATGACAACAGGCTTCTTTCTGCTTCGGGATAGTCCTCGGCCGACCTGGATGCCAGGATGAGGCCTTTCGCGTTCATCAGGTCGGGCACGTTCAGGAGTTTTCCGCCCCGTTGCTGGAAATCAAGGGCATTCACCACCAGCGTCAACGCCTCCTCGTGCTGGCCAGAAGCAGCAAGACCTTCGGCGAGATCGCTGACAAAACCCATATTCAGCATTTCATCACCTTGAGCCTCAAGCTCTTCCGACGACCTCTTCAATAACGGAATGCCATCGCGAACGTTGCTCTGAAGAAGAAACCACTTGCCTCGCAAGCCGGTTGCAATCGCATGGTATATCTTCAGGGAGTGAGTTGCGGAAAGGTCGGTCAATTGCGCGATGTAGTGCTCCGACCTCTGCCAATCATCCAGCGCCAGATAGACGGGGAGGAGCAGGATCAGGCATCGGCCCAATATCGATGGAAGACCGGATTTTTCTCCTTCCTCTATCGCGAACCGTGCGTAGTCCAATGATTGATCGAGTATCCCCCTGTAAAACAGGGAGCGCGTCATGCCGACAAGCAAGGCGCTGGCGGGATGAAACAATTGGTGTCCAGCGCGCAGGCGCGAGCCGGGTGTTAAGCGGCGCAGGCCGGCTTCGAAATGTCCCTGTGCAACAGAATGCCTTCCCGCCAAATGATTGGCGTATCCCAGCATCGACTCAACGTGTGCCATGCCGTCGGGATCTTGGGTTTTCAAAGCCACTTTTTGGCTTCGCGTCGCGACATCGAGCGCGAGGTGAGTGTCGGATGTCCAACTCGAGGACATGAACAGTCCGGTCAAAAGCATGAGTTCGCGCACAAGGCCCTGGCGGGCGTTTTTATGCTGGTTTCCCAGCCGGGCTAACGCCCGCTCTGCCCATGCCTGCCATTCGATCAATAGCCCCAGATCCATAAATAGCGGCGCTGAAGCGGCCGCAAATCTTGTCGCGATCTCGTCGTTGCCGTGCGATCCAAAACTCCATTCCAGCGCCGACCGGACATTGCTGAGTTGCCAGGAATAGGCCGCAACTCTTTCAGCCCTTGTTCGAGCCGATAGCTTCTCCTTTTGTGATTCGAGCTGCTGGATGACGTATTCCGCATGCCGCCGGGAGATCGGATCGAACTCGTTATGCTCCTCCAGTTTTTCGAGCGCGTACGCCCTGGTCGTGTCCAGCAACCGATACTGCGGCTGCGCTTCATCGATCCGGGTTACTATCAATGACTTCTCAGCCAGGCCGGCGATCGCGTCAAATATCTCTCCGTCGACTCCGCCGACTTCACCTGCGACAGACCGCGCACCCTCTAGGGTGAAATGGCCGACGAAAGGAGCGATCCGTCGAAGGACAATCCTCTCTGCGTCGGACAACAGATCGTAGCTCCAATCCAAGGTCGCCTTGAGGGTCCGATGTCTGGAAACGGCGGTCCGATGGCTTAGTTTCAGCAATTCCAGCCGAGACACCAGGCGGGAAGCCGTGTTCTTGAGGCCGAGGGCCGCCACCTGACCCGCTGCCAGCTCAATTGCCAGCGGTATGCCATCGAGCTTTCGGCATATTTCCGCGACAAGCGGCGCCTCCTCGTCGGTGAGAACGACGCTTCCCGCCCTCGCCGCGACGCGCCGTACGAACAACTGTGCCGCCGGATATCGAAGCACGGCATGTGCCGTCTGCTCCGAGCCGTCTGGTGGAACATCAAGGGGAAGGACCCGGCAACAATGCTCGCCCTCTACTTTCAGCAATTCGCGACTCGTCGCCAGGAGATAGACCTGCTCCGTTTCCTGGTAGAGTTGCTCGGCAAGCAACGCGACGGTCTCGATCACGTGCTCACAGCTATCGAGAATGATAAGAAGCTTTTGCGAACGAACGCGGTCGACCAGCTGTAGATCGGGATCTTTCGATTTGAGCGCAAATCCCAGGGATGTCGCGACAGCCTCCGTGACATGATGCCGATCGGTCACGCTTCCCAGATCAACAAAATAGACGTCCCCGCCAAACTCCTCGGCTGCGGCACGGCCAACAACCAGGGCAATGGTCGTCTTGCCAATCCCGCCGGGGCCTAGCAGTGTTACGAACCGCTCATCCCGGAGCTTGTTGCTAACCTCGCTGACGAACGCTTCACGCCCGACCATCACAACCGGCCGCACCGGGAGCCTGCCTTGGTGTCGGGGCTTGTCCTTCCTGCTTTCCGTGCCGCCATCGAGGGCGACAACGGTGCCGACGAATGAGTAGCCTCGTCCCTTGATGTTGGCGATGTATCGGTTGCCAAACTGGCCGTCACCAAGGGCCTTGCGGATAGCGGCCACGTGGACCCGGATGCTCCCCTCCTCGACGGTCACGTCCGACCAGACGTGATCGATCAGTTCCTGCTTTGCGATCACCTCACCCGGACGCCCGGCAAGATAGATCAGGATATCAAGGGCCCTGCTGCCAAGGGGCAACACCACACCGTCGCGCCGCAGCACCCTCTCCTTGCTCGAAAGCTCAAAGGGGCCAAACTGCAGTTTTCTTTGGGAATCATCGTCAACCATGGCTCTTGGCTTGGACCTGGTTCGCTTGTCCGGGTGGTCAATTATTCGTGCGAAACCCAAGCGTGCGTTCCTGGTGGACATAAGCTTGCTTCGGCTCTCTGCGGGTAGCTTCGCCCAAATGACGCCCGGCGCTTCCCTCACGCCAACAGAGATCGTACACTTTCGTTACGGGGGGTACCCCCCGAATGGGGGAAGAACTCCCGGCGATAAAGGGGGGAGCCCTTGATCGAGCCGCAATCGGGCAATCTTGCGATGGGAACGGCTTGTTTGCCTGCCAGTGGACAGCTGCCATTCCTCGCGACCAAGATCTTGCCCGCACGGTTCGGCGGGCTGGTCGCACGTCCCCGGCTTTCCGCAATCTTGTCCGAACTCCCGGCCAAGCGACTTGCCGTCATCAAGGCGCCGGCGGGATTCGGCAAGAGCTCGCTGGCGGCGGCTTGCGCCGAGCAGCTCGAGCAAGACGGCAACTGTGTTGGGTGGCTGACCATCGATTCAGACGACGACGAGGCCACGCGGTTTCTATTTTACGTATCTCAGGCCCTGCACCATGCCTGTCCGGAGGTTGGCGCCGGCGCGATTGGGCTGATCCTCGAGAACAACCTGATCGACCCGACAGTGATCCTGTCGAGCCTGATCAACGATCTGGCAGAGATAGATGATGATGTATACCTGTTTCTCGAAGACTATCACTGGCTCAGCGCTTCTCGCATCCATCAGACGGTCGCGTATTTCCTGAAGCACGCACCGTCGCACTGTCATGTGGTGCTTACGACGCGTACCGAACCTCCCCTGTCACTCGCGACCCTGCGAGCCCAGAATCAGCTGGTCGAGATTGATTCCGCAGCCCTGCGATTCGACATGCAGGAGACACAGGCGTTTCTGGATCTCGCCAGGCCCGGCGTCCTGGCGTTTGCCGACATCCAACTCCTGCACCGCAAGACTGAAGGTTGGCCCGCCGCCCTGCGAATTGTTGCGTCCATGCCCTCACGGTTCGGATTGGCCTTCAAGGAGTACGTACAAAGTCTCTCAGGATCGCAGCGTCCAATCGCAGCGTATTTGTCGGAGATGCTGGATACGCTTCCCGTCGAAATGGTCGACTTCATGCTACGAACGGCCATTCTTGATCGGCTCTCCGGTCCGCTATGTGAGGCCGTAACCGGTTCGGGCTCGGGCCGCACGATCCTGGCATCGCTCGCCGAGCGCCGAATGCTGCTCACTCCGCTCGACAATGACGGTGCGTGGTTTCGCTATCACACGCTGCTCTCCGAATATTTGAGACAGCGGCTGAAGGCGGACCGCGGCATCGCAATTCCCGAGCTGCACGGACGCGCCGCAGGTTGGTATGCCTCCCACGAATTGTGGACTGAGGCAGTTCAGCACGCGATTGCAGCCGGCGATTCCGACCGTGCGATCGGCTGGATCAACAATTGCGCAATGGCCTTGATAAAGCGTGGCGATCTCTTCACGTTGCTCGAATGGCAGCGTCAGTTTCCGGACGAACTGCTGCGGGGTCAGCCCGAGGTCAGGTTGGCGATCGCCTGGGGATTGGCGCTCGCGCTACGTTCCGATGAGGCCCTGCAGCTCGCAACTGAAATTGAGAACGATATCGCTGCTGCGCAGCTGCCCGAGGACGATTTGCTGTGCGCATGCCAGGCAATCCGCTCCGTTGCTATCGCGCTGACGGATGACAGCGAGCGGGCGCTGCCTCTGGCACAGGATTGCGTGAACCGTTCATCGGATCCCTGGACCGCGAATGTTGCCTCAAACGTCGTTCGCTTCGGCCACATGCAAGCCGGTGACCTCAAGCAGTTCCATGCGACGCCCTGGATGCCCTATTCGCCGGAGGAAGACCGGAGAAACGTGTTCGCATCGGTATATCGGCGCTGCCTTCAAGGTGTCGCAGAGGTCCGGCAGCTACGTCTCACCGTGGCGGAGGCTCATTACCGTGAGGGGTTGCGAATCGCGGAGCAATATGTCGGCACGCACTCGGTGGCAGCGGCCTTGCCTACCAGTCTGATTGCACGGATTTTGTACGAGCAGGGCCACCTGAACGAGGCAGAAACCCTGGTGATCGATCGCGCATCGCTGATCAACTCCGGGACAATGCTCGACTGCGTTCGCAGCGCCTATTTCGTGATGGCCAGAGTCGCGGCTGCCCGGATGAACCTCGAACGTGCCCACACGCTGCTGGAGCGGGCTGAAAGCCATGGCATCTCACGGGATTGGGGACGGCTGACGGCAGCTGCAACAGCAGAACGAGCGCGGCTTTACCTCAACGAAGGCCGCGTGGATGAAGGCGCCGCATGTATTGATCGCCTAGAGCAACTTGCGAGAAAGTACCCTGCGCCCAGGCCCTGTGCATGGTCGGAAATTCAATGGGACCACAAACTGGCTCGCGCTCATTTGCTGGGGCAACGGGAGCGTCCTGAGGAGGCAATGTCAATCCTTCGGGAGCTACAGCGCGAAACCGAAGCGGCCCACCATCGCTACTTCCTGATCCGAGTTGAGATTCTAATCTCGGCCCTTCAGCTACGCCTCGGCAAAGCGACGGACGCAACGAACCGGTTTCGCCGCATTCTCGCAGCCTGCGCAGGCGGGGGTCTCTATCAGATCATTTTGGACGCGGGTTCGGTCACTTCCGACCTCGTCCAGATGGTCCAGCAGAGCGGCAGCATCAGCACGCAATTAATGTCTTATGTTGATCGGCTCCTGTCCGATTCCCAAAGGGCGCAGCAAGATCGCCTGGTACCGACCTTCAGGAGCCCGGCTTTGCACGCATTGAGTCCTCGCGAGACTGACATTCTCACGCTGATCGCGGAAGGCCAGTCCAACAAGGAAATCGCCCGGAGCCTTTATATCGGTCCGGAAACCGTGAAGTCGCACCTCAAGAGCGTTTTCACCAAGCTGGGTGTGGAGCGGCGCGCGCAAGCCGTATCACGCGCGCAGACCCTGGGCCTTGTCACCACGCAATGAAGCATCGTTCGGAGCGCTGGTCTGTTCGAGGATTTGCCTCGCCAAGACAAGATCGGGTGTTGTGAGACCTTCGATAAATCGACCGTAGACAGGGTCGATGAGATCATGGGCTCTTCGGATTTGACCTCGACCAATCCAAAGCTGCGCGAGTTCCAAGCCAGCCCGCAGCTCGAACGATAGCGCGGATTGTTGCCCGGCCAGGGTCATCGCTTCCTTGAAGCACTCCAGAGCGAGGTCACTCTGCCGGGCTTCCCCGCACATAAGCGCCATGCCTTTCGCCAAAAAGAGGGCCGGAAGGTGAAGAGGCCTCTTCGAGCTCAGCTGGGTTGCGATCGAATCATCGATGAGAGCCAACGCTTGCCTGCGCTCGTTTTGCTTCGCCAGACTAACCGCCAACTCGGAAACAAAATCTGTTACAAGCATCTCGTATCGCAGACTTCGTAGCTTCTCCAAGCTATCTTGCAGGTGACGTATGCCATCCATTGTCTGGCCGATGTGAATCAAATGCCGTCCCCTCAGGCCAATGGCGACCGCGCGAAATGGCTCTAACGAATATTTCTCCGCGGTCAGCTCAAGCTCAGAGAGGCTGCTCTCGATCCCTCCCAATTGACCGATCCAGAAGTGGAACGGCATCGTCAGAATAAGTGCCCGACACAGCGCGATCGGATGGTTCGATCTCCCGGCCTCCTCGATGGTTCTTTCAGCATAAGCGGCGGCCCTATGAAGATTGCCGGCGAACCAATGCGATCGGGTAAGGTTGAACAGCGATGTGGTACGTAGATCAAACAGATATTGAGTTGCGTTGAACCGTGGGGAAGTCTGCGACCTGTGGAGAGCCCGTTCGAGGTGCTTTGGAGCGCGGACGTGGTCGGCGAGCATGTAGTACGCGGTTCCCAGCATCGCATCCGCAAGGGCCGCATCATCCCGGTTTCCCGTCTTCTTCGCGACAGACTCGGCGCGCAGCGCAACTTCGAGGCTACCAGCCGCGTCGATTGTACGATGAAGATACATCGATAGCCCGCTGAGGAGCCGCAATTGATGGTAGGTATCTTCAAGCCGCTCTGCCAACGTCAGCGCCGTATTGAAGGCCTCGCGAACCCTTTCACTGTTTCCGGCCGTGAACATCAGCGACAATGCGAGCGAAGCAAGGATTTCCATCTGGTCCCGCGGATCACAGTCCGCAGCCATCCGATCGATCGCTCTCTCCATCCACTTTCTGCATTCCAAAAGATCCGACATGGCCAGCAGCGGCTGCGAAGCTGCGGCCGCCAATCTTATGGCTTTAACGTCGTCTCCATTGAGACCAAAGCTCCATTCAAGCGCGGCACGGATATTTCCAAGATCGTCTCGCACGGCGTCGGCTGCGGCTTCCGTGGACTCCAGATCGAAGAGATTGACCGGGTTGCTTTCCAGCATTTGGATCGAGAAGCTCGCGTGCCGTTCGGCGATGGAATCTTGTTCGCCGCTGACGGCCAACTTCTCCAACGCATAGGCGCGTGTCGTATCCAGCAACTGGTAACACGGTCCCCGCGAGCCGGTCCAAACCCAGATGAGAGATTTATTGACGAGATTGCCCAGCGCCTTCGCGATCTCGGACCCGTCCATCCCCGCTTCTGCCGCGACAGCGAACGCCGCCTCCAGCGTAAAATGCCCGACGAAAATTGCGACCCGTCGCAAGAGGACTCGCTCGATCTCCGAAAGATGGTCGTAGCTCCAGTCCAGCGTTGCGATCAGCGTTTGATGCCGCGGATTGGCCGTTCGCCGGCCGAACTTCAAGAGATCGAGCCGCGAACCCAGTCTGGCCACCGTACTCCCAATGCCGAAGACAGCGGCCCTCCCGGCGGCAAGCTCGATGGCGAGAGGAATGCCGTCAAGCTTGCGGCAAAGCTCGGCAACCATAGGAGCTTCGTCGTCCCGAAGCGAGAACTCACCGCGGCGAGCACTGACGCGCTCCGCGAACAATCGTACGGCCGGATAGGCAATCACCTCTGACGCCGTCAGCCCCGGCTGATCCGGCGGGCAATCCAGTGGACAAAGACGATGTACGCGTTCGCCAGCAAGGTGCAATGCCTCCCTGCTGGTCGCAACTATGCAGATGTCAGGAGCATTTTGAAAAATATAGCCGGCGATGTTCGCGGTTTTCCCGATGAGATGCTCGCAACTATCGAGAATGATAAGCGCTCTGCGAGGGCGCAGAAAATTAAGCAGCGCCGGCTTTGGATCGACCAACTGCGGGCCGAGCCCGACCGCGGAAGCAATCGCCCCGATGAGATGCTCCTGGTTTACCGTGGCAAGATCGACAAAGAATACCGCGCCGGAGAAGTCGGCCAGCGCCCCGTGTCCGACTGACAGGGCAACCGTCGTCTTGCCGATACCGCCAGCACCCAGAATTGTAATCAGGCGCTGTCCGGCCTGGAGCAAACCCCGAATCTCAAGAACAACATTGTTGCGACCGACCATGCGGCCCAATGCGGGCGGCAGGCTGGACATTCCCGCGGATGCATTGCCCCTCTCATGGTTCACGGGAAGGTGAGCGACCGGCGCGATGAAGCTGTAGCCCTGGCCCGGTATGCTCGCAATGTACTTGTTACCGAACTGACCATCGCCCAGTGCCTTGCGCAGCGCCGACAGATGGACGCGAAGACTGCCTTCCTCGACCGTTACGTCGGGCCATGCCCGCGCGATCAGTTCGGCTTTTCGGACAACCTCACCGGCGTTTTCAAGAAGCGCAATCAGGATGTCGTAGGCCCTGCCACCGAGCGGAATGACCTGGTTCGCCTTCCTGAGGGAACGCTCGGCGACGTTGAGTTCGAATGGGCCAAAACCGAGCCGCATTGCACTGGGGGAGCCAATTTGTCGAATCGACATGAGTTATTCCGCCAAGCCCGCCGACGGTCCGGTCGTTGCACCGTTCGTCGTCGGTCTTGTGCAAATACACTCCCAGCCGATCAAGTGTTAGCCGAAACCTCCTCCAGTAACAAGCGTCAGTGTAACGAGTTGATGGCGCTGTCGGACCCGTATGAGCCGGTCAACACCTGCTTGGCCAACCGTAGATCGACGGTCTCAAGGCCTTCGCGAAATTTAACGTAAGTGGCTTGCAGGGTCCGCCACGCGGCCTCCTTTCGCCCAAGCGACTTTTCGGCGATGACAAGGCTGGTCGCGGCCCTGAGCGCCCACGACAGGCTCGCCTGCTTGTTCGACAGTTCGATCGCGCGCAGGAAATATTGCCTGCCAACCGCCACTCCCTCGCCGTTACGCAGTGCCAGTTCACCCCTGATGCGGTGCAATTCCGGGCCGTACCATCGGCTTTCGTCAAGATCGATCTTCGCACGCAGGAAGGCGTCAAGCCCTTCCCTCGGCCAGTTCGCAACCGCCATGGATTTTGCAAACTCTGCTTGCAAGATCCAGTTGAAGATTCCGTAGCGTGCGGCGGACAACTTCTCAAGACCTGCGTAGAACATCACCGACGCGGCGCTGATCCCTCCTCCTCGCCTGATTTTGTGGAGAGCCTGCATGCCGAGACAAAAACCCTGGTAGTTCTGCAGAGCGTACTTTCCCGCATGGCCGGAGAGCTCGTCCACGAGCGCCTCCGCTTCGCCGTCATCTGGGTTTGTCCAGTATGCAATCAGGCCCGCAAAAGTCAGCGCACCACAAAGATTCACGGCCCGATTTGACTGGCGCGCTTCGGCTACGGCCATTTGATTGAATCTGCGGGCCTGATCCGGAGAGCCGCGTAACCAGGCCAAGGTCGCGAGACCGGCCAGGTTATCGACCTTGCGATCATAGCCAAACCGCTTGATCAGCAATTGTCGCGAAGCTTCGTCATCGCGATGCAGCGACAATTCCAGCAAACCTTGAGCTTCCGCAATTCGTCCGGCGTGGTAGTAGGTTATACCTCTCATATAGTTGGCCGTTGCGACAGCGCCGATGCGGCCGGTTCCTTCCGTAACCTCGCCGCAGCGATCCGCCAATTTGATTGCGTCCGGATAATTCGGAACGCGCAACGCATGGGCCCACAGCACCAGCAAGGCGTCCACCTGATGTTCGATATCGTCAAGCCCCTCGGCGAGTAGCAGCGCTTTGGCCCACGTGGCGTATGATGTTTCCGTCATGCCTGCCGTGAACATCATGCAACTTGCGAGGGCGGATTGAAGGACCATTTCCTGTCGTGTGCCGGAATTCATGCCATCGAGATGGCTGATGGCCTTTGTCATCCATTCCCGGCATTCGGTGAGCAGCGCCATACCCATCCATGTGCTTGCCGATGCCGCGGCGAGTTCGACGCCGACTTTCGCATCGCCCGCGGCAGAGAACGCCCAATTCAGAGCGGCTCTGAGATTGTCGACCTCTATCTCGAGCCCCTTGGACCAGCCCGATCCATCCATCCCGGCACCCTGTCTGAACAGGTCGGTGAAATAGAGGGCGTGGCGGCGGTGAAGAAGATTCTGCTCGCCGCTCCCGGCCAGTCGTTGCAATGCAAAAGCGCGGGTGGTGTCGAGCAAACAAAGCCGCCCCTCCTGTCCCTGAGCGGCAATCATCGATTTCGAACGAAGCTCCCAAACGCAATCCGATACATTTGCTTCATCCACCGTCTCATCGGCGACAACGGCGACCGCCGCTTCGAAGGTAAACCCACCAGCAAAAACGCCGAGCCGGCTCAATACGCGCTTCTCGGCCTCGCCGAGCAGATCGTAGCTCCACTCCAACGTGGCGTTCAGCGTCTGGTGTCTCGACGGCGCGGTTCTGCGCCCTACCCACGACAGGTTTAGTCGCTCGTCAAGCAGGCTTGCGGTCCTGCCAAGACCAAATATGTCAACCCTGCAGGCTGCGAGTTCGATCGCCAATGGAATACCATCAAGCCGCCGGCAAATTTTCGCGGCAGTCGGCGCATCCGGATCGGTCAGCTCGAAGTCACTTCGCACCGCCCGTACGCGGTCGACCAGCAGTTGAATGGAGGGATATTGCAGCGCGTCCCGCGCTGACAGGCTGCCATCCTCCACAGGGCATTCAAGCCCACCGAGTTCATAGACATGTTCGCCTTCAACACGCATGGCCTCCCGGCTGGTCGCGAGCAAATGGAGCGTCGGGACACGACAAATGAGTTCTTCCGCCACCGCAGATACCCCGTCGACAAGGCGTTCGCAACCGTCGAGAATGATAAGCGCCGGCTTTTCCTGCAGGCATTCGATCAAGGCCGGGACAACATTGTTTGCTCGCACCGACACGCTGAGTGCTGCAGCTATGCTCGGCGCGACAAGCGAAGCGGCTCCGACGGCGCTCAAGTCGACGAAATAGATCCTGCTGCTGAAAGTGATACTCATCTCGTGGGCAACCGCCACCGCTACCGTGGTCTTGCCGATGCCGCCGGGCCCGACGATCGTCACAAACTTCTGCTCGGCCAGCTTCATCTGGATCTCGGCGAGCGCGCCGCTACGTCCGAGCATCCGCATCGAGCGCGCAGGCAGTCGGGACCTCGATAATGGCTTGAAATCCTCCGACGCTGGCGCGGACACTGACGTCACGGGTACGACAAAGCTGTACCCCCGCCCGGGCACGTTCGCGATATACCGCCTGCCAGGGTCACTCTGATCGAGCGCTTTCCGTAACGCCGAGATATGGACGCGCAGGCTGACCTGTTCAGCACCTCGCTGTGGCCAAACCCGTTCGGTCAGCGTTCTCCGGCCGACGACTTTGTTTGCCTGCTCCACCAGGACGATGAGGAGATCCATGGCGCGCGCGCCGAGCGGTACGACCCTTGCGCCATTTGTCAGAAGCCGGTTTCGGATCGACAGCTCGAAAGGGCCGAAGCTCAGCACTTTGCCGCGCTGATCGCTCATGGGATATTCTCGTCCATGTCGGTTCTTGAGGTGACCTCGCCAGGCGTTCCGCGCTCGCGTCGCCAATTGGCCGGGCTTTGGCCAAAAGCCTGCCTGAAGAGCCTGCATAAATGTGCTTGATCCGAAAAGCCCACGTTCAACGCGATTTCACTCAGAGACGCCGCCCCGGTGATCATCAGGTGGCAGGCTTTCTCCAGACGCCTTCTCACCACGTAGGCATGTGGCGACTCGCCAACCGCCAGTTTGAATTTCCGGGAGAAGTGCGCCGGGCTCCGACGTGCGACCGCACTGAGATCCCGGATGTGGATGGTGCGGTGTAGGTTGTCGTCAATGTAAGCTCGTACGCGAAGGATCTGCCAGGCCGCCAGACCGCCCCTCGTGAGGCCGTTAGCGCCCGAACAACGTTCGATCTCCGCTTGCAGGATGTGCGATGCCGTCGCTAGCGACGCCTTGGCCGCCTCCTGATCGCGCCCCAACTCCCGCCTTGCGGTTTCGAGCAGCTTGGCCACGCTGTTAGCAACCAAGTGAAACTGTTGATCCTCTGCAGGGACAGACTCTGGTGTGGTGGCTTGAAATCCTTCCATGGTCACTCCCTCCCCGAACCATCCGAAGCTTCGGATCGGCGGGAGAGTGCAGCAGCGAGCGCCTTCTGGCTCGTTAATCAGCGTTATGGAAGGTTAATGCTGCCGCACCGCACTGAACGATTTTCGTTTTGAATATCAATATGTTGTGTGCTTTATAACGCGGCGGCGTAACAATTCAGAACACCTCGGCAAGCGCCCAAATCGAAAATGCGATGAATGACGCGAGGTCCGCACCAGCGCCTCGGCCGAGGGTCTCAGCCGGCCGGAGGGGGGCCGCGAAGACCCTCCCGGCAAAGCGTGGGAGTGTACGCTTCGCCGTCACAGTGAGAGTCCTTTCAGTTACCTACGAGCCGTGGTCCTCGAGGATCTTCAGATCGCTGACTGAGTAGGAAACTGAGTAACGAAACCCGGACTCGATCCTTTTCGGCGCGAGCGCGTTGAGTTCTTCGCCATTCGCTTCCGGAAAGTTAAGTTCGCCCTGCCCGATCCATGCGCCGGTAACCGTGAGATCGTCGGTGATCGACATCGCTAGTTCGTTTACCGCTGGCTTGTCCTGGTATCCGGCCGCCAGTCTCGGAAAGTATCGCAATAGGACCGTGGGTCGGCTGAGGAGAGATATTCCGTTCGCGACTGGCCTGTGCAAGGTGACGCAGGCTTCCGCAAGACGTTGGCCGTGCGCCGAAAGACTGGCGCCAAACCGGCTGCCAGGTGCCACCGGCGCTGCGGCGGGACCTGACGCCGCAAAGGAGCGCGTCTGAAAAATGCTCCCCATTTTCTTGGGAAATCCCTGCGTCCAACCGCGCGCCAGCGCAGCGTCATTGTCGACATAAATGTAGGGGCACCACATCACCGGCTCGTCGCGATACATGGCGTCGACCAAAATAAACGCCTCGCGATATTGATAACGGGCCGGCTCTAGATATTCGTCGTCCTGTGCCGTGAATTGCCAATCCAGGAACATCATGACGGCGTGACCGTTTGACTTCGGATCCGGGGAAAGACCATTCGGCAATGTCGCCGCCGTCGCGTCGGCGTCCGTCCAGAACTCGACTCCGACAACGTCGCCGGCGTAGTGCCAGGGTGGAGGCGGAGTTAGCGCGGCCTGACCGAATGGCGATTTCGGAACTGTAAAGCCCCTGAGCATTCCCGTTTT
Source organism: Bradyrhizobium sp. LTSPM299 (assembly GCF_000938235.1). NCBI lineage: Bacteria > Pseudomonadati > Pseudomonadota > Alphaproteobacteria > Hyphomicrobiales > Nitrobacteraceae > Bradyrhizobium > Bradyrhizobium sp. LTSPM299. Next base: position 378,008 of record NZ_JYMU01000085.1, read on the forward strand.
CCGATGCATCACTTTCGGTAAAGAAGCTACCGAGACCAGCCGCAATTGATTTGCTTGAAGTGCGTCGACTTGTCTATTCTTGCCGCAAAACCAGAACGTTGGGATCCGCCGCGACTGCTAGGCGGTAAGGTCTGCCAGGATCTCGATATCGGTGACGGAATAGGAAAACGAGAAGCGATATCCGCGCCCCACCTTCAGCGGCCCCAACACTTCCAGCTCTTCGCCATAGGCCTCTGGAAAATTAAGCTCGCCCGAGCCGCTCCAGACGTTCGTGATCAGGAGCTGGTTCGAGACACATCGAACGAGTTCATCGACGGCCGGCTTGTCGTGCATGCCGGCACAGAGCCGCGGAAAATATCGCCGTCCCACGATCCGGCGATCAAGCAGGCCAACAAGTCGCTCGGCCTTTTCGTGCAAGGTAACGCGGGCCTGCACCAACAAACGGCCGTGAGCCGACATGCAGGCTGAGAACCTGCCATCATGCACGAGTGGCGCCGAAGCTGCGCTCGCGGTGGCGAAAGTACGGGTCTGATGCACTGTCCCGAGCTTTCTCGGATAGCCCTGGATCCAGCCCCTCATCAACGCAGCATCGTTGTCGACATAGCAATATGGACACCACGCTATTCGTGTCCCCTTCCAAAACGCGTCGAGGAGGACGCTGAACCCGCGACACTGATACCTGGCAGGATCCAGATACTCATCGTTCTGCGCGGTGAACTGGTAGTCCGTGAACAGCGCGACGGAGTGACCCGGACATTTCCTGTCAAGCTCGACACCGGCTGGAAGGATATGGGCCGACACATCGGGATCGTTCCAGAATTCCACCGCCAGGACGTCACCCGCAAAATGCCAGGGAGGCGGCGGGACCAATGCAGCAGCGCTCAGAGGTGACCGGGGCGCAGTGAATCCTTTCAGCATTTCTCCTCCCTAGTGGCCGCGCATGACCTCAACATGAAATGCTAGCGTTGGTCTCGTTCCCAACGCTTGGACGAACGTGTGACCGTTTGGTGGTTCATGCGCATGTTACGCTGATACGAAACCGCGCAACCTTCAGTGCTGCATTTGCAGGTTCATCAGCTCTGGCGCCGGCATCATGCTGTCGTTCAGGTCCGCCATGATCAGCAGCGATCCGACGACAACCAGAGCGACGATCAACACACCAAACGCCAGCGCCATCACGTTGTTGGTGTTATCCGGCCCCGTGGTAACATGCAGGAAAAACACCAGGTGGACGCCCATTTGCGCGATCGCGAGGACCGTCAGGCCGAGAGAGATGCCCCCGACCCAGAGCAGCGACGTGTTGGCGACCCAGAACGACAGAGCTGTGAGGCCGACCGCGAGCCCTAATCCGATCGTGTAGACAAGCACGCCGGACGACGCGCCCTGTTCCACGTCGGGAAGTGCTGATGCGTCTCCGGGCGCGCGATCGTACTGTGTGTCGGTCATGAAAGGACTCCCATCAGATAGACCACGGTGAACAGCCAGACCCAGACGATGTCGAGCGCATGCCAGAACAGTGAGAAGCAAAGCAGGCGCCGCTCCACAGTCTGGCGAAATCCCCTGACGGCAACCTGGGCCATCATCACCACCAGCCAGACCAGGCCGGCGGTGACATGCAGCCCGTGGCAGCCGACAAGCGTAAAGAAGGCGGAGAGGAATGCGCTGCGTTGCGGGCCCGCACCGATGGCGATCATGCCGGCGAACTCCCGCAGCTCCAGCGCCAGGAACAACGCCCCCAGCACAAAGGTAATAAGGGCAGCCCAATAAGTGGCGGCATAACGCCGCGAGCCGATCGCCAGGGACATCAGTCCGCAAGTGTAGCTCGATGCGAGAAGGCAGCCGGTTTCGATTGCCACGCTGCGCTGGTTGAACAGCTGCACGCCGCTTGGCCCGCCGGCGGTCGCATGGTTGAGCACCGCGTAAGCGGCAAAGATTGCCGAAAACATCACGATGTCGCTCAGCAGGAAGACCCAGAAGCCGTAGCCAACGACGACCCGCTTGGTAGCGGGACCGGCCTCACCTGCACCCGGTCGCGCTTCGTAACGAACCTCATCATGCACGGCGACAGCAACGTTCATACTGCAATCTCCACCGGATTTGCCCGTTCGAAACGCGCAATTTGCTCAGCCGGAATCTCGATTTCTTCTTCATCGCGAAACGCGAAGGCAAGCATGGTCAGAAAGATTCCGATCACCCCCACACCCGCCATCCACCAGATGTGCCAGATCATCGCAAAGCCGGCGACGACGGAAAAAAACGCAACGATGAAGCCGGTCGCGCTGTTCTTCGGTACCTCGATCGGTTCGAATTTTCGCTCCTGCGCCGGCTGGGCCTGCGTGCGCTCGCGCTGCTTCTTGTTCCAGAGAGCATCGAGATCTCTGACCTGTGGAAGCACGGCGAAATTCCATGCCGGCGGCGGCGAAGCGGTCGCCCATTCCAGGGTGCGGCCGTTCCATGGGTCTGCGGTCACCTTCAGCCGGTCGCGGTCGCGGATCGACACCACAAGCTGGATAACCTGGCTGACGATCCCCGCGAGGATAATGACGACGCCGACCGCCGCGGCCACCAACCACGGTTGCCAGCTGGCGACATCGTAATGCTGCATGCGGCGGGTCATGCCCATCAGACCAAGCGCGTAGAGCGGCATGAAAGCGACGTAGAAGCCGATCAGCCAGCACCAGAACGAAATTCTGCCCCAACGTTCGTCGAGCTTGAATCCGAATGCCTTGGGGAACCAGTAGTTGTACCCGGCCATCAAGCCGAACACCGTGCCACCAATGATGACATTGTGGAAATGCGCGATCAGGAACAGGCTGTTGTGTAGCTGAAAGTCCGCGGGAGGCACCGCCATCAACACGCCGGTCATGCCGCCGATCACGAACGTCACCATAAAGCCGATCGACCACAAGATCGGCACGGTAAACCGGATGCGGCCGCCATACATCGTGAACAGCCAGTTGAAGACTTTGACACCAGTCGGCACCGCTATGATCATGGTCATGACCCCGAAGAAGCCATTGACGTTGGCGCTGGCGCCCATGGTGAAAAAGTGGTGCAGCCAAACAATAAATGACAGCACGCAAATCGCCATCGTCGCGGCAACCATGGAGCGGTAACCAAACAGCGGCTTGCCAGAGAACGTCGAGACGACCTCGGAGAAGATCCCGAAGGCCGGCAACACCAGGATGTAGACCTCAGGGTGCCCCCAGACCCAGAACAGGTTGACATACATCATCGCGTTGCCCTGGCCGTCGATCGTGAAGAAGTGAAAGCCGAGGTAACGATCCAGCAGCAGCATCGCCAGGGTGGCGGTCAGGACCGGAAACGCCGCGACAATGAGGAGGTTCGCGGCGAGCGACGTCCAGCAGAACACCGGCATCCGCATATAGCTCATCCCCGGCGCGCGCGTTTTCAGGATGGTCGCGACGAAGTTGATGCCCGTCATCAACGTGCCGACGCCGGAGATTTGCAGCGCCCAGAGATAGTAGTCGACGCCGACGCCGGGCGAATATTGCAGCTCGCTCAGCGGCGGATAGGCAACCCAGCCGGCCTTCGAGAACTCGCCGACCGTCAGCGAAATATTCGTCAGCAGGATGCCCGACGCAGTCAACCCAAGGGCCACCGAGTTCAGGGTCGGAAATGCCATGTCGCGGACGCCGAGCTGCAGCGGCACCACGAAATTCATCATCCCGATCACGAACGGCATCGCCATGAAGAAGATCATGATCGTGCCATGCGCCGAGAAGATCTGGTCGAAGTGTTCGGGCGGCAGATATCCCTGCGCACCACCCGCGGCGACCGCCTGCTGCGCCCGCATCATGATGGCATCGGCAAAGCCGCGCAGCAGCATGATCAGCGCAAGGATGATGTACATGATGCCGATGCGCTTGTGGTCAACCGAGGTGATCCACTCGCGCCAGAGGTAAGGCACGTAACCCTTGAGGGTGACCCACGAAAGGATGGCTACGATGACCAGGACCATGCCGCCAGACGCGCCCATGATGATGGGCTGGTCGAACGGAATCGCGCTCCAATCCAACTTGCCGAGTAGATTCATTTTTCCGCCCTCATTGACGTCGGGTCTTTGCGGCACATCGCGTCGTCGGATTGCATTTCGGAAACCAGGATGCTGTTGAATAGACCGGGCGCGACGGAGCGGTAGGTGAATGGCGCGACCGCCGCGCTTGGCTTGGCCAGCTGCGCGTAGCTCTGCCCGTCGAGTTCCGGACCGGCGCTACGCGCTACGTCAATCCACTGTGCAAACTTTTCGTCCGGAACGGCGTCGGCGTCGAAATGCATGTCGGCAAAGCCTTCGCCGCTGAACTGGGCAGAAAACCCGCGATACGTTCCCGAATGGTCGGCCTGTAGATGAAGACGGGTGATCATTCCCGCCATGGTGTAGATCTGGCTGCCAAGCTGCGGCACAAAGAAGCTGTTCATCACGCCCGACGACGTCAGCTCCAGACTGACCGGCGTGCCGACCGGAACAATCAGTCGATTGACGCTCGCGACGCCCTGATCGGGATAGATGAACAGCCATTTCCAGTCGAGCGAGGCGACCTGGACCCGCAGCGGCTTCACCGTGGATACGATCGGTTTGCGCGGGCTCACCTCGTGTGAGCCGACCCACGCGACGCCGCCAACCAAAAACACGGTCATGGCCGGGATCGACCAGACCAGCATCTCGAGGCGGCCGGAATACGCGAAATCTGGCCGATAGCGCGCGCGTTCATTCGATGCACGAAACCAGAACGCAACGCCAAGCGTGGCAACGATCACCGGGATCACGATCGCCAGCATGATGCCAAGCGAGTTGAGCAGAATTTGCCGGTCGGCGGCGGCAATCGGCCCTTTAGGGTCGAGCACGCCTTCTGCGCAGCCGCCGAGTGTCGCGACGCCGATCAGGACAGCGGCAACCAAACCGTATCGCATGTTAGACCTCGCTGAAGTTGGCGATGCGGCATGCGCTGCAGTCCGCGCCTGAAGGCCGTTCGGCATGCACCGAGACGCCACGGTCACCATGCGACGATCGCGTGGACGAGAATGCGCCGCGGTCGATCAGAAGACCGGTAAACAGCACGAACAAATAGACGATCGAGAACACGAACAGCCTGCGAGCCGCATGGCGATCAGCCTCGATGCTTCTGTTCAGCTGGAGTGCGAGCAGAAGGAAAAGTGCCCCGCAGATCGCGGCGAGCGCGCCATAAATGGTCCCTGCAAATCCGAGCACCCAGGGCAGCTCCGAGGCCAGGACCAGGAGGCTGCTATAGATCAGGATCTGACGCGTCGTTGCAGCCCTTCCCGCAACGACCGGCAACATGGGGACGCCGGCACGGGCATAATCATCGGTGCGATTGAGCGCCAGAGCCCAGAAATGGGGCGGCGTCCAAAGAAAGATAATGAGGAACAGCGCAAGCGGCTCGAGCCCGACGTCTCCGGTTGCTGCCGCCCAGCCGATCACCGGCGGCAGCGCGCCAGCGGCGCCGCCGATGACGATGTTCTGTGGCATAGCCCGCTTCAGCCACACCGTGTACACGACAACGTAAAAGAGGATCGTTCCGGCCAACAATGCGGCTGCTGTGAGATTCGTCGCCAAGGCCAGAACCACCACTGCCAGCGCGCTCAGAACGAGACCAAAGACAAGCGCTTCGAACCGGGGGACCTTGCCCCGGGGAATTGGCCGCATCGCAGTGCGGGTCATGACCGCATCGATATCGGCGTCGTACCACATGTTGAGTGCGCCGGCGGCCGCAGCTCCCGCGGCAATGGCACAAACCGCGACAAAGGTGGTTAGCGGGTCAAGTCGAACCGGAGCGCGGCTCAATCCGACCAGCGCGGTGAAGACGGCAAGCATCATCACCCGTGGCTTTGTGAGGGCGATAAAGTCGTACAAGCTCCGATGGTCCGCCAACGCAGGAGCCGAATGGGGCGACAGTGCAAGGTGAGCTCGTCTTTCCCCAAGCTCGCCAGCAATGGATTTGACGTTCATCTCGCCGCTCCGAGTTCGTAAAATAAGAGCTGTCGTGCTCAGTTCGGACAATTGTCGCTGTGTGCATTCAATATGCGTCGTCAGTTTCGGCAGCGATTGAACGCGGCTGCTCGATTGGGGCCAATCATGCTCAAAACTGTCAGCTGTCGGGTTCCGATCTAACGAGCCGCGCCGCGATCGCACGTTTCAGGATAGTTCGAGCACATTTCAACAAGCGCGCTGCGCCAGCTCTTCCTAAAGCAGACCCTGTTCGAACAACCGCAACAGGCCGCTTCCCAGCTCTGATCGACGAGGTCTGTTTTGTTTACCTGGAAGCGACCGCTGCACCTGACGGAGAGCTATCAATGAAGACACCTTCGCTCTGGATCATTGCAGTCGCCTGCCTAGTCACTCCGGCATCGTTGGCGCACGCGCGCTCCGCCTACGACGGCTCCTGGGACCTCGTCTTCGTGACGCAAACGGGCACCTGCGATCCCGCCTATAACTTCACCGTCAATATTTCCAACGGCGTTGTGACCCATCCCAATCTCGTAAAATTCAAGGGATACGTCGCCAAATCCGGTTCCGTTCGTGCGTCAGTAACGGTTCACGACAAATTTGCGTCCGGCACGGGCCGGCTTTCCGGAACCGCGGGTCGCGGAAGATGGAACGGCAGCGCGGCGGGCACGCGATGCTCTGGCTACTGGACCGCGCAACGCAATTGATGAATTTGAATGGCCGTGAAGTCGGGCTGATCCTCCAGCGCGCGCTGCTCGAACGTGTAGTGCCTCCTCCGCATGATGAGGCACGATCGTTCAACGTGCCGCAGCGCGGTCCAAGAATAGCGTGAGGCCCCGCCGTACCAATGCCAATCGGGGGGCTAGCCCCAGAGAGCGTCGGTGTACCCATGACTACAGTTCTGACCAAATCCTTTCCGCAAGAGAAGCCAACTGTATTAAAGGCGGATCCGGGCAAGAAACGCGTCTTGATCGTCGGCGGTGGCTTTGCCGGTATCGCGGCAGCGCGCGCGCTAAAACGCGCCGATGTCGAAATCACGCTGATCGATCGGCGTAATCACCATATCTTTCAGCCACTGCTGTACCAGGTCGCCACCGCTGTTTTGTCGCCCGCCGAGATCGCGGCGCCGATCCGTCAACTCGAGGCGAAACAGAAGAACCTCAGCGTGTTGCTGGCCGAGGTTAAGGGGCTCGATCTCGGAGCCCGCACGGTCGAGACCATTTGTCCGGGCGTTGGCAGCCGGAAACTCGACTACGACTTCCTGCTCATCGCCAGCGGAATGCGGCCGAGTTACTTCGGTCATGACGAGTTCGCGCGATTCGCGCCGGGCCTCAAGAGTCTCAACGACGCTGAAGCGATCCGAACCAAGATCCTGAGCGCGTTCGAATTGGCTGAATCGACCGATGATCCGAACGAGCGTGCTCGGCAAATGACCTTTGTGTTGGTAGGCGGTGGCCCGACCGGCGTCGAGCTCGCCGCCTCGATCGCTCAACTGGTTTCGGTGACCCTGCACAACAATTTCCGCAGGATCGACCCCGCCAAGAGCCGAATTCTGTTACTCGACGGCGGTGCTCGTATTCTTCCGACCTTTGCAGAGCCGCTATCGCGAAAAGCAGCAAAGCGGCTGACGAAGCTCGGCGTCGAGGTTTCGACGGGCGTAAAGGTCGAGAAAGTTGACGACCAGGGCGTGATCGCGGCCGGCGAGCGGATTCCCAGCGCCACCGTGCTCTGGACGGCAGGCGTCAGCGCCTCGCCGGTTGTGAAAATGCTGGGGACGCAGACCGACCGTGCCGGGCGCGCGCTCGTTGGCGCTTTCATGGACATTCCCGAGGCGCCCAACGTGTTTGTAGCGGGCGACGCCGCCGCGATGACCCAGGATGGTCACCCCGTCCCCGGAGTGGCGCAAGCAGCCATTCAACAGGGCCGATTTGTCGGGCAAGTCATCACCAACCGAGTCAGGGGGCGCAAGGACGGCCGGCCGTTTCGATACCGCAACAAAGGCAATATGGCGGTGGTCGGCAAGAACTTCGCCATCCTCGAGTCCGGCCGCTTGCGCAGCAGCGGCTTTGTGACCTGGCTGGTGTGGGCGGCACTACACGTGCTCGCGCTGCCGCAGCTTCAGAACCGGTTCCGCGTTCAGACGCAATGGTTCTGGTCTTATCTGTCCGGGCAACGGAGCTCACGGCTGATTTCCGAAGGGCCCTGATCGTCCGCGTCGCAGCAGTGAGGCCCGGTAGTCGTCACTATCCGGCAGTTGGTTGGGGATTGCACCCGTGGACGTCTCCATCATCTCGGCACTCGCCGCCCTCACCGGAGCAGCCGTCGGCGGCTTGACGAGCGGAATTGCGACTTGGCTGAACCACCGCAGCCAGATCCGCGTCGAATGGATACTTCACGAGAAAAGCCGCCGGCAGACCCTTTACAGGGATTTCATCGAAGGCGCGGCCAAATGTTACATTGACGCGCTCCAGCACGATGAGCCCGACATTCCCGGCCTTGTCGGTCTTTACGCGAAGCTGAGTGCGATGCGAGCGATATCTTCAAAGCCGGTGCTCCATCGTGCCGAAGATATTGCCCGAAAAATCCTGGACACCTATTTGGAGCCGGACAAGAGCTTCGTCGAACTGCGCAAGATGGCTATCGATGGCACGATCGATCTGTTGCGAGGCTTCAGCGAGGCGTGCCACGACGAATTCGAGCAGATGCGTCCAATGCGATTTTGAGCCTCACCCCGCGATTTCGATGCGCCGCCCGCGCTCGCCGCAAGCCATCGGATGCACTGACCTTAAGAGCGGATCGTCTCGACCCAATTCGCGAACGCCTGCATGAACTCCTGCAGGAATTTACGGGTGCCATCGTTGACGAGCTTGCCATGTTCATCGAACAGCTTGTCGGCATGGCCGACATAGGCCTCGGGCTGCTGCATGGTCGGCACGTTCAGAAACACGAGCGACTGCCTGAGATGGTGATTGGCACCGAAGGCTCCGATCGCGCTCGGCGAGCCGCTCATGATCGCACCGGGTTTGCGGTCCCAGACGCTGCTTCCATACGGCCTGGAGCCGACGTCCAGTGCATTCTTGAGAGCCGCCGGCACCGAACGGTTATATTCAGGCGTGACGAACAGCACCGCGTCAGCGGCCCTGACGCGCTGCCGGAACGCGGTCCATTGCGCGGGCGAAGCGCCGGTCTCGAGATCCTGATTGAACAGCGGCAATTGCCCGATCTCGACAATTTCAAGCGTCATCGAAGATGGCGCGAGTGATATCAGCGCATTCGCCAGCATCCCGTTGATCGAAGCCTTCCGCAGACTCCCAACCAATACGCACACGTTCATCGGTTTATCCACGTTCATGCGGTCGCCGGAGATTTCGTGCTCTTCGTGAAGTCGGGCTTGCGCTTTTCCAGGAAAGCCGAGAACGCCTCCTTTGCGTCTTCAGAGCGGACTTGCACGCTGAACTCTTCGTTCTCGGCCTTCATTGCGGCCTTGATCTGCTCGCGAAATGGCTGCTTCATGAGCCTCTTGCTGGCTTGCAGCGCTGCGGCCGGCTTCGCTGCCAATTTCCGGGCCGTTTCGGTCGCCTTTACCAAGACGTCCTTGTCGGATACGACCTCGGTCACCAGACCCAACTCCGCGGCCCGCCCGGCATCAAACGGAGATCCCAACAAAATCAGCTCCGCGGCACGGAGCTGACCGATCCGCGCCGGCACCGAGCAACTCGATCCGAACTCCGGTACGACAGCAAGATTGATGAAGGGCATCTGGAATTTCGCGCTCTCGCCCGCGTAAATGAAGTCGCAGTGCGTCAGCATGGTGGTGCCGCCACCGATGGCGGCGCCGTGGACCGCCACCACGACTGGCTTGTCGAAGTTGACGAACGCATGCATGAGGCCGGCTTGTGGCGATTCGCCCGGCCCTGGAGGATTCTTGAGAAAATCCTCGATATCGTTGCCCGCGCAGAACGAATCTCCCGCGCCATGCCAAAGCACGACACGCGTGCTCTCGTCACTCGCCGCCTTGTTGAAGATGCCGGCGAGAGCCACGTACATGGCTGACGTCATCGCATTCCGCTTTGTCGGGCGGTTGAACTGGACGCGCAAGACGCTTCCCGCGTGTTCGGTAATGATATCATCCATTGTCAAATTCCGGGTTTGTTTGCTGAATTTCATGGCAAATCGAGGTTCGGGGCGGCTGCCGCCGCCCGGAGCGTGTCGCCGAGCTAGGCCGCATGTTCCTTTGCTTTCGGAATCGCACCGCTTTCATGCAAACCGTCGATCTCGGCCGCGCTAAATCCGAGTTGCCGGAGAACCTCCTCATTGTGCTCTCCAATCTTCGGGGCGCGCTTGGCGGGTACTTTGGCGACGCCATGCACCTGCATCGGGCTGCTGATCGTGGACGTCAGCTTGCCGCCGGCACCACTAAGCGGAACGATGATATCGTTCGCCTGGAGCTGAGGATCGTTGATCACCTCCTGCGGCCCACGTACCGCTCCGAACGTCACGTGGACGCCATTGAACACCTCGTACCAGTGGGCCATCGGCTCGCCACAGAATATCTCGTCGAGGATCGCCGTGAGCTGTGGCATATTCGCCGTCAGCTTCGCCGGATCGGAGAAGCGGGGATCGGTCAGAAGGTCAGGGCGGCCGATGGCCTTGGCGACGGCCGCCAGCTTGTCGGGCGTGATGATGAGAACGAACCAGGTGTCATCCTTGGCGCGCCAGACGTTCATCGCCGCATTCGCTGGATTCTTGCGATCGTGCAGCCCGAAGAATTTCGCATCGCAAAGCGCTGCCTGGATCGAGACGCTGGCGGACCACACGCCTTCGGCAAGCAGCGAGGTCGTGACATGCGCCCCCTCCCCCGTCCGCTCGCGACGATAAAGGGCCGTGACGATCGCCGAATAAAGCCCGACGGCGGTGGCATTGTCACCGCTGCCGGCGACCGGCCAGGTCGGCGGCGCGCCGGCATCGCGCGTCATCGACAGCAAACCGCTGCGTGCCCAATAGGACGTTATGTCGAAGCCGGGGAGATTCGCATCCGGCCCCTTGTCGCCGAAGCCTGAGATGTCCGCGTAGATCAGCCGCGAATTCCACTGCACAACATCCTGATATTCGAGCTTCAATCGTGCACGCGCGGGATGCGGCGTGTTGACGATGAGAACGTCGGCCCATTTGACCAGCTTCTCGAGAACCTGATGGGCGCTCGGGGATTTCAGATCAAGGGCGATGCCACGCTTGTTGCGATTGGCAAGGTGCCAGGGGTAGGCATCCTCGGCGACCGGCTGCGGCGGGAGATGGTTGGCATGGCGCCACAGTTCGCCGCTCGGCGGCTCCACCTTGATGACGTCGGCACCGAAATCCGACAGGATCACCGCGGCGCTGGGGCCTGCGATGAAGCTCGCGAGATCCACCACTTTCAGTCCAGAGAAGATATTGTCGCTTGCCATAGCTGTCCCTTCCAAATCGCCGTATGTGGAATGTTTCACCGACCGCGAAACTGCGGCGCGCGTTTTTCGAGGAAGGCCGTTGTGCCTTCCTTCTTGTCTTCCGTTGCCGCGCAGATTCCGAAATAGGACGCCTCGAGCGCGAACCCCTCGGCCTGGCTGGTGTCCATCCCCTTGTTGGCCGCCTCCAGCGAGAACTTCACAGCGATCGGCGCATTGGCCGCGATCTGCTTCAGAATCGTCTCGGCACGGTCGATCAGGCCGGCCGCAGGAACGACTTCGTTGACGAGGCCGATGCGATAGGCTTCCTGTGCGGAAATCGTCTCGCCCGTGAGGATCAGCTGCAACGCACGCCCCTTGCCCACCAGACGCGGCAAGCGCTGCGTTCCGCCACCACCGGGCAACAGGCCCAGCTTGACCTCGGGTTGCCCAAATTTGGCGTGCTCCACCGCGATCCGCATCGTGCAGGCCATCGCCGTCTCGCAGCCGCCGCCGAGCGCAAAGCCGTTGATCGCTGCGATCACCGGTTTGCCAAGGTTTTCGATGAGGTCCAGCACACCCTGCCCGAACCGGCTGGACTCTTCGGCATCGTAGGCATCGACATGTGCAAGTTCGCTGATGTCGGCGCCGGCGATGAAGGCCTTGTCGCCTGCGCCGGTGAGGATCACGCCGTGTACCGACGCGTCGGCCTTTGCATCCTCGAATGCGGCGCGCAAATCGGTCCAGGTCGGCGTATTGAGCGCGTTGAGCACCTTGGGCCGATTGACCGTCACGTAGGCGATCGAACCCTTTTTCTCGTACAGGACGTTCGCAAGCGCCAACGCTGCCCGCGGCAAGGAGTTGGGTACTGTTGCAGGCGAAGGGGTGAGCGGTGCAGCTTGCGAAGCCATAATCGTATCTCCTGGATTGGGAGGGCAGCCGGCGTCGGAGCGCCGGCGACGCTCGGGATGTCAGATGAAGGCGCCGTGACCAGTGATGGCCTTGCCGACGATCAGATTCTGCATCTGATAGGTGCCTTCATAGGAGTACAGCGCTTCGGCATCGGCGAAGAAGCGCGCGACGTTGTAGTCGGCGACGATGCCGTTGCCGCCCAGGACCTCGCGCCCCCACGAGACCGTCTCCCGGGATTTCGCCGTGCAGAACGCCTTCGCCAGCGCCGCATGATGGTCGTCAAGCTTGCCTTCGTCGTCCAGCTGCGCCAGCCGCAGCATCAGGCACTGGCACGCCGTCAGGTTGGCGAGCATCTTGGCCAGCAGATCCTGGATCATCTGGAACGACGCGATCGGCTTGCCGAATTGCAGTCGCTCCTGGGCATATTTGAGGGTCGCTTCGTATGCGCCCATCTGGATCCCGGTCGATGCCCACCCCACCATGTATCGCGTCATCCGCAGCACGCGGGCGGTATCGCGGAACGAGTTGCCGCCCTGCAGGCGGTTCGCCTCCGACACCCTTACGTCCTTCAGCGTGATCTGGCCGTTCTGGACCACCTTGAGCGCGATCTTGTGCTCGATCTTCTCGACGCTAAACCCGGGTGTCGATTTGTTCTCGACGATGAAACCCTTCACCTGGTTGTCGGCGAGATCGCGCGCCCAGATGATGGAGAGATCGCACCACGGCGCGTTGCCGATCCATCGCTTCTGGCCATTGAGAATCCAGGTATCGCCTTCACGCTTGGCCGTCGTGGTCATGCCGCCGCTCGTTCCCGAACCGACCAGCGGCTCGGTGAGGCCGAAGCAGCCGATCTTTTCGTAACGCGCCATCTGCGGCAGCCATTTCTGCTTCTGCTCCTCCGATCCGTCGAGATAGATCGAGCCCATCGCCAAGCCATTGTGCACGCCCCAGAACGTACAGATCGACGCGTCGGTGCGTGCGATCTCCATCGCGACGAAACCAAACAGCTTCTGGTTGCCGCCAGCACAGCCGTAGCCCTCAAAGCCAAGGCCACCGATGCCGAGCTCCTTGAACGATGGCAAAAGCTCGAACGGAAAGGCGTCGTCAGACCAGTATTTGTTGATGATCGGCTGGACTTTGCTCTCCATATAGGTCCGCACCTTCTTGACGGTCGCTCTCTCCTCGGGGGTGAGAAGGTCGACCAACTGATAGAAGTCGCCATTTGGAACGGGCACCGGCCTCGGTGTGCCGGTCTTGCCTGCTGCGGTTGCTGTGGGCATTGGAAATCTCTCCTCGCTGCGGCTCGGAAGCCTAGAAAGTTGAAGGACCGGATTGGACGTAATGATCGATCTCGCCGAGGGCGCCTTGCCTCAGGCAACCGACGCCGGCGATTTCGTTCGGCTCGACCTCGCCACCTTGTTGCGCAGCTCGATCAGGCCGAGCAAAACTTCGTCGCGCTCCGCCTCCAGCTCCTGGATGGTGCGCGAGCCCGCCTCGGCATGCACGCTGTCGATCAGCTTCTTTTGCACTTCCGGAGTCAGCACCGGCGAGCCGAGAGTCTTCCACCAGGCGGTCATCGGGCCAGTGAACTGCTGGAAGAAGTGCTCGATGCCGCCCGGACCGCCGCCGAGATGGTTGAGCATCAAGCCGCCCATGACGCCCCAGCGCAGACCCGGCCCCCAGGACAGGGCGGTGTCGACATCGGCGGCGCTCACTACTCCCTCGGCGACGAGGTAATAAATCTCGCGGCTCAACGCCGCCTGCAGCCGATTGGCGACATGCCCCGGCATCTCCTTGTTGACGCGCACCGTCCGTTGCCCGATCGAGGTGTAAAATTCATCCGCGCGCTGGATCGTTGCTGCCGAGGTCTTGGCACCGCCGACGATCTCGACCAGCGGGATCAGGTGGGGCGGATTGAACGGATGACCAATCACGCAGCGCTCGGGATGAGACGCGGCGCCCTTCTGGATTTCGCTCATGGTGAGCCCCGACGAACTCGACGCGATGATCACGTCGGGCGGTAGCAGCTCATCGAGCTGCCCATAGAGCTTCTGCTTGAAATCGATCCGCTCCGGCCCGTTCTCCTGGACGAGGTCGACGCCGGCGAGCGCCTTGGCAAGGTCGGGCGTGAACGTCAGGTTCGACTGCGACGCTCCCGACGAGAGGCCCAATCGTTTCAGCGCAGGCCAGGCGGTCTCGACGAACTTCCTCAGCGCGGCTTCCGCGTTCGGAGCGGGGTCGGTGGCGACGACCTGCAGTCCCTTGGCAAGATACAGCGAGCTCCAGCTCGCGCCGATCACGCCGGTGCCGATGATGGCGATGCGGCGAATAGGCTTGGTATCGGTCATGTCATTTCTCCGATGCGTTGTCAGATTTCGGCGTAGGCGATGCCGGTGAGATTGCCCTGGGCGAAGAGGAAATTTCGTTCACCCGATCCATCGAGCCGCGCGAAATAGACTGAGCCGGCGAAATCGGTCACGAACATGCGATCGTTTGGAACGTCGAGCGCGATGCCGATCCCCTCCATGAGATGGGTCACCACGATCTCCGGTTCGGCGGGCTTGTTGTCGATCGAGGCCCGGTTCACGGTGTTGCCGCGCGGGGGGTCGCCGCGGTCGGTCCAGTAGAGGACACGGTTCTTGACGTCGAGCTCGAGATCGATCGGCTCCGGCAGACCGTCGTAGAATATCTCGATGTCGGACCTGGTCGCTGCAGTCTGGCCGGCAGGAATTTCGAGATTGGCGCGGAACAGGCGGCCGAGCCCGGCATTATCAGGGCCTTTTTGTGTCCAGTAGAGATGTCCGAATTTCGGGTCGATCGTCAGCCCGACGCACCATCGCGTCTGATCGCGGCTATCGGCCTCGCCGCGGCCGGCTTCGATCAGCGTCTCCAGCTGCGAGCCGTCGAGATTGCAGCGCATGACGCGCATACCTTCGCGGTCGCACCAATAGAGCTTGCCAGCCGTTTTATCGAGAATGATCTGCTTTGGCGTGTGGGTGTTTCCCTGTGGGACGATTGTCTTGCGGTTCTTGCCGTCGATATCGGCGCGCTCGATGGATCCGTCATCCAGGCTTGGGATGCCCATATTGGTCCAGTAGATATGCCCCGCTTCGGTATCCACGACGATGCCGTCCGGCAAATGGCAATCCGACACGATAGTCTTGCGGTCGGAGCCGTCCGTATTCATGGAGTGAATGCGGCCGGCGTTCAGCTCAAGGACAAAGAGACGAGAGGCGACGGCGCCGGCGACCGAGCTTCGGTTGTTCCTCGTGACGGCTTCAGACATGCGACACCTGTATGACGGTTTGACGCGACATTGGTCAGCGCTTGACCGTGACTGTGCCGGGAATATCCGCCACGATATTGAATGAGACGATCGTCGCTGGAATGGTCGTGCTTCTTCTTCGCTGTCGCACAGCACAGCTCACCCCTGCTACGCGCTTGCACATTTCGTGCTGCGTTGGCGTCGCTATCTCGGTCCAATGTACGACAGCTTATTTTTCGCTACTTGTCCCCTCTCATTCCCCCGGTTAGGCTGGAATTGAGCGCACGAACCTGCAAACCGGAGCGCTTCCAGACAAGCGGTGAAATTTGTGCACTGGCTAAGTCGACTTGCCGCCAAGTCAGACACGGTGCATGGAAGTCCGGCGAGGCCTGACAACCAAGACGGTCATGAACCAAGTGGAGACAGGCATGGACACGCCGACCTCTGGCGAGGACGTTCAAACTGCGCCCGACGTACCGCGTGACGGACAGGACAATAACACGCGCACGGCGACGCGTACTCCTGCCATTGTCGTCGGTATCGTCGCAGCTATTGTTGTGGCGCTATCCCTCTTCTATCTACTGCGGCCGGTACCGCTGCTCGTGCAGGGCGAGGCCGATGCAACGCGGTTCGATATTGCCGCGCGGGTCGACGGACGGGTCAAGGAAATCCCCGTCGAACGCGGCCAAAACGTTGCTGCGAACGCTGTGCTCGTAAGGATCGACAATCCGGAGACTGTCGCCAAGCTCGAACAAATGAGAACGGCGATGGCTGTTGCCGAGGCACAGCTTGCCAACGTGCTCGTCGGAACGCGGGCGGAAACCATAGCCGCACGGAAAGCCGAAATGGAGCGCGCGCAGGCGGCCCTGGTGCTGGCGCAGAAGACCTTTGAACGCACCCATACGCTGACCGAGCAAGGCAATGCGCCGCAGGCCCGCCTCGATCAGGCGACCGATGCGCTGCATGAGAGCGAACGCGGGGTCGATCAAGCCAAGTCAGCCTACGAACAGGCGGTCAATGGCTACACGAAGGAAGAACGCGCCATCGCGAAAGCCAACGTCGAAAAAGCCAACGCCGATATCCAGAGCGTGCAGTCGATCATCGATCAACTCGTGGTCTATGCCCCCGTCGCCACGCAGATCTATCAGCGCAATGTGGAGCCGGGCGAATACGTATCGCCGGGCGTGCCGCTGGTGACCCTGATCGACCTCGCCGATGTCTGGATCCACTTCGATCTTCGCGAGGATCTCGTCAAGAACCTGAAGGTCGGCGATCGCTTCGATGTCCGTATTCCGGCCCTCGACGATCGTCGCCTTGCGGTCGAGGTCAAGCTCATCGCCACCAAGGGCGAGTATGCAAGCTGGCGGGCGACGCGCGCCACCGGCGATTTCGACTTGCGGACGTTTTCGATCCGCGCCTACCCGGTCGAGCGGGTGCCCGAGCTGCGGCCGGGAATGAGCGCCTATCTCGACTGGCGGGCACGGCAATGAGGGCGGCGTCAAAACCGGGATTTCTGTCGGTCGCGCGGCGCGAGTGTCAGTGGCTGTTTCACGATCGCGTGGCGTTGCTCCTGATCTTCGGCGTGCCGCTCTTTGCGTTCGTGGTTCTCACAACGGTGTTCAGCCATCCGGTGATACGGGGACTTGGGGTGACGATCGTCGACGAAGACAAGTCGGACGCTTCGCGGGCTCTGGTGCAGTACGTCGCCGCGTCTCCCAGCCTGAAGATCGTTGACCGCTCCGGTACGTTGTCCACCGCCGCGCAGGACATACGGTCCGGCAAGGCGATCTCGGCAATTTACATCCCGCCGGACTTCGAGCGTGACCTGAAGGCCGCGCGCCGCCCGCAGGTGGTCGGCTTCTATAACCAGCAGTTCCTGACAGCATCCGGTATTGCATCCTCGGGCCTGAGCGATGCACTGTCCGCCGCGGCGGCTGTCGCCGCTCCTGCCACCCGCGCGGCACCTGCGCCGACGTCGCTGGGAACGATGACAGCGGAGACCATCGCGCTGGTCAATCCGCAAAAGAACTATGCGCAGTTTCTGTTGCGCGCGCTGCTGCCGACCATCATCCATGTGGTGATCACGCTCGCCGCGGGCTACTCCGTCGGCTCCGAATTCCGCCGCCGCGACGCCCGAGCCTGGCTCGAAAGCGCCGGCGGTGATCCGGTCGTCGCGCTGGTCGGCAAGCTTGCGCCGCTGTTCGGTGTCTTCTTCCTGATCATGCTGGCCGTGCCGCTTCTTCTGGAGGGCATGCTGCAAATCTCCTTTAAGGGTGATTTGCCATTGATGCTTGCCGCCGGCTCCCTCCTCATTATTGCCTATCTGTCGCTGGGGGCCTTGCTGCAACTCCTGGTCGGCGAGCTGGCGACGGGGCTGGGACTTGCGGGCCTGATTGCCTCTCCTGCATTCGGCTATGCGGGCGTCGGCTTTCCTTCAGTCGGCATGAATACGTTTGCGCAAGTCTGGGGCTCGATCCTGCCACTGCGCTGGTACATGGCCGTCCTGTTGGGACAAGCGGCACGGGGACTGCCGGTCTCGGAGTCCGCCGTTCCGTTCGCTGCGCTCGCTGGCCTGGCGGTGCTGTTTGCCGGCCTCGCTTTGTGGCGCATGGCAAGCCTCAAGCGCAAGGGCTGGTTCGAGGCGATACGGCCGGCCGAGCCAACCGCGAGCAAACCGACGCCACGCGGCATCGGCGGCGCCTTCAAGGCGGAGTGGCACCGCGTGCTCGGAACGAAGAGTGCCTTCAGCCTGCTGTTCCTGGCTCCCCTGGTTTACGGGGTCTATTACCCACAACCCTATCTGAATCAGATCCTTCGCAAGCTTCCCATCGCGGTGGTCGACAACGACTTAAGCGATCTCAGCCGCCAGATCGTCGAGACGCTGGATGCAAGTGGCGCGTTGAGCGTTACGGTTCGGGCCCGCACCCTC
The DNA here is from genome assembly GCF_000938235.1 of Bradyrhizobium sp. LTSPM299. Lineage (NCBI taxonomy): Bacteria > Pseudomonadati > Pseudomonadota > Alphaproteobacteria > Hyphomicrobiales > Nitrobacteraceae > Bradyrhizobium > Bradyrhizobium sp. LTSPM299. Next base: position 396,520 of record NZ_JYMU01000085.1, read on the forward strand.
GCCGAAGCGCGCGCCGCAATCGATCGTGGCGAGGCCTTTGCCGCCGTCGATATCCCGCCGGGCACCGAGCGCGACGTACTCAAGGGGATCACCGCTCACATCCCGGTCTACGCGGATGGCACCTACCTGTTCATATTCAGATCGACTGCAAGCGGCGTCGCCACAGCCGTCGGAGCATTGACATCTGACCTCGTTTCGCGAGGCGCTCGCTCGGACGGAAGCCTTGTTAAGGCGAAGTTGGCAAGCTTGAGCCCGGCGGACGTCCTGCTGCAGCCGATCTTCAATCCGGTGGGCGGCTACGCCAGCTACGTCGTCCCGGCGGCGTTTGTGCTGATCCTGCAACAAACCCTCCTGATCGGTGCGGCGATGCTGACGCGCACGTCGCTGGCGAGCTCCGGCGGAGCGATTTCCGGTGTGTTCGGTCGCGGCATCGCCCACCTCACCATCTACCTTCCAGCGCTCGCGCTCTATCTCATCGTGCTGCCGCGCATCTATGGCTTCTCGACGCTCGGCCATCTCCCACAATTGTTCGCGCTCGCGACCGTCTTCCTGCTCGCGACGAGCTTCCTGGGGCAAGCCATCGGGGCCTGGTTCACGCGGCCCGAAAACGCGACGATCCTGCTCCTTGCCACCAGCCTGCCTCAGTTCTTCACCGCTGGTTTCGCATGGCCGCGCGAAGCAATCCCCGACGTGGCCGTCGCGCTGGGTCGGCTGTTCCCGGCGGACGCCGCGATCGATGGCCTGGTGCGCATCAACCAGCTCGGAGCCAGCATCTGGGAGGTCGCGCATGACTGGCTCGGACTGTGGTGTCTTGCACTGGGCTATTTCGCGCTCGCCGTGATCTCGGCGATTGCCGTCAAGAGAGGACAGCGACATGCACAAGGCTAGCCGAGCCGCAATGGTTGCGATCCCGCTTGTGCTCGTCGCGGGCGCTCTGATCTATTTCGAGCGTCGTCCCGAATCCCCGGCCCCAATCGTTGGCGTCGTGCGCGCGACCGAAGTCAGGGTCGAGCCGGAAGTGAACGGCCAACTGGTGTCGATTGTTGTCGCGAAGGGCGCGCAGGTGCGCGCGAGCGACGTCCTGGCGAGACTCTCCGCCGTCGAGTTGACGGCACAGGCAGACCAGGCCCGCGCCGCACTCGCGTCGGCAACCGCGAACCGCAACAACGTCTATGCCGGCGTCCGTCGCGAACAGGTCGACTCTCTGAAATCGGCAATCGCCAAGGCAACTGCCCGCCTCGACTATGTCCAGGCTCAGCTCACCAGAACCAGCACATTGGCCCGCCAGAGCTTTGAATCCCAACAGACGCTCGACCAGGCCGAAAACGACGTTGCGAGCGCACGCGGCGACGTGGCCGAAGCCCAAGCGAACTACGATGCCGCTGTGGCGGGCCCCACCCGGGAGGAACGCGCCATCGCCGACGCGCAGGTCGAGGCCGCTGCGGCCGCGGTCGCGGTGCTTGAGCGCCGTCTCGACAAGATGGTGTTGCGTGCGCCGGCCGACGGTGTCGTCAGCGTGGTCGCCGCAGAGGTGGGCGAGAACGTTCGCGCGGGTCAACCCATCCTGATGGTCGAGGCATCGGGCAAGCAGTGGCTCTCGTTTAATGTACGCGAGGACCATCTCAATGGCGTTACGGTCGGATCGACAGTAAACGTGAAGCGGAACGGAGCCGATGGCGCGACCAAAGCCGTCATCACCGAGCTGCGGCCGCTCGGAACGTTCGCGACCTGGCAGGCCGAGCGGGTCATTGGCGATCACGACCGCAACACGCTGCGCTTGCGCCTCGACCCGGAGGCAGAGCCGGCAGGCCTTGAGCCAGGCATGACCGTCTGGATCGAGAACTAGCGAGGGCACCGAGCGGCGAAGACTGCTTCGGTCATCGAAGTACTAATCGGCTCGCCAATCTTCTCCCGCACCGACCGCGAATGAACTTCTGCAAAGGTCGGCATTGACGATTCATGGCTTGCCGAATTAGATCACACCTTCTGGAAACATCGGTCCCGGCTGGCGCAGACACTCCTTCCGTTGCCATTTATGGATGGACACGACTTGATACGGGTCGCCCGTCCGGGGACGAAGCAACGGCCTCGCCGACCCGCAACCGCCGTCCGGCGCATCAACTCGACGAGTCGTCGCCGGGCAGTGACCCGTCGCCAACGACCGGCCCCAGAAAGATACGGCGCTCCATGACCGGCGCCACCATGCCCGGAATGTATGCGTCGGAGACGAACCGGCGGCAGTGCTCCTCGAAGACTGTGACCAAGCGAGACTTGCGGCTCTGCGACAACGTCAGCACGCCGATCACCATCGGCCGATGGTCACCCGACAAGCGAACCCGCGAGACGCGCCGTCCGTCAAGCGCAAGTTCGCAACGCGGGCGAACGTTCGCGAGCGTATAGCCGTAGCCGTTAGCCACCATGGTCCGGATCACATCCTGGTGTGTCGACCGCGATGCGATGTTGGGCTCGAGGCCTTCCTTCATGAACATGCTGAGGAAATATTCGCGGCTGATCGGCAGATCCAAAAGGATCAATGGCTCGCGTGCCAGTTCCTGCAGACTGACGGCAGAGTGTCGCGCCAAGGGCCCCGCCTCACTGACCATGACGTGCGGCGGCAGGCTCGCCAACGGCAAAAACTCGAACTCGTCGGGAATCAACAGGTCATAGGTGATCGCGACGTCGAGTTCGGCACTCAGCAGACGCTCCAGCAACTGCTCATGGTCGGCGACCGTTTGGACGATACGCGATTCCGGATAGGTCGACGTGAACGAATGCGACAACTCCGGCATCACCATCGGCGCGAGCGTTATGAAGCAGCCCAGCGACAATTGTCCACGGACGCGCTCCCCGACCTCGGAGGCGACAGAATAGACATGCTCAGCCTGTTCGATCAATTGCTTGGCCTCGACCAGCAAAAGCCGGCCGGCCGACGTAAGCGAGAGCCCTTGTGCATGGCGACGGATGAAAAGCTGGGTTCCGAGTTCCTCCTCGAGATGCGCGATCGCCGTCGAGATCGATGGCTGCGATATGTTGACGCGCTCGGAGGCCAGAGTGATGCTTCCCGTCTCGGCCGTCGCGATGAAGTACTCGATCTGGCGTAGCGTGTATCTCATGTGGTGCTATTGACCCCTGCGGAAGATGACCGATGGCGATCACACCCTCTTCCCGATCGGGGCGCGGGTCGCGTTTCTTCGGGCGGAATATAGCAGGATTGACCGGACCGAACCGGACCACCTTCAGATTCGGCTTTCACCGGCCACGCCGAAGCGGGGCGCTTCGGACGGGTTGCTCGCACGCCGGACATAATCTTCGACTTGGGGTTCGTAGCAGGTCCAAGCCTCCGCCAACGCTGCGATCGGCCGGTCGCTCCAGTCGACCCGCAAATCCACGATTGGCCAGGACACATCTCGCACCACGCAAAGACCCGCAGAGCGCACCGGTCCGGCCTCCCCGCCCTGGTCGAGCCCAACCTGCAGGGCCGCGAGCAGCCGCATGGCAAACGGCTTGCCGACGCTGGCCTGATAACCCTGGACCATAGTGGCCGGCACCTGGTCATTGGCCAGCAAATTGCCGGCAGCAATCACGCCATCGCCAGGATGGATGGCGTGGATGCCAAGGGTGTTGCTGCCGGAATGGAACGCGACGCGCCCGACTGCGTCGACAAGCGCAAGCTGCCGATATGCGATAAAGGGGGTCGACGCGACAAGCGCGTCACGAACTTCACCGGCGCTCAAACCCCGCGCCAGCAGGTCGAGGCCGATCTGGCCCAGCGCAGGATCGGTGATGTTCTGGCTCGCGACCGCGCCGGCTTTGGCGCGCAGATGAACGCAGCGTGCCGCCACTGCCGGCGAGGAGGACGAAATCACCATTCCAAACATCCCGGTGTCCGCGCACCGGGCCGTCAGGGAAAAGGTCATGCCGGCCTCATCGGTTGTCGGGAATGACGGCGGTGACGTCGACCTCGACCAGCCATTCCGGCCGCGCCAGCGCCGACACCACCAGACCAGTCGAGACCGGAAAGACCCCCTTCAGGTATTCACCGATCTTGCGATAGACCGGCTCGCGATAGCGTGGGTCGGTGATGTAGATGGTGATCTTGCAGATGTCTTCGAGTCGCGAGCCAGCCTCCTCCAGAAGCGTCTTGACGTTGGCCATCGCCTTGTCGGTCTGACCAACGGGATCGCCGATGGCGACATTCACCGCGGTGTCGAGATCCTGCCCGACCTGTCCGCGCACAAAGACCATGCTGCCCCTCGCGACCACGGCTTGGCAAAGATCATTGTCGAGCTTCTGCTCGGGATAGCTGTCCTTGGTGTTGAACTTGCGAATGCGCGTGTGAGTCATCGGCTGTCCCGTAGGGTCACTGGAAAGATATGATTTGACCAGCGGCACGAGTTCGTACCACAGGCGGTTATGTTCACTTTGGCTCGGGCGCGACGATGCGCTGGGCCTTGCCATAGGCGCGGTCGGCGTAGATCAACGCCGTGCCAAATCCCATCGTCACCGAGGCCACCGCGCCGATGAAGATGTGATGCGTCCCGACCCGTTCGGCTGACAGCACGCGGCAATCAAACGCCACGACGGCGTCGGCCAGACGCGGCGCCCGCGTATCGCCCTCGACCCATTTGCCGTAGGCAAACTTGTCGGCATCCCCAGGCTTGCGTCCGCCGAAGCAGTCGGCGATGCCGGACTGATCGTCGCGCAGAATGTTGATGCAGAACACGCCATTTTCGACGATCGCCGCCGCCGTCTTGCTTTGGTGATGGATGCAAACCAGCACCGTCGGGCTGTTGCCGTCAGCAGAAATTGACGACATCGCCGAGACCGTAACGCCGGCGCGGCCTGCCGAACCGTCTGTCGTCACGACGTTGACGCAGAATGCGGCACGGCTCATTCCATCGAGGAATTGCGCACGAATGTCCGGCGCGGCCTGTTCCAGGCTGATGGCTGACACGAAAGACCTCCTCTGCGTGGGTTGCTATTCGGCGGCGTCCCTGACCTGACCGAACCACTGGCTCACGGCGCGATCGCCGGTCCGGCCGCCCTTCTCGTCGAGGACCTTTTTGGACAGCCCCGCCGATCTGCGAACGAAGTCCAGCGGACCGTCCCAATCGAAATTGCGGTAGACAGCGGCAAGATGCGCGAACGGCGCCGATTGCGCGAACAACTGGAACGTCAGGCGATGCCCGGCATAATCGGAGTTCAGGAGATCGCGCGCAAAGGCGAGCAGCCGCCGCCTATCGTCGGCGATCCATTTATCATTGATCGTGTAGAACTTCTCGAGCCATGGGCCGGTCTCGGCATCCTCGAAGGCCGCCTTGTCCGGGGTCACGCAGATCTGGCCTCCGCACAATTCGCGTGCGATATGCATCATCTCGTGGAGCTGCGAGCAGGCCAGCACGCGTCCGGTATAGAGCAGCGACTGGTTCGGCATCATCAAGCCGCCGGGACTGCGCTCGGGCAACGCGATCGCCGCCGTGAGATGGGCGTTGATGCCCTCCCGATAGATGGCAAGCCGCGAGAGCTTTTCCTGCACCGCCTGCTGCTTCTCGAGCCCGGTTTGGCGGACGTTGAACAGCGCCGCGCCGATCAGCATGTCGGCGAGCTTGAGATTGCGCTGCACGAAGGCAAAGGCCGAATAGCGATGCAGCGTGGCGCGGATGAACACCGCGGCCTTAGTGTGCCGGTAGAACAGGACGTTCTCCCAGGGGATCAGGACGTTATCGAAGATGACGAGCGTGTCGACCTCATCGAACCGGTTCGACAGCGGATAATCGTCGATCGGTGCGCGGCCGGCGAAACCGGTACGGCAGATGAATTTCAGCCCGGGCGAACCGAGATCACAAATGAAGCCGACAGCATAGTCCGAATAGGCGGCATCTCCCCAATTGGCGATCGTCGGCTTGGTGAAGGCCTGGTTGGCATAAGCAGCCGCTGTTTCATATTTTGCCCCACGGACGATGATGCCGGCGTCGGTTTCCTTGACGACATGCAGCAGCATGTCCGGATCCTGCTCCTGCGGCGCCTTCGAACGATCGCCCTTGGGATCGGTATTCGCCGAGACATGAAAGGGATCGGTATGAAGAACCTTGAAGATATGGTTGCGGATGTTCTTCGAGAATTGCGGGTCCACCTCGTTGAGCACGTCCTGCCCATCGAACAGTGACCACATTTCACCGACGGTCTCGTCGCCGACGCGCGTGACCACCCCGCCGATATCTTCCAGCACCGTATCGGTTGCGCGGCGCTTGTCCCACCAGTCCTGCTGGCTCAGCGGCAGCTTGTTGTTGATGGCATGGACTTCGCCGTCCTCCCGATAGGTCATCAGGTGACGGGTCGCCGGGTCATGCTGGAGGTCGTAGATGCGGGCGCGGATATCGACCAGCGGCTTGAACGACGGATGCGTGGTGACGTCCTTGATCCTCTCGCCGTTCATGTAGACGGCGCGGCTATCCCGAATCGAGGCTTTGTATTCTTCACCGGTCCGTATCATGTCCGCTCCTATTTGATCGTGTCGGTGGCATGGCCCCGGCTGGTTGGCACTCTGGCGTATCGGCGTGCAAAGAAAAATTAGAACTTTCCGGCGCTCTGCTTAGCGGCAGCCGAACCACGGCGCTCCGAAGCGTCATGGTCTCGGACGCACCTCAGTGTGCGTAGGACGGATCTTCGGCGTCGAGAACACGCTTCATCTCCTCGAAATGAGCGATCGAGAAGTCGGTAATCCGCTCCCAATCCTGCGCGGTGTTTTCTGCGACCTCGTCGGGCAGAACCCTTAGCGGCTGGCCGGTTGCGTAAGCCTGCACCAGGATCTGACAGCTGCGCTCGAGCGTATAAATGTCATCAAAGGCTTCGCCGATCGTGTTGGCGGTGACGAGCACGCCGTGATTCCCCATCATCAGCCGCGACTTGTTTCCGAGCAGCCGGGCCAGGCGGGCGCCTTCCTGCTCGCTGTCGGCCATTCCGGCGTAGCTTTCGTCGATGGCAAGTCGGTTGAAATAGCGAGCAGTATTCTGATCGATCGGCCTGACGCTCGGATCGGCCAGCGCCGCGATCGTGGTCGCGAAGGGCGGATGCAGATGCATCACGACCCGGGCCTGGGGCAGTTGCCTGTGCATCTGGCCATGGATCGCCCACGCGGTCGGATCGACATCGGGTCTGTCGTTTGCGCTCCTCGCGTCGTCAAGATCGAACAATACGAGGTCGCTGGCCTTGATGCGGGAAAAGTGGCGCCACTTCGGATTCATCAGGAACCTGCGGCCGTCGGTCGAAACGGCGGCGCTGAAGTGGTTCGCGACAGCCTCATGCATGCCAAGCTTGGCGATGATGCGGAACGCCGCAGCAAGATCGATGCGAAGTTGCTGTTCATCCGACGCGTCGGCGAAATGGTTCATCTGTCGCTCCGAAAACCTGAAGGCATCCCGAATGATGCAGTTGAGATTTACGGATTCCCCTCAGTGGGGTAAAATAGGAAAATTGTGGCCGGTGATTACCGCCAAGCTATAGCTGCAAGGTGACGCCGCATCGGGCGTAAAGATCAATGCATAGTCAACCAAAGCCCAATAATTCCGCAGTGCGGCCGATTAGGCCTCGTCTAAGCAAAGGGCCCGGATTTCGTAATTTACACATCGCAGCTCCGGCAGGCTTACTTTGCGCAAGTTGACCCCGACAGGACCTGCAATGCACGCAATCCGCGCCTTTCCACCCCTTCGAAGCCGCCGTAGCGATGCGCTTCGGATGTTGTGGCGACTGGCGCGTAACGATCTCGGTCCGGATGCGGACGATGCGGCATCGGAGCAGGCTCCGGCCGGTGAGCCTGCCGAGCCGTCCTCGCGGGTCAAGCTGCATGTTCGCGGCATCGCGAAAGCGTACGGCACATCGATGGTGCTCAAGCCGCTCGAGTTGAAGGTCGTTGCTGGAGAGCTATTGGCGGTTCTCGGTCCATCTGGCTCGGGAAAAACGACGCTGCTGCAGATCATCTGCGGACTGGTCGAGCCGTCAGGCGGCCGGCTTATCATCGATGGCCGTGACGAGACCGACAATCCAGCCGACAAGCGCGATATCGGCGTTGTCTTTCAAAACTATGCGCTGTTCCCTCACCTCACGGTGCAGGAGAATGTCGCATTTCCGCTGCAGATGCGCGGAATGCCGGCAGGCAAGGTGCGGAGCAGCGTCGAGGCGACGCTCGCAATGGTCGGCCTGTCGGATTTCGCCAGCCGCTTTCCGCGCGAGCTATCAGGCGGACAGCAGCAACGCGTGGCGCTCGCACGCTGCTTCGTCTACCGGCCGTCGCTGATCCTGATGGATGAATCGCTGTCCGCGCTGGACAAGAAGCTGCGCGACAGCATGCGGATCGAGATCAAGCGGCTGCACCGAGAGACCGGCGCGACCATCATCTTCGTGACGCACGACCAGGAGGAGGCGCTCGCGCTGGCCGACCGCATCTGTCTGATGAACGACGGGCGGATCGAGCAGCTCGGCAGGCCCGAGGACATCTATGAGCGGCCCGCCAACACGTTTGTCGCCGACTTCATCGGGGCGTCCAACCTGATCTACGGGACCATTGCCGCGGGCGGTCGCATCGAGACCGCGGACGGCGTGTTGGCGCTGCCCGATGGTTGCGCCATGCCGGAGGGCGAACAAGCCGCACTGGTTGTCCGCCCAGAAAAGCTCCAGCTCTGCGAGAGCGCCGACCGCCTGCTGTGCGGCCGCGTCGAGGAAAGCATCTATGCCGGCTCGGAGACGCGGCTTCTGGTCCGCCTCCCCAGCGACACCGTTTTGACCGTACGCCGCGGCGCCGGCTTACCGCCGGTTGCGATCGGCGAAAATGTCTTCATGCGCTGGGACCGGGACCAGGCCCGCCTGCTCGCGGACCGCCCAGCCGCGGCGATCGCATGAGGCCTGCAAGCCAAGCCGCGCACCAATCGATTGCGGAAACCGACTTTTGCATCACGGAGAAAAGTAAATGTCTGCCATCACCACGATCACGCGACGCAAGCTTCTGAAGGCTGCCGGCGCGACTGCATCGGGCATTGCACTTCCGGCGGTCTGGAGCGGACGGGCCGGCGCGGCCGAGCAGATCACGGTTGCCGATGTCGGCGGCGCGCCGGGTCAGGCGCTGCGGAGCGCCTTCTACGATCCCTTCGAGAAGGCGACCGGCATTCGCGTCGAAGGCGTCGCCCATGAATCGGATCCCGTAACCCAGTTCAAGCTGGTCGTCGACACCGGCAGCAAGATCTGGGACGTCTGCATGGTGACGCCGGATGACGTGGCGCGGCTGACCGCGGACAAGAACTACCTAGAGCCACTTGAGGTCTCCCAGGGGCCGGATGACGAACTCATTCCAGGCGCACTGATGCCGAACTGGTTTGGCTTTTCGGCCTATGGCATCGTGATGGCCTATCGCAGCGACATCTACAAGAAGGATGCGCCGACCGGATGGGCGGACTTCTGGGACACGACCAGGTTTCCCGGGCGCCGCGGCCTGTATCGCAATCCGAAGGGCGTGATGGAAGCAGCACTGCTGGCTGACGGCGTCGCGCCGAAGGATCTCTATCCACTGGATATCGATCGCGCCTTTGCCAAGCTGGACAAGCTTCGCTCGGACGTGGCGGTATGGTGGACGAGCGGCGCCCAGAACACCCAGATCCTGCAGAGCGGCGAAGTCGACATGGCCGATACATGGTCGGCGCGCGCCTTTGCCGCGATCGATGCCGGAGCTCCCGTCAACATCGTCTGGAAGGGGTTGTATTCGATCGACGGCTGGTCGATCCCACGCGGCACGCCGAAGCTCAAGCAGGCACGCCAGTTCGTGCAGTTCTGCATGCAGCCCGAGCGGCAGGCGGCCTATTCGACCATCGTCGCGAACGGTCCGAGCAATCTGAAGGCCTACAAATTCATTGCGCCGGAACGCGCAAAGGTGCTTCCGACCCTTCCGGAAAATCTTGCTGGCCTGACCGTGCGCGACTTCGCCTATTGGGGCAAGAACTACGCTGCGGTCTCCGATCGCTTCCAGGAATGGCTGCTGATGGGCGGAAAGCGCTGACGATCGACGTCAGGCGGACAAACAAGAAGATCGGGAGACAATCATGACGAAGAAACAGATGGTGATCGGCGCGTTGATTCACGCCAATGGATCACATGCGGCGTCCTGGCTGATGGACGAGGCGCGGCCGCACGCCTCGACCGATATCGACTATTATCGCGAAATGGCGCAACTGGCCGAACGCGGCAAGTTCGACTTCTTCTTCATCGCCGACACCCCGGCGGCACGAACCGAGAACCTCAAGGTCTGGAGCCGCTCGCCCCTGTTCATGAACGTGTTGGAGCCGATCACGCTCTTGTCGGCGATCGCCGGCGCCACCACTCGGATCGGCCTCGGCGCAACCGCTTCCACGAGCTTCTACGAGCCCTATAATCTCGCCCGGCAGTTCGCCTCGCTCGATCACATTACGCACGGGCGGGCCGCGTGGAATGTCGTCACCTCCGCCAACGACTACGCGGCGCGCAATTTCGGGCTCGACCGCCTTCCCCCGCACGCCGATCGCTACGCCAAGGCGAAGGAATTCGTCGATGTCGTCGAAGCGTTGTGGGACACCTGGGAAGACGGTGCTTTCGTCTACGACAAGACAGCCTGCCTGAGCTTCCTGCCGGAGAAGCAGCACCTGCTCGACCACAAGGGCAAATACTTCACCGTGCACGGCGCCCTCAACATCGAACGGCCGCCGCAGGGGCGGCCGGTCATCATCCAGGCCGGCGCGTCCGACACCGGCAGGGATTTCGCGGCCGAATATGCCGAAGTGGTGTTCGGATCGAGCGGCAATCTCGAAGGTGCCAAGGCGTTCTATCGCGACCTCAAGGAGCGGATCGGCAAGTTCGGCCGCCGGCCGGACGACCTGAAGATCGCATCGGGCATTTCGGTCGTGATCGGCGAGAGCGAGCAGGAAGCCCGCGACAGGCTCGAGAGCTGGCAGGATCTCATTCATCCTGACGTCGGCGTGATGCGGCTAGGCATGGACCTCGAAACCGACCTCTCGGACCTGCCGCTGGACGAGCCGGTGCCGAAACATCGCGTTCCGACGTCATCCAATCACCACCAGGCCTATTTCAACGAGATCGCCGGCATGATCGGCGAGGGCCTGACCTTGCGCGAGATCGCAAAGCGCTACAATCGCAACAAGGCGACCTTCTGTGGCACCGTCAAGCAGATCGCCGATCACATGGAACACTGGATCGAGGCCGGCGCCTGCGACGGCTTCATGATCTCGTTCGTCGCCCTGCCAAGCACACTCTCAGATTTCGTCGAGAAGGTGGTACCGGAACTGCAGCGCCGCGGTGTCTTCCGTCAGGACTATGAGGGCCGCACGCTGCGGGAGCATTTGGGCCTGTCGCGTCCGGAAAATCGTTACGCTTCGTCCGCGCCCGGATCGCCGGTCGCGAAGCGCGCGTAGCCAGAACCGTCCAGTTGCTGCAACGGATCGAGCAGGGGCACTGACCGATGGCCGAGATCGCTTCCCTCGGAGTAGCCGAGCGGCTAAGGCGTCGGAAGCTGAAGCTTGATTCGTTGTGGCTTGCCCTGCCCGGCCTCGGATTCCTGGCTCTGTTTCTGATCTTGCCGACGGTGCAGATGCTGTCGCTGAGCTTCCTTGACAAGGTCACGGGCGCCTTGTCCCTTTCGGCCTTCGCCAGGATCTGGAACGGAGGTCCCTACCTTGCCGTGCTGTCGACGACCTTCTCGGTCGCGCTCTGGACGACCGCGTTGTGCGTCGGGCTCGGTTATCCCCTCGCCTACTGGCTGTCCCGCAAGCCGCCGCGGCAGCAGCGAATAGCCGCGCTGTTCGTGCTGCTGCCGTTCTGGACCAGTGCGCTGATCAAGAACTTCTCCTGGCTTGTCCTGCTCGGACGCAATGGAATCATTGCGAAGACCATGGCCGCGATCGGCGTCAGCGGCGGCGACCAGCTGCTGTTCGGGCGCACGACGGTCGTGTTTGCGATGGTGCATACCTTGCTGCCGCTCGCGGTGGTGACGATGCTGCCCGTGATGAACCAGATTGATCGCCGCCTGATGATGGCGGCGTCGACCCTGGGCGCCAACAGCTCGCGAGCATTCTGGCGGGTGTTTTTCCAGCTCTCGATACGCGGCGCGGCCGCGGCTGGCCTGCTGGTCCTGGTCGCGTCGCTCGGCTTCTTCATCACGCCCGCACTGGTGGGCGGCGCCAGGGATACAATGATCGGGCAGCTGATCATCTTGCAGATCAATGAGCTGCAGAACTGGCAGCTCGGCAGTGCGCTGGCCACGATCCTGCTGATCTCCACGATCGCCACCTGCTTCGTCTACGACTGGATCTTCGGCTTGTCGTCGGCGACGACGGGTGGCGAACGGCCGACGCGGCCGGACGACCTGGTCCGCCGCGCAGGGCTCGCAATCGTCAGTCTCTTAGGGTTGATCTTCGGGCGTATCGAAGAGGCGTGGAAACGCAACGTTCGCGGCCTCGGCAGCGGAGCCCTTCTCTCCATCTATGCCTGGACCATGATCGCGATGCTGCTGGTTCCGATCATCGCCTTCATTCCGATGGCCTTTACCGGATCCACCTTTCTGTCGTTCCCGCCGCCGAGCTGGAGCCTGCGCTGGTTCGAGCAGTTTGCCGCTTCGCCGCTCTGGCTCGGCGCGATGGTCCGGTCCTTCAGCATCGGCTTTGCGGCCGCAGCAATTACATTGGTGTTCGCAGCCATGGCGGCCCTCGGCGTCGCGCGAACCCGCAGCCGGCTCGGCAGCGTCGCGTTCCTGCTGTGCCTGTCTCCGATGATGGTTCCATCGATCGTGATCGCGATCGCTCTGTTCTACCTGTTCGCGCGGATATCGCTGGTCGCGAGCGATGTCGGCATCATCATTGGCCACACCGTCATTGCCATGCCCGTCGTGTTCATGGTGATGCTGGCGACCTTCAAGGGATACGACTGGAATCTGGATGCGGCGGCCTCGACGCTCGGGGCAGGACGTCTGCGCATTTTCTGGCGCGTCACACTTCCGCTGGTCGCGAGCGGGCTGGCGGTGGGCTTTGTGACCGGATTCCTTCAATCCTTCGAAGAATTGACGGTCGCGCTCTTCATCGGCGGCGGGATCAAGACAACATTGCCCAAGCAGATGTGGGACGGGGTTCTCCTCCAAGTCAGCCCGGTCATTGCTGCGGCGTCAGTTGGCGTCCTCATCGTCGTAATCGTTATGTTTGCGATCATCGAACTTGTCCAGGACCGGCGTCTACGTTCTTCCGGTTGAGCTTCGAGAGCGAGCCAAGTCGAGCTTGGCCTGCGAACGAGAAGCGATAGTGACAGCGGCGCCGGCGCTGGCGGCGACCGATGCCACGGCCAGGCCGATGCCGGAGCTGCCTCCAATCACAAGGAACCGCGAATCTTTCAGATCACCATGCATGCAGGCAATTTCTCTTGGTATGATTTCTGTCTTACCCGTCGTCTGGTGGTGATGCGTCTAGGCGGGATCGTTCAGGCCTTCGGGCAGACCCTCAAAGAATTGCGCGCACAACGTCTCGACTTGGGCTTCGGTTCGTTTCACCGATTCATCTTTCACCCGGCCGTAGCCTCGGATATCGTCCGGATAAGAAGCCAGAGCCACGGCCGCTTCGAGGTTCGCGCCGCAGAGACGGACGATGATCTCCTCGACCAGAGCGAAGTACCGATCGCGCGACATCCGCTCCATGCGGCGCTCGCGCATCCAACCGAATGGGTCCAATACGGAACCGCGCAGGACTCTTCCTCGCGCCAGCAAACGCAACATCGGCAACAGATACTTCGCCGAAAACGCCCTTTTGCGCGGGCGGCCGGTGGCCGGATCACGACCAAAGAGGATGGGCGGAGCCAGATGCAGCTTGAGCGCGCCGCCGTCGAACCGGCGCCTCACGTCACCCCAGAAGGATGGTTCGGTCAGTAGCCGCGCGACTTCGTACTCGTCCTTGTAAGCCATGAGTTTGAAGGCATTTCTGGCCACCACTTCAGTCAGCCGGGTCGAGCCGACGGCCGCGCTGTCTTCCGCATTTCGCACGCGGTCGACCAGGCTGCGGAAGCGTTCGGCGTAAGCGACATCCTGGTAGGCCCGTAACGCGCCGATACGAACGGCGATACGCTCCCGCAACGTATCGACAGGCTTGGGTGCCATTGCCATCGCCGTCTCATCCGCGGACAACAGGGTCTCCACTGTCGCCGGACTCGCGAAGTACAATCTTCCGAGGCGGAAGGCGCTCAGCGTTCCGGCCACATCCGCACCGTTCAGCCGGACCGCCTGCTCCATCGCCTCCGGCGACAGCCGCAGCGCGCCCATCTGCAACGCGTATCCCAGCATGATCATGTTGGCAGAGACAGGATCGCCGAACGCGCGCCTCGCAAGATCGTTCGCCGGCACGCGAACCGGCTGCCGCTCGGCTCGCCGTTCGAGGCGACGGACGAGACGCTCGACGTCGAGATCAATATTGCCATTCTCATGAAACGTCTGCGTCGCCACCACCTGATCGTCGACGAGGACTGTCGTCGAGCGCCCTACCGTCTTCAATGCTTCGAGTTGGGTGGCCGCAACGACGTCGGATGCGATCACGAGGTCAGCGTCTTCCAGCCCGAGGCGCAGCGGCGCCCCGCTGCTTGGCGTGGGAAGGATCCGCAGGTGGCTGTAGACCGCCCCGCCCTTCTGAGCGAGGCCGGTCATATCATAGATGCCGACGCCCCGGCCCTCCAGATGAGCCGCCATGCCGACGATCGCGGAAGCCGTCACCACCCCGGTCCCGCCGATGCCGGCCAGCAGCATGCCGAACGCTCCATCGTGGAGGTCGGCGGCTTCCGGCTTCGGCAGACCGGCGACTGCCGCGTCGAGATCGATGGGTCTAGGCTTCATGAGCCTGCCGCCTTCGATGGTCACGAATGAAGGGCAAAACCCTTCGAGGCAGGACATGTCGCTGTTGCAACTAGCCTGATCGATGCGGCGCTTGCGGCCGAATTCGGTTTCCAGCGGCTGTACCGACATGCAGTTCGAGGCCCGGGAACAATCCCCGCAGCCCTCGCAGACCGCAGGGTTGATGACGACACGTTTGGAGGCGACGGCGACCTGCCCTCGCTTACGCCTCTTGCGCTTCTCGGTCGCGCAGATCTGCACATAGACGATCACGGTCGTTCCTGGAATCTCGCGCAGTTCGCGCTGCACGTTCTCCATGAGCGTGCGGTCAAGGACCGCGACCCCGGCGGGCATCGATTGTGCAGATCGCACTGCGTCCGGATCTTCGGCCACGACCACGACGCGCTTTACCCCCTCCAAAAGGACCTGTCGCACGATGGCTTCGACCGACAGACCGCTCTCGACGGCCTGGCCGCCCGTCATCGCTACAACGTCGTTGACAAGTATCTTGAAGGTCACGTTGGCGTTGGAAGTGGTTGCCGCACGGATCGCCAGCGACCCCGAATGGGAGAACGTGCCGTCACCGAGATTGACGAATACGTGCTTGGTGTCCGTGAAATGCGACAGCCCGATCCAATTCACTCCTTCCGCCCCCATGTGGGTGCAGGGCAACGGGTTACGATCCATGAACTGCACCAGACCGTGGCAGCCGATCCCGGCGACGCCAAACGACCCGTCCGGCAGCTTTGTCGACCGGTTGTGCGGGCAGCCCGAACAGAAGACAGGACGGCGCGCAAGCGGTCCGACGTCGATCTGTTTAAACGAGGCAACGCGTCCGAAAAGCCTCTCGATCGCCGCGCGCAGCACAGCAGCTTCCGCGAGATCGGCGGGAACGACGGCAAGGACACGACGGCCGATGGCCAACGCGACGGTGGCGGCATCCAATGGTTCGTCCGCCGGCAGGAGCACCTCTCCTTCCGGCGTACGCTTCCCCGAAATGTTCGGCCGCCGTGCCCAATGATACATGAGCGCGGCCGCATGGAGCTCCATGTGCGGGCGTTTCTCCTCCACAAAGAGAAGCTCCGCAGCGTCCCGCGCGAACGCATTCAAAGGCTCCGGATCGAGCGGATAGATCAGCCCCACTTTCAGAACGCCGATCCCCAGCCGTCGTGCGACGACGCCATCGATACCGGCAAGCCGCAGTCCGTCGATGACATCCTGGAATGCCTTGCCGGCCGTCACGATGCCCAGACGAGAAGGCCGCTCCGCCCCAAACGCGACACGATCGATCCCATTCCGTCGAGCGAACGCATGCACGCGCGGAAGCTTGTTCCGGACCATCCTCTGGTCCTGGGCCGTCACCGCCAGCATTTCCACACGAATGCTGACGTCGTTACGGGCCTTCGGCGCCTCTTCGAGGACGGGAGCGAGTTCGTCGAGCGAAAACTCAACGGCCTGGGTGCAGTCGGCCGTCTCGTTGACGAGCTTCAGCCCTGCGAGCAGTCCGCATTCCCGCGACATCGCGAAGCCAGCAAGACCAAACTTGAAAATGTCGTGCACGTCCGACGGATAAAGGATCGGTACCTCATGCGCGGCAAGAGCGAGATCGCTCTGATGCGCCAGCGACGACGACTTGCCGGCATGGTCGTCGCCAAATACCAGCAGCACGCCCCCGTTGGGGTGGGTCCCCGACATATTGGCATGCTTGATCGCATCGCCGGACCGATCGACACCGGGGCCCTTGCCATACCACATGCCGAACACGCCATCGACGCGACGCCCGGGCACGAAGTCGATCTGCTGGCTGCCCCACACCGCGGTCATCGCCAGATCTTCGTTCAGCCCCGGCTCGAAGACGATGTCTGCAGCCTTCAACCGGTCGGCGATCTTCAGGAGCTCGTTATCTATGGTACCGAGTGGAGAGCCCCGGTAACCCGAGATGTAGCCCGCTGTGCGCAAGCCACGCCTGCTGTCGAGCTCCCGTTGCAGCAACGGGACCCTCGACAAGGCCTGCTTTCCGGTGATGAAAATCGTACCGCTCGTCAAGTCGAACTTGTCCGACAGCGACACTTCGCGCATCACTGGGCCACTCTGGAATTTGTCGTTCATTGTTCGGGGTTCACTGCCATGCATTCGAGATACGCCACCGCTCGCTTGCGAAAATTTCGATCGGCGAGCGCCGATGCGTGATTGACGCCCGGCACGGTCTCCCCGATGCCTGCGGGAAAGAGCGCCGCTACCGGATACGGGGCTCCGGCCAACTTGTCCTGTTCGCCCACGATCACCAATGTGGGCGCAGTCACGGCCGACAGACGTCCGAGATCGAAAACGCTGGACTGCCCGCGCAAACACGCGGCGAGAACCCCGAGGTCGTTGAACGCCCGTGATGCCGCATGCTGTCTAAAGCGAACCGCGTAGGACGGAAGCTCTCGTCGATCTCCCGACCGACTATTCTGTTCGTCGAGAGCGTCGGCGAATTCCGGTGCGAGCCCGACGGTCGCGGCAATCCGGTCGCCCATGCCGCCCAGGACCAGGTTCACGGCGCGATCGGCGGACACAAGCGTCACGGACATCGCGACATGCGCCCCCATCGAATAGCCGATCAAGCTGAACCGACGATCTCCCCAGCAGTGGTCGCACAGCGCAGTAACGTCACGGGTAAACGCGTCCAGCCGATAGTCCGCGGGGTAGCGCGATTTCACGCTTTGGCCGTGTCCTCGCAGGTCCGGGGCGATCACGTCAAATCCCGCCGCCACCAGAGCATCGAACCATCCGGTCTCGATCCAATCGTCGCTCGCATCGGAAGCGAAGCCGTGCAGGAGGAGAACTGGTACTCCTCGTCCCGCCCTCAGGAACGAGACATAGGCCGGTCCGCCCGCGGCCAGGCGGCCGACGTCCAGCATATGTCGCATCGTTCGATCATCCGACATGGACGGAAGCCCGAGATCGCGCTGGATTCCTGCAATCGTCGAGCGTCTCGATCATCGTTGCCGCGGCGATGGCCACGCGGTCCCTTCCAGGGGCTGCGCCGACCTGCAACCCGATGGGGAAAAAGCCCGCATCCGTATGCCAGGGCACCGAAACGGCTGGACCATGCGATAGATTGAACAGCGGCGTGAACGGACACCATTCGAACCAGTCGACCGCTGCGGCAGTCGGGTCGTCAGTACGCAACGGCAGGCAGGGCATGGTAGGCGTGAGCAGAACGTCGATGTCATCGATCAAAATCGCGGACAATCGGACGGCGATCTCTTCGCGCCGTCGCTGTAGCCTGAGCAGATCCGCCGCCGTCAGGCTTTGCACCGGTGCAATGAACTCGAGCAGGGCAGCGTGCAGGCCGGTGCGTTTCTCTTCGGGAACCTGCGATACGGCATAGCTGCAGCCGAGACGATAGAGCGCGCCGACGATGTCTCGGGACTCGTTGATCGGAACATCGACGGTCGTAATCCGCGAGTCCTTGGCGATGACGGCAAGTGCATCCTCCCAAGCCTTATTCACGATCGGATCGAGATGGCCGGCCAGTCCAGCCGGCACCCCGATGCGGAGTTTCGACGGCCACTGCCGTTCCGGCAGGTGGAAATCGAGCGAAGTCCGAGCCAGCGACGTCCAATCCATACCGACCGCGCCGCTCATGGCGGAGGCGGCGAGCGCCGCGTCCGCAACGTTCCGCGTGATCGGTCCGATATGCGGAAGCTGCCAGAACGCAGCCGGATATGGATCCAGCGGTATCGTCCCGAAAGTCGGCTTGTATCCGACCACGCCACAGAATGCGGCCGGAATACGGACCGACCCCGCCGCATCGGAGCCGATTCCCACGACGCCGAGCCCCAAGGCCGTCGCTGCCGCAGCGCCGCCGCTACTGCCGCCCGCATGATGAAGCGGATCTAGCGGGTTCAAGGTCACGCCGGCGAGCGGACTTTCGGTCAGCCCCTTCCAGGCGAATTCGGGCGTCGTGGTCTTGCCCAGGAAAACGGCACCACCAGCGCGAAGGCGCGCGATCGAGATCGCGTCTCTCGGCGCGGCCACATCCGACGTCGTACGCGATCCCCGCCGCGTCGGCCAGCCGGCGACGTTGAGTGTATCCTTGATGGTGATCGGCACGCCATCCAGCGGACCGAGCGCCTCGCCTTTGCGATATCGCGCTTCTGACGCTCGCGCCATTTTTAAAACGACGGAGTCGTCGACCAGAACGAAGGCGTTGACGCCTGGGTTCAAACGACCGATCGCGTCGAGCTGCGCCCGCGCGACCTCTACCGGCGACACGTCACAGCGCTTGTAGCGCTCGTGCAGTGGTACGATTTCTCCGTCGATCGACATGGACTTGATCCCGTCCAGCGGCAACGCCGCCGTATAAGTGCAGAGAGAAGCTAGATTCTTCTGATGACGAAGGCTTTCCTCAGAGACGAGGTCACTTCCCATGTTCCACAAAGTCCAGGCTCGCACACGAAGGTGTCGCCTAGGCCAAACTCCTGGGGAAGACCGCCTTCCGGCGTGATGACGCAGGTCCCTTCTAGAATCTGGCAAAACTCCCAAACCTTGTAGTCCATTCGCCACTTGGCGGGGGTAGCCGACCAGAAACCCGAAGAAACCTGACCATCATCGGTCATCGCGATTCTCCATGCGGTCGTCGTCGGATCGCCCGACAACAACTCGGCAAAGAACGCCGTGTTGATAGCGGGCTCTACCTGGCGGTCGCGGAAAGCAACAAGACGATTCATCTCACCTCACACCGATCATAGCGTGGTTCGTCTCACTGCCGTGCCGCGCGAACTGGTCGCCAATGATGACTTTTGCCGCGTTGTACCCTGGCAGACCGGTAATGTTGCCGCCTGGGTGCGAAGACGACCCGCACAGATAGAGACCGCCCAGGAAAGTGCGATAGTCTTCCGCACCGGCGAAGGGTCGACCTGCTCCGACTTGCCCATTCCTGAATGCGCCAATCAGCAAGTCCGCTTCGCGCATGTTGGGATAGCGAATTGCCGTTTCGTGAGGACTCTGAGCGAAACTATCGATCGTCGCCGCACGCAGATTGGGAGCGTACTCACACCAGAGGTCGAACATGCGCTGGGCATGCTTCGACTTCTCGTCGACCCAGTTCCGGGAATTCCCGCGCAGCGCGTACGGAGTCTTTTCCCACATGAACGCGGTGTGATACCCGGCAGGCGCCTGCGACGGATCGATCGCGGTGGGGGTTCCGCCCCATAGCACCGGCGGTCCGATCGTCCCTTCGTCGTGACTGCGGACGAGTTCGAGGAAGGTGTCAATTTTATCGATTCCCATGATCACCATCAGTGACTTCTGGACTTCGGGATGGCGATCCGCAGCCTTGTAGACCGGCGCTTCCATGAGATTGAGGTGCAGCGTGAACAGTGGACCGAGCGTGTTGTATTCGAATCCTTCGGCCTTGCTTGCCCACCCCGGAGCCAGTTCCGACCGATCCATCAGATCGAGAAAAGTGATGTGCGGATTGACGCTCGATACGACGAACCTGCTCGCTTTCAGAACCTCGCCGCTCTCTAGCTCGACGCCGGTTGCGCGCCCTTCGTCGGAGAGGATGCGCCTGACCTGCGCGTTGGTACGTACGGTCCCGCCCGAAGCTTCGATCGAACGGACCAAGGCGCGCGCCAGCGACGCGGCGCCACCTCGACAAGTCTGAACCTGTGCCGACGACGCAAACAGCGACGGCAGGTGGTGCCCGAAGCCCTTGGCGCGGAGGTCCACCTCACGCATCCCGTTTATGAAAAGTAGCGCCCCCTTGATTGCCGGGTGATTGAATTCCTGCGAGACAAATTCGTACGGGCTGAGTTCGCTGACCTGCAACAACAGACGACCATTCTCGGACCTCTGCAGCCGCTCGCGACGCACCGCAGCCGGCTCTGGTGGTGCTGCCGCCTCCGGACGAATGATATCGCGGGTGATTGGAATGAATCGATCGC
This sequence comes from Bradyrhizobium sp. LTSPM299, assembly GCF_000938235.1. Taxonomy (NCBI): domain Bacteria; kingdom Pseudomonadati; phylum Pseudomonadota; class Alphaproteobacteria; order Hyphomicrobiales; family Nitrobacteraceae; genus Bradyrhizobium; species Bradyrhizobium sp. LTSPM299. Next base: position 417,346 of record NZ_JYMU01000085.1, read on the forward strand.
GCCAGTAGCGCAGGCGATCGGCATCGTCTCGATCGATCGTAGCAAACGACCGATAAGTCTGCTCGAAGTCGTTCCACCACTGCAGCACATTCCCGTCCCGCTGCAGGACCGATACGTACAGATCGTTTTCGAGATACTCTACGCCGTAGCGCGCGAGCTCGAGATCGGAAAACCATGGCATGCTGGTAATGCCACGGTGAAAGTAGGAATGCAGGTTATGAAAGAAGCCGGGATGCTTTTCGTCTTCGACGGTCGACAGGCCGCCCCCCGCAACCGGACCGGCATCGAGCGAGATCACCTTGAGACCTGCCTTCGCCAGGTAGGCTTGCGTGATCAAACCGTTGTGACCGGCCCCAATGATTATTCCGTCGTACGTCGTCATAGCTCGACCCCATGCCGCACAGCCAAAAACGTTCGGCAAACAATAGAGGTCTGGGTGATGAAAATAAGTATCCCGCGATACCAGTCGTAGTTCATTGAACGGGCCTGGGTGACTGCTCTCTCAATCGACGTAGACTTGATCTCGAGCGGCAGCGTAATCCGCTGCGCCTCCGAGATAAGCCTGACCCAGGCGTGGGTCCGCCGAAAGCTCGGCACTGGAGCCTTCGAGCACGATGCGGCCGACCTCAAGAACGTAGCCGCGGTCCGCCACCGAGAGCGCGAGGCGCGCGTTCTGTTCGACCAGGATGATCGTCAGTCCTTCGGACTTGAGTTGCCAGATAACGCGCAATATTTCCTGAACGATGAGCGGGGCCAGACCGATCGACGGCTCGTCGAGCATCAGTAGGCGGGGCTCGGCCATCAAGGCCCTGCCGACCGCGAGCATTTGCTGCTCGCCTCCCGACAGCGTCGCGGCTTTCTGGCGACGGCGCTCGGCCAGGATCGGAAACAGCCCGTAAATCCTGTCCAGCGACTGCGCCGGCGCACCGGTCCGATAACCTCCGAGCCGGAGATTGACCTCCACAGGGAGATTGCCGAAAAGCTCGCGCCTTTCCGGAACGAGGACCACACCGCGGGCAACCAGTTGCTCCGGACGAAGGCCGGCGAGGTCCACGCCGTCGAGCGTAACCGATCCCGCCCGCGGCGGGCAAAGGCCCATGATGCCGTTTAGAAGGGTCGACTTGCCGGCACCGTTGGCGCCGAGGACCGTCACCAACTCGCCGGGCTTCACGTCGAGATCAAGAGATTCGATCACGGTCGCTCGACCATATCCCACGTTCAATCCGTTGATGCGCAGGTCCGGCATGATCACGCCCCCAGATAGGCAGCTATGACGCGCTGGTCCCGGCGGACTTCTTCCGGATGACCGGTCATCAGACCCTGCCCGCGGTCAAGAACGACGACCTTATCGACGCAATTCATGACCAGATCCATGTCGTGTTCGACGAGCAGGACCGACATGCCCGCCAGCTTGAGACGATGGAGCAAGGTAACGAGCTTGAGCTTTTCGCCTGTACGCAGGCCGGCGGCCGGTTCGTCCAGCAGAAGCAGTCGCGGCCGGCTGATCAGCGCGCGCGCGACTTCCACCAGCCTGGCCTGCCCCATCGCCAGCCGCGCAGCGGGTTCATGGGCAAGTCCGTCCAGTTCGACGATCTCGAGCGCGCGCCAAGCCTTCGCGAAGGTCGCGGCCTCCTCGGCCTGGTCCAGGCCGAACATGCCGGCGATCATGCCGGACCGCCCCTGCGCATAGGCGCCGAACGCGACGTTCTCGAGAACCGTCCGTTCCGGAACGATACGCACGTGCTGGAAGGTGCGGGATACGCCGCGGTGGACGAGATCGGAAACCCGTGACGGCGGCGGCGCTCCCATGAGAAGCACGGTTCCCTCGGACGGTGCGGTCAAACCCGTCGCGATGTTGAACGTCGTGGATTTGCCCGCACCGTTGGGGCCGATGAGGCCGACGATCTGATCGGCGCCGACAGAGAACGACACGCCGCGCAACGCCGTGAGGCCGCCGAACTTCTTCCCTATTCCGTTGATTGACAGGAGATCGTCGCCGTCCGCCCCTCGCTTGGACGGCGTGAGTTCGATGTTGCGAGCGGGCCTGGACGTCGAGAACACCGGCCAGACACGATGCAGCGCAGACCAGATGCCGCCCGGCCATCTCAGCAAGACTCCGATCAGCACGACGCCGAACACGATCATCTCGACGTTCCCGGAAAGTCCAAGCATGCGTGCGACAGTGTTCTGCAGGAACATTTCAAGCGCGGCGACGGCGGACGCGCCGAGCACGGCGCCGAAAGGGTGCGACATCCCACCGAAGATGCATGCGATCAGAAGATTGATGCTCGAGGTCAGGCCGAAGGGCGCCGGGCTGATAAACTTGAAGTAGAAGGCGTAAAGCCCTCCGGACAAGCCCGCCAGGGTGGCGGCCACGACGAACACCAGAAGCCGCAGGCGCGCGGCGTTCACACCGAACACTTCCGCCATCTCGATATCGGTTTTCAATGCCGCGATAGCGCGGCCGGTCCGGGTGTTAAGCAGCCGCGAGAATCCGCCAGCGGCAATCGCGACGATCGACCAGACCACGATCGCAAACGCGCGATCGTCCACCAGTTCGAAACGACCAATCGACAACGGGGGGATCTGGCCGAGTCCAGAGGCGCCGCCCGTCACGGGACCGGCGGCTACGATCGCTGCGCTGCAGGCCATGCCCATCGCGAGCGTCGCGAGCGGCAGGAAGTGTCCCTTCAGTCTCAAGGTGATCCCACCCACGATCGCTCCGCAGACCGAAGACGCGGCAACGCCGACGAGCAGGGCCAAAGTCGCGGGGAAACCGTGATCGCGGGCGAGTATCGCGGAAACGTAGGCGCCGACGGCCATGAACGCCGCCTGCCCCAGCGAGACCTGTCCCGAGATCAGCAGCAGAGTCAGACCCATCGCGGCCACGGCCGAGAGTCCCACCGTCACCAGAAGCGTGACGTCGTACTGAGGACCGGACACAGCGATCAGCGAGGCAACGACGAACAGCCCGAGGGCGACCGCGAACGACGCGACATTGGGCGTACGCCATGAACCTCGCTGCTTGGACGGGAACGACATGCTCAATGCCCATGCGTTTCGGGAGGGCGCACCGCGTTCCGCCAGAGCAGGATCGGTATCACCATCAGGTAGACGACGACGTCGCGGTACGCACTGACCTGGAACGCAGAAAAGGACTCGGTCAGTCCCACCAGCAGGACGCCGACCAGCGCGGTCGGATATTCAACGATTCCGCCAAGGGCCGCGGCAACGAAGCCTTTCAGGCCGATAGGAAGACCCATGTCGTAGTTCGCCGTGATGAGTGGCGCCAACAGGAGGCCCGACAGCGCGCTGAAACCGGCGCCGATCGCGAAACTCAACTGGCCAGCGATGCCGACCGGGATGCCGCAAAGCTGCGCACCGGTCCGGTTGACGGCCGTGGCCTGCAGGGCCTGACCGGTCAACGTCCTCTCGGAGAAGAGATAGAGCGCGATCATCGCGACCAACGACGAAGCGCAGATCCATAGGCTCTGATAGGTGACGAAGACGGGACCGAGTTCAACGCCCCCGTCGACCACCGGGGGAACGGACCTCGGTTCCGCGCCCCAGATCACCACCGCCGTCCCGTGAAGCACCATGTATACGCCGACGCTGACGATCAGCAGCACGATTGGCGAGGCGTCGGAAACCGGCTCCACCGTCAGGCGATAGATCAGCGTGCCAAGCGAAGCGGTCGCCACAAGCGATGCGAGAACTGCGAGCCAATAGGATCCCGGCAGGAGATTGGCGAGCCATGCCGTCGCGAGCACGATGAGGATCCACAGCGCCCGCGAAAGGACGATGCGCATCCTCATTGTGCCCGTCAGACGCCGTTCAGCGATGTCCCTCAGCGCGAACGCGGCCAGGCCGGCGGCCACGATGGCGCTCAGCACGCTGAACGTACCCGACAACGCACTCGCGAAAGAGAGCGCACCCAACGTCACGTACTCGCCTTGCGCAATGTTGACCACGCGCGTCACCGTGTAGATCACGATGAGGCTGAGTGCGAGGAGCCCGTAGACGGCGCCGTTCGTGATGCCGTCCGCGACCAGAAAGAGCAGCGTGTCAAGCAACGGTCATTCCTCGATCAGGACGAACTTACCGCCCTTGATTTGCGAAAGGAAGGTCGAGCGCTTGTCGAGACCCAGATGATCGGTCGGCGTGATGTTGAAGATACCGTTCACGCCAGGCCATTCCTTGGTGTGCTCCATGGCGTCCTTGATCGCGACGCGCGTCGCCGCGAGATCGTCGACCCTCGCTCCGGAAGCGGTCGCGCGCTGATAAGCGTCGACGGCCAGCATCATCGCGTCCCAGGACTGGCCAGCGAAGAGGTCCACCTTCCCCTTCCCGTAAGCGCCGTCGTACAGCTCGGCGAACTTCGCAAGCACCGGGCGAAGTGGATTGTCCTTCTTGATCTGGTCGTAGACGTTCAGCGCGCCGACGCCGACGATCGCACCTTCGACGTTGGCCTTGCCGATGTCGACGAACGCGTTGATCGACGAACCGCCCCCATGATAGATCGGCCCTGTGTAACCGACCCGCTTCAACGCCTCATGGGCGAGGTCGGCCGACGGCGGAATTGCGTGGATATATGCCGCGTCCAGCCCAGCCTGTTTCAGGCGTAGCGCCTGGGGTGTGAAGTTGGTGTCTTGACGTGCAAAGCGCTCGGTCGCGACCAGCTCGACGCCGGTATCCTTGGCGACGTTCTGAAGCTCCTTCAGTCCGCCCTCGCCGTAGGCGTCCTCCAGACCGAAGAAGCCGATCTTCTTGATGCCCTGACGCTTCATGTAGTCCAGCGTGCGTTGGAGCATCAGCTTGTCCGACGTCGGCGTCTTGAAGGTGAACGGGCGAGCACTCGCCGGCTCGACGATCGACAGCGAGGAAGCCATCGAGATCATCGTGACCTTGGCGGCGCTCACCGTGTCGATGATGGCCATGGAGCCCGGCGTGGTCGTGCAGCAGACGACGACGTGCGCCTTGTCCTCTTCGATCGCCTTGCGCGTGAGGCTGACGGACTTGGTGGGGTCGGAACCGTCATCGTATGAAATGACCTTGATCTTGAAGGGCAGATCGGTCCGGCTCGACCAGGCCTTGTCGAACAGCTCGACCGCATTGCGCTCCGGTGCACCGAGCGCCGACGCGGGCCCCGTCACGGCGATGATCGCGGCGATGCGCAGTTCGGGCTTGTCCTGCGCCATCGCCGCGCTCGAGATGGATACAGCGGCCAGTAACGCCGACACGCCGAGTGCGATGAACCCGCGCTTCATGGACGTTCTCATGTATCCCTCACTGTTGCCATTGTCGACGAGATCGTGGCACCGCCGCGCCGCGGGTGCTGTATCTACGGATACATCTGCGATTTTGTGCTGCTGGATACAGCCGGCACCGGCTCCGGAGCGGTAGACCCCCGATCTACTGAACAGACCAACAAAGGGAGAGCCGCGGCATGAACGGATGCACCGCTCAGGATTTTCGGACACTATTCCGCAGGCTGACCACCGGTGTGACTTTGATCGCGGTAGCGGGAGAAGCGGGCCCCATTGGCATGACAGTGAACTCGCTGACTCCGGTGAGCCTCGATCCGCCGCTGCTGCTGTTTTGTGCATCGCTGACCAGCGCGACGGCAAAGAGGATCGCCGCAGTCGGGTCGTTCTCCGTCAATGTACTATCGGCGGACCAACAGGACGTCTCCATGCATCATGCCGGCCGACCTCTGCCGGAGCCGACATGGCGTTGGCGGGAAAGCGAATGCATACCGTGGATCGAGGGAGCGAACGCGACGTTTCGCTGCCGGCTCGTCGCGGAACATCCCGGAGGCGATCACCGCATCCTCGTAGGCGGCATCGACGAGATGTTCGGCCCCGCTATCGCGGCGACGCCGCTGCTCTACCACGGCGGCAAGTACGCACGCCTGCCCTACAACGAAATCGATCCATACGAGCGCATCGACGATTTCTGGTGGACCGGCTGATATCGCGTCAGGCGTCGAGATCCCTGGCCAGGATCGTGTAACCATCCTCGACGGACAACATCCCCTTGTCGCGCAGCCGACCGAGCGTCCGTGTGACAGTTACGCGTGAGGTCCCGGTCATCGACGCGATCTGTTCGTGAGTGAGATACGTCAGAATCTTCCGGCCCCGTTCGTGATCGACAGCGAACATCCTGCTCAACCGGCTGAGCAGTTCGAGTATACGCTCTTCGGGATCGTTGGAGACGAGGTGCTCCAGCCGCAGCGCAAGAATCCGTTGCTTGAGACTGGTCAACCTCAGCAAGGCCAACGCGAATTCAGGATCTTCCCGCATCAGCCCCTCGAGGCGCGCGGTATCGAATTCGAGAGCTTCGGTCGCCTCGACGGCGACTGCCGACGAGAACCTGGGCAATCCGTCGAAGGCAGCGCCCTCGCCGCACAGGGCGTTCGGCCCCATGTTCTCCAGCACTAATTCGGTGCCATCCCGTCTGAAGATCGATACTTGAACAAGGCCCGATTTCACGAAGTAGAAGCACCTGTTGACTTCATCCTGCCGATAAAGTTGCTCACCTTCGGCAAATCGACGCAGCCGCACTTTCCCTTCGAACGATTGCAGTTTGGCCGCGAGCGCATCCGTCATGCGCCAAGTCGCGGCGGGCTTCTTCGCCATTCGTGCCCCTCCGCTGATTCCTCGAAAGGAACGACCGACACGTATCCGGCGATACAGCAAAGATGCCGCCCCCGCGATACTCCGTTCGAATGATAGCGCGAGAGGAGGCAATCGCAATGGGCTTGGCTCAGCGGACCACAGTCCCCACTTCGATGGAAGCCGGGGCCGAGAAGGTGCTCGAACGAACGGCCGAGCTTGTACCGTGGCTGAGCGAGCAGGCTGCGCGGGTCGAAGAGGCGCGGCGGATACCGGACGATGTGGCGGAACGCCTTTTCGAAACCGGGCTTTTCAACCTGATGCGCCCTACGCGCTTCGGCGGCTTTGGTGTCTCTCCCCGCTTTGCCTGGGAGGCGACCTTCAAGGTCGCATTCGGTTGCTCGTCGTCCGCCTGGCTCGCGGGACTGACAAGCGCCAACATCATCATGCTCGGCAAGTTCGCTGCCGACGCCCAACGGGAGATCTTCGCTCCCGGCGTATCGCCGATCGTCCCAATGCTGACGGGCGGCGTCGGCCAGGACATCAAGATCGAACCGGTCGAGGGCGGCATCGTCCTGGGCGGCCGATGGCGATATGCGTCTGGTGTGGACATTTCGGATTGGCTTGGCCTCCTGGTCAACATTCCGGGTTCCGGCGAGGTACCGGCTCCTCATGTAGTCCTCGTTCCCCAATCCGAATTCGCGATCGACCACGCCAGCTGGCGCGTGATGGGCATGCGGGGCACCGGCAGCAAGAACATCGCCCTCAGCAAGGCGTTTATCCCGTCACATCGCTTCCTGAGTTGGGCAGAACTGCAAGCAGGCAACAAGCATCCGACCTGCCCAAACACCGAGCCGGTTTACGAGTTTCCCTTGAACACAGCCAACGCGATGTCGGTTCTTGCTCCGACGCTTGGCGTTGCAAGCGCATGCAGCGAGGAATGCATCAAGATCATTCGAGGCCGCGTCAGTTCCGGCAATCAGCAAGCCCAGATCAACGACAAGATCGCGCAGGTGGACGCCGGCAGCAGCGCAGCGACCATGAGCCTTCTCCGCGATTTCCTGATTTCTGAAACGGTCGCGATCGAAAGCCGGATACTTCAAAGCGGCCCCCTCACTCACGAGGAGCGTGGACTGAGCCGCGCAAAGGTCGCGATCGCCTCCCGCCAGGCGCTGAGCTCGGCGCAACGGTTGTTCACCGCGCTGGGTGGCTCACTGCTGCCGGAGGGTACTCGGATCGAGCGTCTTTTCAGGGATATCCACGCGATGAGCTCACATTATCTGCTGCAGCCCGAGCCCATCGCCGAAGCCTATGGTCGTCTACTGCTCGGCCTCGAACTAACTCCCGGAACCCGGCTCTAACATTCGTAACCAAAGGTATCTCGAATGACAAAAACTCCCTATGCCTCCAAGAACCCGATCTTCACTGCTGCAGGCGGTGGGACCATTTTCGACAAATTTCAGTATTCCTCCGCGGTGAAAGCCGCAGGCCTCATCTTTGTCGCTGGTCAAATCGGACTCAATGCCGACGGCTCGATGCCCGAAAAGCCCGAGCAGCAGTTCGTCAACGCGTTCGAACGTCTCAAGCTGGTTCTCGAAGAAGCCGGTGGCCAGATGAGCGACCTGGTCGAGCTCGTTTCCTATCATGTCGGCTTGAATACCAATAACCATCTGGCCGATTTCATGAAGGTCAAGGAGAAGTATGTGCCGGCGCCGTTCCCGACATGGACCATTCTGGACATCGCGGGCCTGGCCCGTCCGGGCCTAATCATCGAGATCAAAGCGGTCGCAGCGGCGAAGAACTGAACGTTATCCGTTTCTCCCAGACTACGTCGGGGCCATACCGAGACTACGTCGGGGCCATACCGGCGCCGACCGCTCTTTCAAAGCAGTCGATGATTTTCCTTCGATCGACATCGCCCGCGAAGCGCGCAATCTCACGATCAACCAAACGCCGTCGTAAGCCGAAATTTGTACGCCAGCGAGAACTCGTCGGCGAGCAGTTGGTACTGCAAGGATTCTGGCACAACGCTCAAGTGTTGTTAGCGTTTCGCTTTTCGAGATGTCCCGGTCCAATCCATCATTAGCGCGACGGAAAAGCGGTAGGCTAACATGTTGATGTTATTTCGCTTTATCATCGTATCCGGAATGGCTGAGTTTTGGGTCGACAGAAATTCAGGGTTGTCCGTCGGATCAGGCAAATCGCGATATCGCGAACGGCCGGACATTGATGCCGGCGTCCCTGCCCGCAATGAGATCGGCCACGATCCGGCCTGTGACCGGGCCCGATGCCAGACCGACATGTCCGTGACCGAAGGCGTGGAAGATGTCCGGCGAGGCCGAGGCTACGCCGATGACGGGACGACCGTCAGGCGTCGATGGCCGATGCCCCATCCAGCGGTCAATCGTCAGGCCCGCGCGCGGGCCAAGAGCGGGGTACGTCGCAAGGGCATGCCGAACAAGGATCTCAACGCGGGCCCAGTCAGGCTCTGCGTCGACGTGCGCGAGCTCGACCTGCCCGGAGAGCCGCAAGCCCGCGGGCGTCGGCGTATTGGCCATTCTCCCATCGCTCGGCATGATCGGGAGCCGCGGACCGGCTGCTGGTGATGCGATGACACCGTGATAGCCGCGCTCACTCGCAAGCAGCACCCGGTCGCCCGCCGCATGCGCCAGGCCCTTGGAATGGATGCCGGCGCAGATCACGGCGCGATCACAATCGATCCGGCCTTGGTCGGTCGTCACCGCCGCGAGACGACCCTTGACCACGGCAAAGCCCGTCGCGCGCGCCTGGCGAAGGACAGCGTCGCGCTCACGCGCAGCGTGCACGATGGCCGCCACATAGGCGCCCGGATCGGTACAATGTGCGCCCTCTGCGACGAAGGCGCCGAACCGATAGGTAGAACTCAAATCCGGCTCGCGCCGTCGCAATTCCTCAGTGTCGAGCTCGACCCATCGTACCCCATTCTCTCGTCGAAGCCGCCACGCAAACGCGTCGTCCGCGAAGGCCTTCCGGTCGGGATAGGCATAAAGCAGACCCGTCCGTGATATATAGTCGGGCTTGCCGATCTCTTTCGCCAGGACGACGTGGCGCTCCGGACTGTCATGCAGGATCGAGGCGAGAACGCGGGCGGTTTCCTCGACCTTCGGGACAGTCCATCCTGCCGCCAGGAATTTCAGCAACCACGGCGCCAATGCGGGCAATGCCGTCCAGCGCAACACAAGCGGTCCGTTGTGGTCGAGCAGATAGCCCGGCACCTTGCGCCACAGGCCGGGCATCGACATCGGGATGATCGACGCGGGGCTGATCCAGGCGCCGTTGCCGTAGCTTGCCGCCTGGCGGCCGCCGGGCAATTCCGGTTCGATGATCGTTACCTGATGTCCATCAGCGACCAGCTCCCACGCTGTCGCGGCTCCGACGATGCCCGCTCCGATGACGACAACATGCTGACTCATATGCTTCCCACGGACCGGATACCGATGCCGCTAAGCGGTAGCGAGAACGCGGGCATTGGCGCGTACCGAAGCTTCGCTGACGCGAATGCCGAGGCCCGGGCCGTCGGGAACGACCACATGGCCGCCGCGGTTGAGGACCCGCTCTTCCAACACATCCTCGGTGAGCACATGGTGCGGCATGTAGAATTCGCAGCCGAGCGAGATGCCCGACGTCGCCGCGATCAGTTGCGTCCCGGCGGCTAGCCCTATGCCGCCTTCCCACAGCGTGCCGCCATAACCGGGCAGGCCGGCAATATCGGCGATCGCCATGATCGCCTGCGCCTCGAACAGGCCGCCGGCCTTCATCAGCTTGATCGAGACGGCATCGGCCGCCTCGCGGCGCACCACCTCCATCATGTCCCGGCGGTCGAAACAGCTTTCGTCGGCGAGTACCGGCGTTTCCAGCGCCGCGGTGAGCTGCGCCATGACGTCGAGAAATCTGCGCGGCACCGGCTGCTCGATGAAGGTCGGCGCAAACTGCTCGACATCGCGCAAGATCTTGATGGCGCCGAACGGCGCTAGCGCCTGGTTGTAATCGACGCGAAGGTCGACCTTGTCGCCGAATTCGTTCCGGATCGCTTCGAGATGGTCGAGATCCTCGCGATGCGGCTTCACGCCGGTCTTGACCTTGTAGATGACATTGCCGTCCGGGACCATTTTACGCATGCGCTCGAGATCGGCGGCGAAATCCGGGTCGGCGATCGAAAAGGAGAGCGGGATCGTGTCGCGCACGCGGCCCCCGAGGAGATCGGCGACCGAGAGCCCCGATGAGTTGCCGACGATGTCGAGCAGCGCCATCTCGATCGCGACCTTCGCCTCGGCATGCCCGACCAGCGCGCGGTCGAGTTCGGCCATTAGCGCGCGGATGCGGCGGACCGGCTTGCCGAGCAGGACCGGCCGCAGATAGATGTCGAGCGCGGAAAAGGCTGCCTCCGGCGTACCCGTAAACACTTCCCACGGTGCTGCTTCGCCCCAGCCGATCACGCCGTCGCTTGACGTCAGTTCGAGCAGCACGCGCTTCACCGTGCCCTTGACGTTCCCAACGCCTTGCAGGCGCGCCATCTTGATCGGACTTTCGATCAGGAAAATCCGCAAGCGCTCAATCGTTGCCTCGATCACAGAGTACCTCTCCATTGGTGCGCCATTTCCGGCCTTCCTCGTCGCCCGATCAGCTGCTTGCGACGACTGCCGCCGGTAGGCCGCTGCGGTGAAAATGACTCAGGAAAGCGCGCGTCGCAGGATCGCGCGGCGCGTCGATGACCTGCCGCGCCGGTCCCTCCTCCACGACGACGCCGTCTCGCATGAAGACGACCGTATCAGCGACCTCGCGCGCAAAGGCCATTTCATGGGTGACAAGCACCATGGTCATTCCCTCAGCGGCGAGCTGGCGCACGACCGCGAGAACCTCGCCAACCAATTCAGGATCAAGCGCAGACGTCGCTTCGTCGAACAACATCACTTGCGGCTTCATCGCCAAGGCACGCGCGATGGCCACGCGCTGCTTTTGGCCGCCCGACAGCTTGTCCGGCGCGACGTCTGCCTTGTCCTTTAGCCCAACCTTCTCCAGCAGACCGAGGGCGGTCGCGCGCGCCGCCTCCGGCTGAACCTTTAGGACCGTGACCGGTCCTTCCATCACGTTTTGCAGCGTGGACATATGGGGAAACAGGTTGAAGTTCTGGAATACCATGCCGGTGCGCGCGCGGAATGCCGCGAGCTCCCTGTCGCGGGGCAATTTGTCGCCGTTGGAGAAATCCACCGTGCTTTCGCCAACCCGGATGGCGCCGCTGTCAGGAAGCGTCAACAGATTGAGGCAGCGTAGCAGCGTCGACTTGCCCGATCCGCTGGGTCCGATGAGCGCGACGACACCGCCGCGGGGTACACGCAGCGACATGTCTTTCAGGACGCTGACAGCCCCGAAGGACTTCTTTACGTGAACCATTTCGATCATCGGAGCATCAGACACGGGACCACTTCCCTTTTTGATGGACATTGCCGTGCTTCACCGCGCCAGCCGTGCTTCGAGCACGCGGGCGACACGAGTCATCGGGAACAGAATGATGAAGTAGATGACCGCGATCATCGTATAGGTCTCCAGCGGTCGATAGGTTGCGGAGGTGATGAGTTGTCCCTGGTAGAGCAGGTCCGGCACCGCCAGCACCGAGAGCAGCGACGTGTTCTTGAGTTGCAGCACGGCCTGATTGACCAGCGGCGGGATCATTCGCTTCAACGCCTGCGGCATGACGATGCGCTTCATCAGGTCGAAGCGGCGCATACCCAGAGCGCGGCCGGCGTCCCACTGCCCCATATCGACCGACACGATCCCGCCGCGAATGATCTCCGAATAGAAGGCGCCGCCGTAGAGGCTGAGCGCGACGAAGGCCGCGACCGCGGGCGAAAGCTCGACACCAATCAGGACCGGAAGCGCGTAGTAGATCCACACCAGCTGCACCAGCACGGGCGTACAGCGAAAGACCTCGACAAGCATGACGAGCGGCGCCGAAACGAACCTCAGATTGGACAGGCTTGCGATCGCCACCACGCAGCCGACCGCAAAGCCGGTCACCGCGGTGAGGACCGTAAAGCCGATCGTATAGGCGGCGCCGACGCCGATAACCCTGCTGTATTGCAGGAGGAACCCGAAACTCCAGTCGTAATGCATCGCACCTATCCCATGCCAATCGATTGCGAATAGGCGGTCTGGGTCAGCTCCGAATAGAACCAGCGCCCGAGCGTGATGATGTCGTAGACCGGCAATCCGAATGCGCGCGACACGCGATCTCTATGTCGAGCATAATGATGCCCAGCGGAGGATGTCGCCCATGTTGCATCGATCAAATGTCCCCCGGCGCGTCGGATATAGATTGGTCCAAACCTGAATGCCTTCCTGATGCAAAACTGCCCGCGTCATGCGAAGACACGGGCAGCCTGATCGATAGGGTCAAAACTGGAGCCCGGGAGGAACGTCCTGCTCCTGGATATTGACGAGCGAGAGACTCGACAGGATCCACTCGCGTATCGCACCGAGGGAACGGTTGTATTCGAGCCAGTTGTCGACATAGGTGCGGAAGCGGCTATCGGAATCCACGCGCACGCCGCAGCAGGTCGGCTGGGACGCGACCGGCGCCGGGACGACGACTTTGCCGACTTTCGCATTCTTCTTGACCGTCACCAGAGAGAGCATCGCCACCTGGATCAGGCAATCCGCCCGTCCCGACTGCACGGCAAGTACGGCATCATCTGCAGTCTTGAGCGCGACGAGCGTTGCCTTGGGAATGGTTCGCCGTGCGAAGAGATCATGGGAGGAGCCGATGTCCACAGCGACCCGCACCTCCGGCTTGTTGAGATCTTCCCATAATTTTGGCTCGAAACCGGATTTGGCGATGAGGGTAAAAGTGTTGTTCATGATCGGGCGCGAAAATTCGAGGATCAAGGCGCGCGAAGGTATTGGACTGAGTCCGAACATGATGTCGATCTTGTTGGCCTGGAGATCGAGAACAGAGTTGCCCCAGGTCGACTCGATGATTTCGACCTCTGCCTCCATGGATTTGGCGAGGTCCGTAGCCATGCTCACGCAAAAACCCGACCATTGCCCCGTCGCAATATCCTTGTGGTAGTAAGGTTCCGTGCCGACGACTCCGGCAATCCGAAGCTTCCTCGTCCTGCGAATTTGAGCGAACGTGCTCTCCGCCGGAGGTTGGCCTTCGGCAGCAGCCTGCGAGACGGCAGAGCCGGCGGCCATAGCGACCGCTGCGGCGCCGAGCCCAACGAGTGATCCGATTTCACGACGACTGACCATAGCAAACTTCCCCTCTTGTTGAATTCCTCAAGCCGTGATGCTGCGGAATTCTGCCTCCGGCTCACAGCACTTACGCAGCCCTCTTGGTAGCGAATTGAATGGCAAAGTCACTGGTTTCGGAGCTGCGTGCCTCCCTGACCAACCTGCCGCCTGCGCGCGTGGACAGGAAATCGGACAGGCTCGCATCCTCCTGCCGCACGAAGCCCTTTGCCGGAAGCTTGCCCGACAGGAAGAGTTCGACCATGGCGACGCAGCCGGCCGCCGTCGTCAGCTGGATCGCGCCGAGTTCCGGCCGTCCATCGTAGCGCAGCACGATGCTGTCCTCCTCCATGCGGCCATTGCGTTCACCGATGCCGGTGACGAAGATCACCACGACATCCCTGCGCGTGAACGGCGCAGCGCGGCTAAGAATGCGGCGCATGGTGTCGCGATCGTCGGCGAGCCCCAGCCCTTGCAGCAGAAGCTTCATGATCTCGGCGTGGCCGGGATAGCGCAGTGTCTTGTAGCTCATGTCGCGGACCTTGCCGGCCAGCGTCTCGGTCAATGTGCCGAGGCCCCCGGAGGTGTTGAAGGCCTCGTAGGCGACGCCGTCGATCATGACGCTCTCGGCGCCCTCGAGTGCCGGCACCGATATCGACTTGCCGTCGAATACGATCTCGCAGGGATTGCAGTACTCATTGATCAGGCCGTCGATGGACCAGGTGACGTTGTAGCGCAAGGCGTTGGTGGGGTAGAGCGGCAACGCGCCGACGCGCATCTTGATGGTCTTCACGGTGTCGAAGCGTGCCGCCATATCGGCCCCGAGCACGCAGATGAAGCCCGGCGCCAGGCCACACTGCGGCGCCAGCATCACGTCGGCGCCCGCCGCGATCTCCTTGATGTACGTCGTCGTCGCCACGTCTTCGGTCAGATCGAAATAGTGCGTTCCGGTTTCCACAGCGATCCGTGCGATACCCTGGTTGAGAAAATACGGACAGGCGCTGACGACGATATCCTGATCAATCAAGAAACCGCGTACCGCGTTGAGGTCTCCGGCATCCACGACCTTGGTAGCGAAGGTTGGGCCGGCACTCAAGGCGAGTTGCGTCTCTGAAGCGTCAGCCAATGTGA
Organism: Bradyrhizobium sp. LTSPM299; assembly: GCF_000938235.1. NCBI lineage: Bacteria > Pseudomonadati > Pseudomonadota > Alphaproteobacteria > Hyphomicrobiales > Nitrobacteraceae > Bradyrhizobium > Bradyrhizobium sp. LTSPM299. The sequence continues at coordinate 432,357 of NZ_JYMU01000085.1, forward strand.
CTTTGTGCCCCTGCTCCGCCAGCATCCCGGCGATGACGGCGCCGATCTGCCCGGCACCAAGGACGGCGATGTTTTTCGACGAATGAACCATGTTGAAACCTCTCTAGAGCGCAGCCTGGACGCCGACGGCCGCCGGATCGGCGCCCACCTTCGTCAGCCATGAGAACACCGGCGGCAGCCGATCGGCGATGGATTCGACCGCGACGTCGAGAAAGACCGGCTCGCTGAGCGTGAAAGCTTCGCCAAGAGCTGTCTCCAGTTGCGCCGGCGTCTCGACCCGGTAGCTGCGGATCCCGTAGACGGCGGCCAGCTTGCTCATATCATATTTGCCGAAATCGACGCCGAATGTCGGGTCGTTGGTCGCCGCGTCCCGACCACCGCGCGCGGAAGCCTTGCGGGCATGATCGCGGTCGACGACCCGCTGCAGCGCCTTGATCCAGCCGAAGCAAGCATTGTTGAAGTGGATCAACACGGCCGGGATCTGCAGGCGCGAGAGCGTCTCGAGTTCACCGGCCGACATGCCGAGCGAGCCGTCGCCGAACAGGCCCACGGGCCTCAAATGCGGGGCGGCGAAATAGGCCCCGACGACGGCCGGAATGGCGTAACCCAATCCACCATAGAAGCGCGGGATCACGAGCCTGGACTGCGGATCGCGCAGTCGGAGGAAGCGCGTCGCGTAGGGCGTCGGCGTGCCAGCGTCCGACACCACGTTGCAGGGCGTCGGCAGGCAGCGGTTGAGCGTTTCAATCACCCGTTCGGGGCGCAGCGGGACCTCGTCGCTCTCCAATTGCGGCGCCATCGCATCCCAGAACTCCGCACGGCGGCCGTTGATTTCGGCGACCCATCCCGCCGACGACGACGCGCGATCCGCGGGGACCTTGGCGAGTAGCGCATCGACGACCGCGCGGACATCGCCCACGAGCGGAAAATCGATGGCATAGGTGTTGCCGATGACCTCCGGTTCGAGATCGACCTGAATGATCCTTGTCGCTCCGTTCGGGATCGGCCACTGCCAGTTCATGGTGGCGACCGACCCCATGCGACAGCCCACATAGATCACGAGGTCGGCGCGTCCGAGCGCCCACACCGCGTGCGGATGAAAGCCATTATCGCCGATGATGCCGATGCCGAGCTTGTGGTCATCGCGAATGACTCCCTGCCCGGTGATCGTGGTGACGACCGGAATGCCGAGCCGTTCGGCAAGCGCGGTGATGGAAGCTGCGGCGCCGGACCGATTGGCACCACCGCCGGCGACGATCAGCGGGCGCTCGGCGGTGAGAATGGCGTCGATCGCCGGGTCGAGGTCGCAATCCGGCGGCCTGCTCCGATAGGATGGCGCCTGTCGGCATTGCGGTTCGACATGCAGCGACACCCCCTCCTCCGGCATATCCTGGTAGAGAAGGTCCTCGGGCAGCGCGAGCACGACAGCCCCCGGACGACCACCGGTCGCCTCGCGGAAGGCACGACGTATGATCTCGGGCAACTTCCCGACGTGACCCAACGTCTCGGCGCGCTTGCAGACCGGCTTGAACAATTCTTCGACGGGCAATTCGGTCAAGGTGCCGCGCCCGACACCAGGCTGCGGGATGTCGTTGACGAGAAGGATCACGGGCACCGAGGACTTGTTGGCTTCGGCCACGCCCGGCAGACCATAAAGTGCGCCGGCGCCACTCGGCACCTCCGCGACACCCGGTTTGCCCGAAAGGCGCGCGTAGCAGTCCGCCATAAAGACTGCCGAGCGTTCGTCCCGACACAGGATGTGACGCGGAGCGTCCTTGACCGTCCTCAATGCCTCGTAGAGCGCGACATTGGTGTCGCCGGGAACGCCAAAAATGACATCAACACCGTATCCCGACAGCATGCTCACGAGAGCAGTTGCACCATTCATTTCGAACGCTCCTTGATCTTGTTTTGTTATTCAGGAGCATAGGCGCGACATAAATATCCAAACCGCCGGCTATAGGAATAATATTGTTACATTCCGCTGGCTTAACCTCCGTTTCGATGGGAAATGAGAAATTTTGCACATGAATGTGGCGCGCTGATCGTCTCGCAGGCAGGCTTTCGCCTGGCTTCTACTCACCTTTCGAATTTTCTGGCGAGCAAAACGGACGATGTGGTGCGCCTAACGCCGTCCATCTCGGCGATCCAGTCGATGACCTCGTCGAGATGAACGGAGGTCGCGCAATTGATCTTCACAAAGAGATCAAAGGGGCCGCTCAGCGTATAGCAATTGACCACTTCGGCTCGCTTGCGCAAAGCTGCAATGACGTTGCCCTGCTGCCTGACCTCGAGCTCGATCAGGATAATCGCCGAGATCGCCGTAACATGATCTCCCTTGCCTAGAATGGCGGTGTAGCCGGCGATCGTTCCCTGCTTCTCCAGCCGTGCCATTCGCCCCTGCGCGGTCGCGCGGGACACGCCGAGCGCCTTGGCGATATCGGCGACAGAGGTCCGCGCATTCGCAATCAAGATGTTGAGGAGATCCTGGTCCTTCCTGGCGTCCGCTGGACGGGCCATTTTTACCCCTTCGGATTGATAGTTTTTCGACCAAATGATGGGGAATTATTGCACTTCGCCGGCCCAAGTCTAGCGTACCTACTTACCGATCGGGGGCGGTCTCCGCCACCAGCCACTCCCGGAAAGCCTGCAGCGGCGGGTACGTCGCGCGTTCGGAGGGCCAGACGAGGTGGTATCGCTCGGGACTCTCCATCGGCAGATTGATGGCGCGAACCAGCTTGCGGCTCGCCAGTTCGTCCTTGATCAGGAACGTCGGGAGCAGCGCGACGCCGACGCCGGCAATCGCGGCCTGGGCCGCGGTCGCGAATTGGTCGAACACCATCCCCTGAAAGGTTCTGCCCGGCACATCGTGAAGCGAAAACCAGCGATCCCAGGCCTGAGGCCGAGTGGAGATGCTGAGCAGCGGAGCCTGCTTGAGATCGCCTGCAACGCGGAAGCCGTGTTGCCGTTTCAGTGCGGGGCTGCAGGCAGGAACCACTTCCTCGGATCGCAACAGCACCATCTCTGCGCCGGGCCACTCCGGATGACCGAAATGGATCGCGGCATCCAGCGCTTCCGTACGGAAATCGAAGTAGGACAAGCGCGTCGCAAGGTTGATCGTGATTCCGGGATTTGCCGCCAGGAACCTGGGCAGGCGCGGCGCGAGCCAGCGCGTACCGAATGTCGGCAAGATGGCGAGATTGAGCGTTCCCCCGCTCGGGTTCGCGTGAAGATTGAAGGAGGCGGTGCTGATCTTGTGCAGCGCCTCGCGAACCTCGCGCGCATAGGTGTCGCCGACGGCGGTCAGCCGAATGGTCTGACGCTCGCGCACGAAGAGTTCGACCTCGAGCTGTTTCTCGAGGATCTTGATCTGACGGCTGACCGCGCTTTGGGTCAGGCTGAGTTCGCGCGCGGCCAAGGTCATGCTGCCGGTCCGAGCGGTGGCCTCGAACGCCGCCAAGACAGCCGTGGAAGGAAGGAAGCGGCGAGGCGTTTGCATAGTCATTCCAAATCAGAATGATCTCCTGCGAAAACATTGATTGAATCAGCGCCATTCGCAAGCCTATTTTCAACGATCATAACGAAATCGCATGAACGGGCCGTGGGATCAGGCACGCCGCCGCGGGCGTGTTCCGTAACAATGGAGATACCGATGACGCGATCCGACTTCTTCCCTGTCAGCCCAACCATCCAAGAGATCTTGTCATGACCGTCACGTCCAACGCCCCATCGCGCACCGTCACGCCCCAGGCAAGCGAGGTCGACGCGCTCCTGAGCCAGCTCGGCGTGGCGCGGAGCCGCCATGTCGGCGGCACGCTTGCGGCACGGTCGCCGATCACCGGCGAGATCACCGCCCATGTTCACGAGATCGGCGCCGAGGAGACGCGGGCGGCGATCGACAAGGCTCATGCCGCCTTCCTCGAATGGCGTCTGGTTCCTGCTCCGAAACGCGGCGAACTCGTCCGGCTTCTTGGCGAAGAACTGCGCGCCAACAAGCAGGCCCTCGGCAAGCTCGTTTCGATCGAAGTCGGCAAGATCACGTCGGAGGGCCTCGGCGAGGTCCAGGAGATGATCGACATCTGCGACTTTGCCGTGGGGCTGTCGCGTCAACTCTATGGCCTGACCATCACAACCGAGCGCAGCGAGCACCGGATGATGGAGACGTGGCATCCGCTCGGCGTCACCGGCATCATCTCGGCATTCAATTTCCCGGTCGCGGTATGGTCGTGGAATGCGGCGCTGGCCCTGATCTGCGGCAACAGCATCGTCTGGAAGCCGTCCGAGAAAACGCCGCTGACTGCGCTTGCGACCGAAGCCCTGTTCGCACGCGCCCTCGAACGCTTCAGGCAGGAGGGCGGTCATGCGCCGGACGCGCTTTCGATCGTGCTGTTCGGCGGTCGCGACATCGGCGAAATCCTCACCGACCATGCCAAGGTGCCGTTGGTTTCAGCGACCGGATCGACGGTCATGGGCCGCGCCGTCGCGCCGCGGCTCGCCCGGCGTTTTGCCCGCGCGATCCTGGAACTCGGCGGCAACAACGCCGCCATCGTCACGCCGACCGCCGACCTCGATTTGACATTGCGTGGTGTCGCGTTCGCGGCGATGGGCACGGCCGGGCAGCGCTGCACGACGCTGCGCCGTCTCTTCGTCCACGAGAGCATCTACGACACATTCGTTCCGCGTCTGAAGCGGGCCTATCAAAGCGTGACGGTTGGTAATCCGCGCGAGGATGGCAATCTGGTCGGCCCGCTGATCGATGGCATGGCCTATTCTTGCATGCAGAAGGCGCTCGGCGAGGCGCGCGCCGCCGGCGGCTCGGTGCTCGGCGGCGATCGCGTCGTGTTCGAGGGCGCCGACGAGGCCTACTACGTTCGACCGGCGCTGGTCGAGATCGCAGATCAGACCGGACCGGTCGAGCACGAGACCTTCGCGCCCATCCTCTACGTCATCAAATATCGCGACTTCGACGCGGTGCTCGGCCTGCACAACGCGGTTCCGCAAGGGCTCTCGTCCTCGATCTTCACCAACGATTTGCGCGAGGCGGAAGCCTTCCTGTCGGCGCGAGGCTCCGATTGCGGCATCGCCAACGTCAATATTGGCCCGTCGGGAGCCGAGATCGGCGGCGCTTTCGGTGGCGAAAAAGAAACCGGCGGCGGGCGCGAGTCGGGCTCGGATGCGTGGAAGGCCTATATGCGGCGCGCCACTAACACCATCAACTATGGCCGGACATTGCCGCTCGCCCAGGGCGTCAAGTTTGACGTGACTTGAGGGGAAAACAGGCATGAACGCCCCCGTACACACCTCGTCGCTGTTTCGGCCGGCGAACCGCCTCTCCGCGATCGGCGTCTCGGAGATTCTGAAGATCAGCGGGCTCGCAGCCGAGATGAAGCGCCAGGGCCAGGACGTTATCATCCTGGGCGCGGGCGAACCCGACTTCGATACGCCGGAGCCGATCAAGGATGCGGCCGAGCGCGCCATGCGCGCCGGCGCCACCAAATACACCGCTCTCGACGGCGCGCCCGAGCTCAAGGCCGCCGTCCGTGCCAAGTTCAAGCGTGACAACGGGCTCGACTTCACGCAGGATGAGATCACGGTATCCGCCGGCGCCAAGCAGGTGCTGTTCAACGCCATGATGGCGACGATCAATCCCGGCGACGAGGTCATCATCCCGACGCCGTTCTGGGTGACCTATGCCGACATCGTACAGATCACCGGCGGCGTGCCCGTGCTGGTGCCGTGCTCGGAAACCAACGGCTTTCGGCTGTCGGCCGAAGACCTCGAACGCGCGATCACGCCGCGGACGCGGTGGGTTATGCTGAACTCACCGTCGAACCCGTCCGGAGCGGCCTATTCGGAAGGCCAGTACCGGCCGATCCTCGACGTGCTTCTCGAGCATCCGCATGTCTGGCTGATGGTCGACGACATGTATGAGCACATCGTCTATGACGACTTTCGTTTCGTCACGCCCGCGGCGATCGAACCGGCGCTGCGGGCGCGCACGCTGACCGTGAACGGGGTGTCGAAGGCGTACGCGATGACCGGTTGGCGCATCGGCTACGCCGGCGGACCGAACGCCCTAATCCGCGCGATGGCCGTCGTCCAGAGCCAGTCGACGTCTTGCCCTTCTTCGGTCAGCCAGGCTGCAGCCGTCGAGGCGCTGAACGGTCCGCAAGATTTCATCCGCGACCGCCGTCGCTCGTTCCAGGAGCGGCGCGATCTGGTCGTCGGCGCTTTGAACAGGATCGACGGCATCACCTGCCGCGTCCCGGAGGGCGCCTTCTACACATTCGCAAGCTGCGCTGGCCTGATCGGCAAGACCACACCCGAAGGACAGGTCATCGAGAGCGATACCGTCTTTGCGCAATATCTCTTGCGCACCGTCGGCGTTGCCGTCGTCCCGGGTTCGGCCTTCGGCCTCGCACCGTATTTCAGGATTTCCTATGCGACCTCGATCGTGGAGATCGAGGAAGCTTGCCAGCGCATCGCTGGCGCAGCCGCGCAGCTTTCGTGAGAGCCTCAACACGCTTGTGCGACCTCGATAACGCGAAACTTGTCGCCTTGGCGTCAACGGGCCAGTGTGAGACGAGTACCGCTCGTACTCCCGTGCACAGGTCTGGAATAATGCGACAGGCATTGGAAAACCGGCTATTAACTGTTTTTCGCGTCTATTTGATGCTGGGCACACGTAACAAGGTCGGACGAATTGCGAGACAAGAAATGGGATGAGCGGTTCATGCTTCTGGCGCATCATTTGGCGCACTGGAGCATTGAAAAGGGACGCCGCGTGGGCGCCGTCGTGGTCGGGCCCGATAATGAAGTACGCTCGACCGGGTACAATGGGTTGCCACGCGGGGTTAACGATGCGGTGGAAGAGCGACACTCCCGCATAACCGGCGCAAAATACGTCTGGAGCTGCCATGCCGAGCAGAACGCCATCTTCAACGCTGCGCGCATCGGGATAGCGCTCAAGGGCTGCACGATCTACGTTCCCTGGTTTCCCTGCGTGGAATGCACAAAGGCGATTATCCAATCGGGCATATCGGAGGTCGTTGGGTATGAACCCGACCAGCCCAATTCCAATTGGTCCCAGGATTTTGCGATTGCCGGCACGATGCTGAAGGAAGCAAACGTCGTGGTGCGGTTCATACCGAGGCTCGCAGAACTGCCGGATGTATCCGAAGACAACAATTAATCACGCGGCCTTCGGTCAGCAGGGGCGCGTTGCCAAAATATCGAAAACAACCCCATGCAAAGTAGCCGGCGGCGGACGACGTTCGACCAAACAACTTGACACGTCGGGCAAATCAGCGATACTATTCTAATATTCCGAAATACCGCAAACGCTGCCCACCGCAAGCGGGAGAGGGCCTGGCCTCATCGCGGCTGCTATTCGACTTCTAATCTATCGCGTCCCGTAGGCACGGTCACCCGCATCGCCAAGGCCCGGCAGAATATAAGCGTTTTCGTCCAGCCCTTCGTCGATGGCGGCGAGCCAGATCGGAACATCCGGGTGGATGCCACGCATGCGCTCGACCCCTTCAGGAGAGGCGATCAGACTGACCACCCGGATGTCGTTGGCACCGCGCTCCTTCAGCCGGTCCACCGCCGCGACGGACAGGTTGGCTGTCGCCAGCACGGGCGAAATCACGATCACGAGCCTCTCGTGTAGATCGCTCGGCGCCTTGAAAAAATATTCCACCGCCACGAATGTTTCGGGCTCACGATAAAGCCCGATATGGGCGACACGCGCAGTCGGTACGAGGTCGAGCATGCCGTCCGCAAAGGTAACGCCGGCACGCAGCACCGGCGCGAACACCAGCTTCTTGCCTGATATCGCCGGCGATTTCATTTTCGCCAGCGGCGTCTCGATATCGACATCGGCCAGCGGCAGATCGCGGGTCACTTCGTAACATAGCAGCATCCCGATCTCCTTGAGGAGTTCGCGAAACGACTTGGTCGAAGTGTCCTTTCTGCGCAACAGTGTCAGCTTGTGCTGCACCAGCGGGTGACTAACGATCGTGACGCCTTCCATGCCGAGCCCCTGCCCTAAAATACTGCCTTAAAATACAGTGCCATCGCTGATAATTTTAACCGGAGGCGACGCGTCAGCGCGGCTTTCACGCGCCAACCGTCGGCCCGCGGCCCAGGTTCCACCTTCGAGGATTTTCGCCAGCGGCAATACGTTTGCGTCGAGCCCGAGACGGCGCCGCACATGATCCGCGACGCGGTCGAGCAACGCCACCGTCAGCGCTCGCCATTCCACGACAAGCGGCGAAGCGACATCATGCTCCCGGAACGCATCGCCTTCGTCGCGGAATGTCAGCACGCCATTGTCGACGAACAGACCGCCGTTTCGATACTCGGCAAGGCCGGTCAGCCCATCGATATCGGTCACACCAATGCCGGCATTCTGCAGCGGTTCGATCAGCGAATAGGCCAACCATTGCGAGAGCTTGTGCAACGGCATCAGGTGGCTGGTCACATCCACGGTCGTCAGCATCGGATGCTTCCAGCAATCACCGAGCGCGATACCGCCGAGCGTCAGCCGCGACGGCCAGATCGGCCCGAGTTCTTTGAGCAGTTCCGACAATATCGCGGGCGCCGGAAGCCTGCCTTCGTCCGCCAGCGATGCCAGCCGGTCGAATAGCCCGCCGGGCCGCGGCGTATCGAAGCGTCCGAAGACTTCAGGCTTCGCAGCCACCAGCCGGCCGAGGCTGCGCAACAAATTCACCCGGCCCTCGATGCCGACCAACGGATTGGCATCCGACACCTGCATGCCCCGTGCGAGGTCCGCAACGGATAAATTCGCAAGCGCGTCCGCATCGGCTCGAAGCGGCTGTCGCGGATCCGACGAGAATGCGCCACCGGCGAACATCGCAAGGCTCGCCAGTCCCAATCCCTCCGAACGGCCGATGGCCGATCCGGTCACGGGGTCGTGGTAGCGCCATGACGGCCCGGCGCCGGCGTCGAGAAAGACGCTGACCATGGCCAGATCGAATTCGGCACGCGCCCGTGTCGCGGGATCCGGCCATGCGATCTGGTCGGCCAAGCCCCTCCAGCGATCGACACCATTCATGGAGAAATGCCGCCAGCGCGAGTGAAACGGCACAGCCAACGAGGGATACGCCTTGCGCGTGGTCTCCACCACCAGTTCGGCCGTCGAGTCCATGCGGTCGAGATGGACGCGGAAGTTCGGCAGCCGGTCCTCAAGGCCGATGGCAAGCAGCCGGTGCGCGCGCTCCCGCACCGCCCCGGCATTGAGCAATGACAAAGCCGCCGACGTCTCGGAATTCACGGAGGGCACGGTCGCGCTCAATATTTGTCGAGCGAACGGCCGACGAAGTCGCGCTGGGTTGGCTCCTCGGGTGTGTAGTAGCCGGCAGCCTTCTTGGCTGCGATCTCCACCTGAGCATCGGCCGGCACCAGATCGTCCGGGATCGGTACGCGTTCGACGATATCGATGCCCTGGCTCACCAGCGCGTCATACTTCATGTCGCTCATGGAAACGAAGCGGTCGATGCGTTTCAGTCCGAGCCAGTTCACGACGTCAGGCATCAACTGCTGGAATCGGGCATCCTGAACACCCGCAACGCATTCGGTGCGCTCGAAATACTGGGCGGCGGCATCGCCGCCTTCTTGCCGCTTGCGCGCATTGTAGACCAGGAATTTGGTGACCTCACCAAGGGCGCGGCCTTCCTTGCGGTTGTAGATGATGATGCCGAGCCCGCCGGTCTGTCCGGCGCGCGCGCATTCCTCGATGCCGTGCAGCAGGTATGGGCGGCAGGTGCAGATGTCCGAGCCAAACACGTCGGAGCCGTTGCATTCGTCATGCACACGGCAGGTGATGCTGGTGCGATGGTCCGGCAGTTTGGCGACATCGCCGAACAGATAGACCGTCGTGCCACCGATCGGCGGCAGAAACACATGAAGGTCGGGCCGTGTCACCAGTTCCGGAAACATGCCCGCGGTCTGCTCGAACAACTGCCTGCGCAGATTGTTTTCGGTCGTGGCGAAGCGCGCTGCGATGCCCGGCAGATACCAGACCGGGTCGATCGCAATCTTGACGACCGAGACGCTTCCGTTCTCGTGAACGACAGCACCGTCGCGCTTGAGCCGACCGGCTGATATCGCGGCCTGCAATTCGGGTAAATCGAGGCGGGCGCGGGTGATGGCAATGCTCGGACGGATATCGACACCCTCGGCAATGTCTTTCGAGAACGCTTCCGCAGCCAGGTGTCCCCATGGATCGAGCGAGACGATCCGGTTCGGATCCGTCCATTGCGGGAATGGCCCAACCGTGGCGGCAGGTTGCGTATTGGTCAGGTCCGGACGCCGGATCGGATCGAGCGCGCCCGATGAGACCGCCAGTGCGCGATAGATCGAATAGGAGCCGCTGTGGGTGCCTATCACATTGCGCTGCTGGGGGCGTGAAACAGTCCCAATCACCGGCCCGCGTTCACGCGCCGTGGCCGCTCCCCAATGAATCGGGAAATCAACCTTCGCGCCCGGCGCCGGGTGGGATGTAATCCGAATATGATCAGTTCGATTAGAGCGAGTCATTGTCACGCACCAATAGATGTTGACTGCCGCCGGGCGCACAAGGCCCGGTTGCCAGCAATCGAAGGATTCTCCAGTATGGCGGAACCGCGGCTGAACACAACGGCCGTTTTGGAGCGTCGCGGGCATTAACCTTATGGTTTACGACGCGATCATGACCCATGCAGCCAAGGCCGCCTCGGTTTGCCCGCCCCATGAACGAAGCGGCGCTCGATGGTCAGAAGCAGCATGGGGCACGCCACTTGCACGACATCCTACCCGCGCCACCCCGGATAAAGCGATCTCATGACCAAGAAAAGCGTGAACCTCGTCAGCCATCCCCTGGTCCAGCACAAGCTCTCGCTGATGCGCGACAAGGATCGCTCCACCAAGGGCTTTCGCGAGCTTCTGAACGAGATCGGAATGCTCCTCTGCTATGAGGTCACCCGGGACTTGCCTCTGGAAATGGTCGACATCGATACGCCGGTCGCCGCGATGAAGGCGCCGAAGATCGCGGGCAAGAAACTCACTTTCGCTCCGATCTTGCGGGCGGGTGTCGGATTTCTCGACGGGATGCTGGCGCTCGTTCCGGCAGCGCGCGTCGCGCATATCGGCCTCTACCGGGACCCCGAAACGCTTGAAGCCGTGGAATACTTCTTCAAGGCGCCGCAGGACGTATCGGACCGCATCGTGATCCTGTTGGACCCGATGCTGGCTACCGGAAATTCAGCCTGCGCCGCGGTTAGCCTGCTCAAATCGCGAGGTGCCCGAGATATCAGGTTCGTCTGCCTGCTCGCGGCCCCCGAGGGGATTGCCCGATTCCAGGATGAGTGTCCTGACGTCCCGATCTGGACTGCTGCGATCGACGAGAGACTGAACGATCACGGCTATATCGTGCCAGGCTTGGGCGATGCCGGAGACAGAATGTTTGGCACCAAGTAAGTGCGCGGCATCACCTTCGTGCCGAAGCGGCGTTATGACGAAATTGACGCGCTCGTAACGGCAACGGAGCCTAATCTTCAGCCTTAATTAGTCGTCAATAGTCGGGCGATGACGGCTACGGGCCCGCCCCCAGGCGGCCCCTGATGCTCGGCTCCACCAGAAACATAGACGGCGCCTGTTCCCGACAAGCCACTGATCAATCCGCCGACAGCAGCGCGGGCGTGCCGGGTTGAGCTGATGTCGGTATCCTCAAGCATGATGTGACGAAATCCACGGATGCTGCCGCTCGGCGAGGCTTCCGCCTTGGCGAAGATGTTGACGAGCTGGCGGTTCGCCGTCGGCGGTTTGGAGTCGTATTCGACCTGCAGTCCCACACTTTTCAGTGCATCGATCACGGCTGCGGAATCGATGGCGTCTTGCATCACGGCGTGTCCGATCTCGAAGGGGGCCGCCGACGATGCCGAATTGCCAAGCACGATGACAACATTATGCATCAACTCGATGCCCGCCGACGTCGACGCGACCGACGAAAATAGATCGAACCGCCGAAGGACGTGCTCATCGTCAATCGCGCCGTCAATCTCGCCAAGCGCGACGGCCACGCCCAGCGCCGATGCGCCACGCGAATACGCCATCGAGCCGTACGCACTGTTGGTCACGGTCTCATTGCCTCGCGCCCTCGCGGCCTCGATACGGTCGCTCGTCAAAAGCGGACACTTGATCTGCACGAAATGGACGTCCTGTGGATCGACGATAGCAGCGTCGGCCATGGCGGCGGCGACGGCCCTTGCCGTTTCCCTGATCTGTACGCCGCGCCCGATCTCCTCGGGCAAAAAATCCCGCGTGTGTGCCATCCCGATGCTGAGGCGCTTCCCGGCAACGTCTTCGGAATCGCGACCGGGAGCAGCGTCACGCGTGAAGACGGTGATATGTGGGCTGAGCACACCTTCCGTACCACCCGACATCACGAACGCGATCCGTTGCTCAACGCGGTGCGGCAGCAGATCGACATAAGGCGCCAGGGTCGCGCTGAGAGCTGAAACGGCGTATTCGCGCGTGAAATCGTTGACGCCACCATTGCCCTCGGTCTTGCCCAGTATCGCGACGATCGACCGTGGATCAATTTTGCCTTGCTCGATCAGGTCCAGCAGGCCGGAGGCGTCCCCGGGGCCTTTGGTGGAAATCCGAAAGACGTTGACCGATTTTGTGCGCATGCCCTTCCCTTCGGATATCTTCGGGCCGACGAAAGGATATGGCAAGCCATCACGGCTCCCGGCATTTCCGGGCGCGCAACGGCTTGATCGCTACAAGATGGCTTGCGAAAGGATCGTTTTCCAACATAGCCTCAATTGCTTAGGTTCGGGTGTAAAGCTGCGGATGCGGGGTAACGCGGCAACCGGCCTCCGATTTCTCGGCCGGAGCAGCGCAGTCGACTTCATGGACAGCCGAATTTGCCCACTTTTTGTCTCATCTGTCGCAATTTTTGGCACATCTGTTGCATCTAACTACGGATAGCGTCCAGGGGCGACAGGTCGCCCAGGGTCCTCGGCAAGACGATACGGAATGGTGCGGATGACGACCACGGCGGCGCTCGAACTGGTGCAATTGACGAAGATGTACGGCGGCGTCACCGCCGTTGACGCCATCAACCTCAAGATTCCTGCCGGCTCCTATTGTTGCCTGCTCGGGCCGTCTGGCTGTGGCAAGACATCGACGCTGCGCATGGTGGCAGGCCATGAATCGGTGACTTCAGGCGACATCCTGGTTGGACCGAAGAATGTGACCGACCTGCCCCCTGCCAATCGAAGCACGGCGATGATGTTCCAGTCTTACGCCCTGTTCCCGCATCTTTCCGTCATCGACAATGTTGGCTTCGCTTTGAAAATGAAAGGCGTTGCCAAAGCTGCGCGCCATGCCGAAGCCAACAAGTTGCTCGAGCTCGTCGATATGCAGCCGTATGCGGCAAGGCTACCGGGCCAGCTTTCTGGAGGCCAGCAGCAGCGCGTGGCGCTCGCGCGCGCACTAATCACCTCTCCTCAAATCCTGCTCCTGGACGAGCCACTTTCGGCGCTCGATCCGTTCTTGCGACTGCGGATGAGAGCCGAATTGAAAAAGCTGCAGCGCGAACTTGGGATTACCTTTATCCATGTGACGCATGGCCAGGACGAGGCGATGGCCCTGGCCGATATCGTAGTTCTCATGAATGGCGGCCGGATCGAACAGCAGGGTTCGCCGCGTGAAATCTTCAACCACCCCCGAACCGAGTTCACGGCGAAATTCATCGGCGGCCACAACGTCATTGCTGTGGGCCCCGAGACCTTCGCCGTTCGGGTTGATCGGCTGATGCTGAAAAAACCGAACGAAACCGTCGCTGGTCCATCGATTGCTGGCACCATCACCGAGGTCGAATACCAGGGAACCTATGTCCGCATCGTCATCGCCATCGAGGGCGGATCCGAGATCTCGGCCCAAGTCACGGAAACTGAATTCGATGCCGCCAACTACGCCGTAGGTGAACGTGTTCTCGCCACATGGGACCCGACGCAAGCCAGCCCACTTAAGACCACCAGTTCTGTAACCGTCCGATCGCCTGAAAAGGCGGCGTGACATTCAAGGGAGAACATCATGAGCAAATCTTCGAAACTCAATGGCGGCGTTAGCCGTCGCGCTATGCTGAAGGGCGCAGCCGGAGCCGTCGGCCTGGCGGCAGGTTCGGGCGCAATTACCGGATTTCCCTATGTCCATTCAGCCGAGCCGAAAGTTCTGCGTTATCTCGGGACGGCGGTGAACGAAGGTGACGACATTTCAAAGAAATGTCTGGAAGATACCGGGATCAAGATCGAATACATCACGGCAACCACCGACGACGTGACCAAGCGCGTGATCACCCAGCCGAACTCGTTCGACGTGCTGGATACGGAATATTTCTCGCTGAAGAAGCTGGTGCCGTCGGGCAATATTTTTGCCCTCGACTCCAAGAAGATCAAGGAATTCGACAACATCACCCCTGTCTTCACCAAGGGTCAGTTGCCGAACGGCAAGAAGATCGGCAATCAGGGTACCGCGCCGTGGAAGGTGCTCTATCTCGAGGGAGCGAACTCCAAGACGTTCTCCAAAACGCCGACCGAGTTCGTGACGCTGATCCCGACGGTCTATAATGCCGATACGCTCGGCATCCGGCCCGATCTGATCAAGCGGCCCATCTCATCATGGACCGAACTGCTCAATCCCGAATTCAAGGGAAAGGCCTCGATTCTCAACATTCCGTCGATCGGAATCATGGACGCCGCGATGGTGGTCGAAGCCACCGGTCAGCACACCTATGCCGACAAGGGCAACATGACGAAGGCCGAGATTGATCTCACCATGAAGATCATGACGGAAGCCAAAAAGGCGGGCCAGTTCCGCGCATTCTGGAAGGATTTCAATGAATCCGTCAACCTGATGGCGTCGGGTGAAACCGTCATCCAGTCGATGTGGTCGCCCGCGGTCACCAAGGTGCGCTCGATGGGTATCGCCTGCACGTTCCAGCCGCTCAAGGAAGGCTATCGCTCGTGGGCGTCAGGGTTCTGCGTGTCGAAGGCGGTTTCGGGACCGAAGCTCGATTGGGCCTATGAATTCGTGAACTGGTATCTGTCGGGGTGGGCTGGCGCCTATCTCAATCGCCAGGGCTACTACTCGGCTGTGCTGTCCACCGCCAAGGCCAACATGACGGCCGACGAGTGGGGCTACTGGATGGAAGGCAAGGCCGCCGTCGCCGACATCAAGGCGCCCGACGGTACGATCCTCGAGAAGGCCGGCGCCAAGCGCGACGGCGGATCCTACGACGACCGCATGGGTGGCGTCGCCTGCTGGAACGCCGTGATGGACGAGAACGATTACATGGTGCGCAAGTGGAATGAATTCATCGCCGCTTGATGCAATCCAAAGGACTTAATCTAAAGGACTTGCCGTGCCAAAGCGCATGGCAAGTCCTTCTTCGCCATCACTGCGATCGGCCTTTCAATGACGCAAGACCGCAAGACCTTCGTTGCGTGGCTTCAGGCCGCACCGATGATGCTCGTGTTCGCGCTGTTCTTCCTGTTGCCGTTGATTTTCGTGACGATCGTCAGCGCGTGGGACTACAACGAATATGAAATGATCCCGGCCTTCAGCCTGCGTGGCTACAGCGATACGTTCGAGGGATGTATTGCCGATCTGCCCAATCTCTGCACCATCCTGAAGACCTAT
The DNA here is from genome assembly GCF_000938235.1 of Bradyrhizobium sp. LTSPM299. Taxonomy (NCBI): domain Bacteria; kingdom Pseudomonadati; phylum Pseudomonadota; class Alphaproteobacteria; order Hyphomicrobiales; family Nitrobacteraceae; genus Bradyrhizobium; species Bradyrhizobium sp. LTSPM299. Next base: position 448,065 of record NZ_JYMU01000085.1, read on the forward strand.
CTGAAGACCCTGAAATTATGTCTGCTGACCTGGAGCCTGACCCTTCTGATCGGCTTCACCGTCGCTTATTTTCTCGCGTTCCACGTCCGGTCCAAGACCTGGCAGATCGTGCTCACCCTGCTTTGCACCATCCCGTTCTGGACGTCGAATGTGATCCGCATGATCGCGTGGATTCCGCTGCTTGGCCGCAACGGGTTGGTCAACAAGGGCCTCCAGGGTGCCGGGTTGATCCATCAGCCGCTGGAATGGCTGCTGTTCTCGGAGTTTTCCGTCGTACTTGCCCTCGTTCACCTCTTCACATTCTTCATGGTGGTACCGATCTTCAATTCGATGATTCGCATCGACAAGCGGTTGATCGAAGCCTCCTATGATGCCGGCGCCACCGGATGGCAGACCCTGGTGAACATCATCATTCCCCTGGCAAAACCCGGAATCGTCATTGGCTCGATCTTCGTGATCACGATCGTGATGGGTGATTTTGTCACGATAGGTGTGATGGGCGGCCAACAGATTGCATCTGCAGGCAAGATCATCGAGGCGCGCCTGAATGCGCTGCAATTCCCGGCGGCTGCAGCCAATGCGGTTATCCTGCTCGGCATCACGATCCTGATCATTTCGGCGCTGACCAAGGTCGTCGATATTCGCAAGGAACTGTGAGATGGGCGAGAAGCGGCCGCGATCCTTCTATGTTCTCGCTGCGTTTTTCACGGCCTACGTCCTGTTCCTCTATGGGCCGATGTTCGCGATCTACATCTTGTCGTTTCAGGGGCCTGATGGTGGCCTGACCTTTCCCATGAACGGCGTGTCCCTTGTGTGGTTCGGCAAGGTGTTCTCCGGTTCGGGCATCATCGACATCGGGGCGGCTTTCAAGCGGTCGCTTCAGCTCGGCCTCGTCGTCATGGTGTTTACGGTCGTTCTCTCCGTTTCGGCCGGCCTGGCTTTCCGCAGATCGTTCCGCGGCGCGAGCATCCTGTTTTATGTTGCCATCGCCAGCCTGATCATGCCGTCGATCATTACCTCGCTCGGTATCGCCCTGGAATTCCGCCTGCTTGACGATGTCATCATCAAGAGTGGTGCTGCAAATTGGACAACGGCGATGGGGCTGTTTACGTCGGGCCTTGGTGCACATCTGACCTGGACCTTGCCTTTTGGCCTCCTGATCATGTTTGCGATTTTCAACAGGTTCGATGGCCGTCTTGAAGAGGCGGCGCGCGACCTCGGCGCAACACCGTGGCAGACATTTCGGCATGTCGTGCTGCCAATCATATTGCCGTCTGTCGTGGGTATTGGTCTGTTCGGATTTACCTTGTCCTGGGATGAGCTCGCACGCTCAAGCCAGACCATCGGCTCTGTCAACACACTGCCCCTCGATCTGCAGGGCCTGACGACAACAGTTACGAAGCCGGATATTTACGCGCTTGGAACACTGACGAGCGCCGTTTCCTTTCTAGTCATTTTCCTGGCGCTGGTTGTCATTCTTGTGCTTCAGGCCCGGCAAAGACGTCACGGGTCGGACGCAGGCAAGGGAATGGTATAGAATCGACCTCATGCGCATCTTGATCGTCAACCCGAACACGTCAGCCGCCATGACGGCGAAGATCGGCCAGGCCGGCCGTGCCGCCGCGGCCCCGGGAACCGAGATCATCGCCGTCAATCCGGCGGATGGGCCTGTTTCGATCGAAGGCTATTATGACGAGGCATTTTCAGTGCCCGGGCTGCTGGCCGAAATCGCCAAGGGCGACGCAACAGGTGTTTCCGCTCACATCATTGCTTGTTTCGACGACACCGGCCTCGAGGCGGCGCGCTGCATCTCGCTGGCTCCTGTCATCGGTATCGGCGAGGCGGCGTTTCATTTGGCCTCGATGCTCGGCCATCGCTTCACGGTCGTGACCACGCTCTCCCGGTCCATCGCGGCCATCGAGAACAATCTTTTGAAGTACGGGCTGGCCAGCCGGTGCGCCAAGGTGCGCGCGTGCGAAGTCCCCGTTCTGTCACTCGAGGACCCCGCGTCCAATGCAGCCGCGCAGATCAGTGCGGAAATCGAGCGATCGAAGCGGGAGGACAACGCCGAAGTGGTCGTACTCGGATGCGCCGGCATGGCCGATTTGGCCGCACGGCTTTCGGAAAGCCACGGGCTGCCCGTCATCGACGGGGTCGCGAGCGCGGTTAAGCTGGCAGAGGCATTCGGTACGTTGGGCCTCAAGACATCAAAGATCGGGGCTTATGCGCAGCCGCGACCAAAACCGTACCTCGGATCTTTCGCACCGTTCGAACCCCGTTAGGTCCGAACCGCATTCGCCGACCAGACCTACGCTCTTGAGCTCTGCCGTGCGCTACAATGGCAGACCGGGCAGATCGAGCCCGTTGGCGCGCGCGCATTCGACCGCGCTTTCGTAGCCGGCGTCGGCGTGACGCATGACACCCGTTGCCGGATCGTTCCACAAGACACGTTCGAGGCGGCGCGCGGCGTCCGGAGTTCCGTCGGCAACGATCACCATGCCGGCATGCTGCGAGTAACCAATGCCGACGCCGCCGCCGTGATGCAGCGACACCCAGGTGGCCCCGCTCGCACAGTTGAGCAGCGCATTGAGCAGCGGCCAGTCAGACACCGCATCCGAGCCGTCGCGCATCGCTTCGGTCTCGCGGTTCGGACTTGCAACCGAGCCGCTGTCCAGATGGTCGCGGCCGATCACGATCGGCGCCTTCAGTTCACCGCGCGCCACCATCTCGTTGAAGGCGAGGCCCAGCCGGTGGCGATCACCGAGGCCGACCCAGCAGATCCGCGCCGGCAGCCCCTGGAACTTGATCCGTGCTTTCGCCATGTCGAGCCAGTTGTGAAGGTGCTTGTCGTGCGGCATCAGCTCCTTCACCTTGGCGTCGGTGCGGAAGATATCCTCAGGGTCTCCCGACAGCGCCGCCCATCGGAATGGTCCGACACCGCGGCAGAACAGCGGGCGAATATAGGCCGGCACGAAGCCGGGAAAATCGAACGCGTTCTTCAGCCCCATGTCCTTTGCCATCTGGCGAATATTGTTGCCGTAGTCGAGGGTGGGAATGCCCATGGCGTGGAAATCGAGCATCGCCTGAACGTGATCGACCATCGACGTCTTGGCCGCGAGTTCAACGGCCTTGGGGTTGGCTTCGCGTTTCGCCTCCCACTCGCCGAGCGACCATCCCTTCGGCAGGTAACCGTTGATGGGATCATGCGCGCTGGTCTGGTCGGTCACGACGTCGGGCCGCACGCCGCGCCGCACCAGCTCGGGATAAATCTCGGCCGCGTTGCCGAGCAGGCCAACCGAGACCGGTTTCTTGCTCACAGCACTCTCCGCCATGATGGCGAGCGCCTCGTCAAGCGTGCTGGCCTGACGGTCGAGGTAGCCGGTGCGCAGCCGCATCTCGATGCGGCTCGGCTGGCACTCGATCGCGAGCATCGAGGCCCCCGCCATGGTCGCGGCCAGCGGCTGGGCACCGCCCATGCCGCCAAGGCCTGCCGTCAGGATCCATTTGCCGGCAAGGCTGCCGCCGTAATGCCGCCGTCCGATCTCGACAAACGTCTCATAGGTGCCCTGCACGATGCCCTGGCTGCCGATATAGATCCAGGAGCCCGCGGTCATCTGCCCAAACATCATCAGGCCCTTGCGGTCGAGCTCGTTGAAATGCTCGAGCGTCGCCCAATGCGGCACCAGATTCGAGTTCGCGATCAGGACCCGCGGCGCGTCGGCGTGGGTGCGGAAAATACCGACCGGCTTGCCGGATTGAACGAGCAGCGTCTGGTCGCCCTCGAGCTTGCGCAGCGAGGAAACGATCCGATCGAAACTGTCCCAATCGCGCGCCGCACGGCCGATCCCGCCGTAAACCACAAGTTCGCCCGGCCGTTCGGCGACATCAGGATCAAGATTGTTCATCAGCATGCGAAGCGGCGCTTCCGTGAGCCAGCTTTTGGCGCTGATGTCAGAGCCGCGGGGCGCCCGGATTATGCGTTCGTTGTCCAGTCGGCGATTCATGGAGCGACCTTTCAGGCAAGCGATGGAAACGGATTTTGCCCGAGCACCGACATGGCGACGCGCGGCAGCATGCCGGCCTCGACCAGCGCCTTTGCCTTCGCGAGGTCGTCGGCCATGTAGCGATCGGGCCCGAGCGCCGGCACCTGCTCCCGCAACGCGGCGATGACGGCAGCAAGTGCCGGACTGGTCAGATGCGGCAGACGCAGGCCGATGCCTTGCGCCGCGACCAATAGCTCGATGCCGAGAATGGCGGCAAGATTGTCCGCCATATCCGACAGCCGCCGCGCGGCATGCGCGGCCATCGAGACGTGGTCTTCCTGGTTGGCGCTGGTCGGCGTCGAATCGATCGAGCAGGGAGCCGCGCGCTGCTTGTTCTCGGCATAGAGCGCGGCCGCCGTCACTTCGGCGATCATGAAGCCGGAGTTGAGGCCGGGATCCGGCGTCAGGAACGGCGGCAGGCCGAAATTCAGGGCGGGATCGACCAGGGTCGCGATGCGCCGCTCGCTGATGGCGCCGATCTCCGACACCACCAGCGCGATCTGGTCTGCGGCAAAGGCGACCGGCTCGGCGTGAAAATTGCCGCCCGAGACGATCTCGCCACTCTCCACCAGGACCAGCGGGTTGTCGGTGACGGCATTGGCTTCGATGGTCAGCGTTCGCGCGGCCTGCGTGAGCACATCGAGCGCCGCGCCCGCAACCTGCGGCTGGCAGCGCAGGCAATAAGGATCCTGCACGCGCTCATCGCCTTCGAGATGCGACTGTCTGATATCGCTCCCATCCAGCAAGGACATCAGGGCCACGCCGGCTGCGATCTGTCCGGCATGCCCGCGCAACTGCTGGATCTCGGGGCGGAACGGCGCCGTCGACGCCATCGTCGCATCAACGGACAAGGCGCCCGTCACGAGCGCGGCGCAGGCGAGACGATGGGCGCGCAGCAAGCCGGCAATCGCATAGGCGGTCGAGAATTGAGTACCGTTGATCAGCGCGAGCCCCTCCTTCGGCCCGAGCGTCACAGGCGAAAGACCGACGGCCGCCAGCGCCTCCCGGCCCGGTACGGTCCGGCCATCGACGATCGCCTCGCCTTCGCCGATCATCACGGCCGTCATATGCGCCAGAGGCGCCAGATCGCCGGAGGCGCCGACCGAGCCCTGCTGCGGCACCAGCGGACAAACGCCGCCTGCCAGCATCGCCTGCAATTGCTCGATGATGTCCCGTCGCACGCCCGAAGCGCCGCACCCGAGCGAGATAATTTTCAGGGCCATCATCAGGCGCACGACCGGCTCGGGCGTCGCCGGGCCCACGCCGCAGCAGTGTGACACGATCAGATTGCGCTGAAGCAGCTCGGTCTGGTCGGCGGCAATGCGCGTCGAGGCCAGCTTGCCAAATCCGGTGTTGATGCCATAGGCGGGAACGTCGGCGCGCGCCGCCTTCGCGACGATCTGCGAGGCCGCCTCGACGCGCGGCCAGAACGAAGGCTCGAGCACGACGGATGCGCCCGCGAGCACCCGCGCCAGATCCTCGAGGCTGACCGTTCCTGGCGCTACGACAAGCGGGGCGTCCCCTTCCGTCATCGTCCCCTCCACACCCGGCTGTGCAACGGATTGAAGCCGATCCGGTAGACCAGCTCGGCGGGACGATCGATGTCCCAGATCGCGAGATCGCACCATTTGCCGGCCTCAAGCGTGCCGGTGTCATCGAGAAGGCCGAGCGCGCGGGCGCCTTCCCGCGTGGTGCCGGCAATGCATTCGGTGACCGTCATCCGGAACAGCGTCGCCCCCATGTTCATGGCAAGAAGCAGCGAGGTCAGCGGCGAGCTGCCTGGATTGCAATCGGTCGCCAGCGCCATCCTGACGCCATGGCTACGGAACTGCTCGACCGGTGGCTTCTGGGTTTCGCGAATGAAGTAGAAGGCCCCCGGGAGCAGGACGGCCACGGTTCCGGCCTTTGCCATCGCCGCCGCACCGGCGCCGTCGCTGTGCTCCAGATGATCGGCGGAGAGCGCGGAGAAATCTGCGGCAAGCGCCGCGCCCCCGAGATTCGACAGCTGATCGGCGTGGAGCTTGACCCGTAGTCCCACTGCTCTTGCGGCACGAAAAATCCGCGCCGTTTGCTCAGCAGAAAACGCGATGCCTTCCATGAAGGCGTCGACCGCGTCGGCAAGCCCGGCCTGCGCCACCGCCGGAAGCATCTCGTTGCAGACCAGATCGATGTAGCGGTCCTTGTCGCCATCGGCCTCCGGCGGCAGCGCGTGCGCGCCGAGAAACGAGGTGCGGATCGCGAGCGGCCGCTTGGTGCCGAGGTGACGCGCGGCGGAAAGCTGCCGCATCTCGGTCTCGGTGTTGAGGCCGTAGCCGGATTTGATCTCGACGGTCGTCACACCCTCGCCGATCAGCGCATCGAGCCTCGGCAGCGCGCCGGCGACCAGTTCGGGTTCGGTCGCCTTCCGCGTCGCCGCGACCGTCGAGACGATGCCGCCACCGGCGCGTGCGATCTCTTCGTAGCTTGCGCCCTTCAGCCGCAACTCGAATTCATGCGCCCGGTTGCCGCCATAGACGAGATGGGTGTGGCAATCGACAAGGCCGGGCGTGATCCAGCGCCCCTCGCAATCGATCCGCTCGGTCGCGTCGGCATCACCTGGGAAGTCCGATTGCGCGCCGGCATAGACGATGCGGCCATCGCGCGCTGCGATCAGGCCGCGCTCGAGCTCGCCGAGATCGGGACGATCACCGCGCATCGTGGCCAGCCGGGCATTGTGCCAGATACGGTCGAAGCGCTCAGCCATGCGATAGTCCCTCGACTCGGGATGCTTGACAGATATGTCTAGACATATAATCGTGTCGACGTTCTGTCCAGCCGGCTGGAAACATGACCCGACTGCATTTCACTTCCGCGCTGTTGCCCACGGGCTGGGCCGATAACGTGCAGGTGGTCGTCACCGGCGACACGATCACGGACGTCGCGGCCGGGGTCGCGCCTGATACCGCCGACGAACGCCGCCCAATCGCGGTTCCCGGACTGGCGAGCCTCCACAGCCACGCGTTTCAGCGCGGCATGGCCGGGCTTGCCGAACTACGCGGCAACACGACCGATACATTCTGGACCTGGCGCGAGACGATGTATCGCTTCGCGCTGGAGATGACGCCGGACGATGTCGCCGATGTCGCAACCCTGCTCTATGTCGAGATGCTCGAGCAGGGCTTTACCCGCGTCGGCGAATTTCACTATCTCCATCATGATCGCGACGGATCGCCCTATGCCAACCCTGCCGAGATGGCCGCGCGAATTGCGGAAGCCGCCGGGACCGCCGGCATCGGCCTCACGCTGCTGCCGAGTTTTTACGCGCATGGCGGCTTTGGCGGCGCGGCGCCACATGCCGGCCAGCGCCGCTTCATCTGTTCGGCCGATCAGTTTGCCGCACTGATGAACGCCTCGCGCGAGATCATCGGCAGATTGCCCGGAGCCAATATCGGCATCGCGCCGCACAGCCTGCGGGCCGTAGCGCCGGACGAACTGGCGGCGATCATTCCCCTCGCCGAAGCAGGCCCGATCCACATCCACGCCGCCGAACAGGTTAGAGAGGTCGACGATTGCCTCGCCTGGTCCGGCCAACGGCCGGTCGAGTGGCTGCTCGAACATGCACCGGTCGACCAGCGCTGGTGCCTGATTCACGCGACCCACACCACGGCATCCGAAGTCGCCGCGCTTGCCCGCACCGGCGCCATCGTGGGCCTCTGCCCGGTGACGGAAGCAAGCCTCGGCGACGGTATCTTCCCTGCCCGCGAATTCCGCGACGCAGGAGGCCGGTACGGCATCGGCACCGATTCCAACGTGCTGGTCGGCATCGCCGACGAGTTGCGCCAGCTCGAATATGGCCAGCGGCTCAAGCACCGCGAACGCAATGTGCTGTCCGGAGCTCCCGGTGCGTCGACCGGCCGTGCGCTATTCGACGGCGCGCTGGCGGGCGGCGCCCGGGCGCTGGCGCAGAACACAGTGGGACTGCAACCGGGTGCACGCGCCGACATCGTCACGCTCGATCTTGACCATCCATCGCTGGCCGGACGCCGCGGTGATGCCGCGATCGACGGCTGGATTTTCGCGGCAGGCAGCGGCGCGATCGATTGCGTCTGGGCCGGCGGCAGCAAGGTCGTCGAAGGCGGACGGCACCGGCTCCGCTCGAAAGCGCGCGACCGTTTCAACGCGGCGGTGCGGAGGCTCGTGGCATGAGCCTCACGGCTGATCGCGGCAAGGTCGAGGCGGCGGACCGGCCGACGCTCTACAAGCAGATCCGGCACGACATCGAGACATCGATCCTGACCGGCGAATGGCCGCCGGGACATCGCATTCCGTTCGAGCATCAATTGATGGCGCGCTATGGCTGCTCGCGCATGACCGTGAGCAAGGCGCTGTCGGAGCTCGCGCAAGCCGACCTGATCGAGCGACGGCGGCGGGCCGGCAGCTTCGTCCGCCGCCCGCAGCATCTGTCGGCGGTGCTCAAGATATCAGACATGCGCGCCGAGATCACCGCCCTCGGCCGCAGCTACGGCTACCAGCTTTTTCGTTGCGTGCGCCGCGCCGCGACATCAGCCGATTGCGCCCGCCTCGGCGTGCGCAAGACCGGCAAGGTGGTCGCGATTGCCTGCCGGCACAGCGCCGACAACGTGCCGTTCGCCATCGAAGACCGGCTGATCGATCTCGATTCCGTACCGGAAGCCACGACCGCCGATTTTGCGGTCGAGCCACCCGGCTCATGGCTGCTTCATCATGTCCCATGGACGGAAGCCGAACATACGATCAGCGCCGTTGTGGCGGACGAGCGCACGGCGGCTGCGCTGGGCGTCGCCATCGGCGCGCCCTGTCTCGTGATCGACCGCTACACATGGCGCAGCGCACGCACGCTGACCGCGGTGCGCTTGCATTATCCCGGCGACACGCACCGTCTTGTCGCTCGCTTCAAGGGAGGCTGAGAATGTCGGATGCGGCACAATTCATGCAACAGATCCTATGCAACACGAATCGCGCGCCGCGGGTGATGCGACAACCCGCCGCGGCGGATGCAGAGATCAACAGGGTTCAATCGGCAGTTAAGAGGAAGACAATCATGCGTAGCTCCAAACTCATGACCGCAATCATTGCTCTCGTGGTGTCGGCACCGGCATTCGCCGACGACGTCAAAGTCGGCGTCGGCATTTCCGGATGGACCGGCTTTGCGCCACTGACGCTCGCCAAGGAAGCCGGCATCTTCAAGAAGAACGGCCTCGACGTGGCGTTGAAGAAGATCCCGCAGAAGGACCGGCATCTCGCCATTGCCTCCGGCGACATCCAGTGCGCGGCGACGACGGTCGAGACCTGGATCTCCTGGAACGCCAATGGCGTTGCGACCAAGCAGATCTTCCAGCTCGACAAGAGCTATGGCGCCGACGGCATGGCCGTGCGCACCGACATCGCCGCGATCAAGGACCTCAAGGGCAAGACGGTCGCGGCGTCAGCGCCGGGTACCTCGCCCTATTTCGCGCTGGCCTGGATGCTCAAGAAGAACGGCCTCACGGTCAAGGACGTCACCGTGGTCAATCTGGAGCCGGCCGCCGCCGCACAGGCCTTCGTCGCCGGCCAGAACGATGCCGCGATGACCTATGAGCCTTACCTCTCCACCGTGCGCGCCGCACCGGACAAGGGCAAGATCATCGCGACGACGTTGGATTACCCGATCGTGATGGATACGTTCGGCTGCACACCGAAATTCCTGACCGACAATCCGAAGGCCGCGCAGGCCCTGGCCGACAGCTATTTCGAGGCGCTGGACATGATCGCCAAGGATCAGGCCAAGGCCTACGAGATCATGGGCGCCGACGTGAAGCAGTCCGGCGAGCAGTTCGGCAGCTCGGCGAAATATCTGCGCTGGCAGGATAAGGCCGCCAACCAGAAATTCTTCGCGGGCGACTTCCTCGCCTTTAACAAGGAGGCCGCAGACCTCCTGCTCGAGGTCGGCATCATCAAGGCCGCACCTGATGTCAAGGACCTCTTCGACGCGAGCTACATCAAGTAGACGCACGCACGAGCAGCCGGTTCGGCCGTGCGGCATCGCGGGGCCGAACCGGGGCACGATCGACAATCATCCGGATACATAGTGCAATGCGGCCTCTCGATCCCGTGACATCGAAGCAACGCGTGGTTTACGGCCTCGCGTTCTTCGTGTTGTTCGTTGCGCTCTGGGGCTGGGCAACCTTCGGCGGTCATGTGTCGAAGACGTTCCTCGCCAACCCGCTGACCATGGTGCAGGAGGGCTATGAACTGCTCGCGAAACAAGGCTTCCTGTTCGACATCGGCATGACCGTCTGGCGGGTCGTCGGCGGCTTTGCGCTCGCCGCTATCATCGCGGTGCCGCTCGGCCTGCTGATGGGCGCCTACAAGCCGGTCGAGGCCTTTCTCGAACCCTTTGTCTCCTTTGCGCGCTATCTGCCCGCTTCGGCCTTCATCCCGCTGTTGATCCTGTGGGCGGGCATCGGCGAATTGCAGAAGCTGCTGGTGATCTTCATCGGTTCGGTCTTTCAGGTCATCCTGATGGTCGCGGTCACCGTCGGCGGCACGCGGCGCGATCTGGTCGAGGCGGCTTATACGCTCGGCGCCGGCGACCGCGGCGTCATCCGCCGCGTGCTGCTGCCCTCCTCGGCTCCCGACATCGCCGAAATTCTGCGGCTGGTTCTGGGCTGGGCCTGGACCTATGTGATCGTGGCCGAGCTGATCGGCTCATCGTCCGGCATCGGGCACATGATCACCGACAGCCAGGCACTGCTCAACACCGGCCAGATCATCTTCGGCATCATCGTCATCGGCCTGATCGGGCTCATCTCGGACTTCCTGTTCAAGGCGTTCAACGCCTGGCTGTTTCCGTGGAAGCTGGCATGACCGCGCTCAGGATCGATCAGGTGTCCCGCATTTTCCTCGCGCGCGCCGGCCGTGCGCCGACCCGGGCGCTGGAACCGACCGATCTCACCGTCGGCGACAATGACTTCGTCACCATCCTCGGCCCCTCGGGCTGCGGAAAATCCACCCTGCTCCGCATCGTCGCTGGGCTCGACCGGCCGACCAGCGGACGTGTCATGCTCGACGGCCGCGAGGTGACCGGTCCCGGTGCCGATCGCGGCATGGTTTTCCAGTCCTACACGCTGTTTCCCTGGCTGACGGTGCGCGAGAACATCGCCTTCGGCCTGCGCGAGCGCGGGGTCTCGCAAACCGAACGCAACAAGGTCGCTGACCGGTTCATCCGGCAGGTCGGACTGTCCGGCTTTGAAAATCATTGGCCAAAGCAGCTCTCCGGCGGCATGCAGCAGCGCACGGCGATTGCGCGCGCGCTGGCGAATGATCCCAAAATCCTGCTGCTCGACGAGCCGTTCGGCGCGCTCGACAATCAAACCCGTGCATTGATGCAGGAGATGCTGCTCGGAATCTGGGAGCGCGACCAGAAGACGGTGCTGTTCGTCACCCACGACATCGAGGAAGCGATCTTTCTCGGCAGCCGCGTCGTCGTCATGAGTGCCCGTCCGGGCCGCATCAAGGCGGAGATCGCCGTCGATCTGCCGCATCCCCGCTCCTACAAGATCAAGACGGCGCCCGAATTCGTCGCTTTGAAGGAGCGGCTGGTCGAGGAAATCCGTACCGAGGCCTTGAAGGTGACCGCCGAAGCCTGACGATCACGCGGCGGAGGCCGGCGTCTCCGGCAGCGCCTCGAGATGACACGCCACCCACTGATTGTCTCCGGCCAACCGCAGCACCGGCTCCTCTGCCTTGCAACGATCGAACACGAATGGACACCTGGTGTTGAACCGGCAGCCGCTCGGTGGGTTGATCGGGCTCGGCACGTCACCCTTCAGGATGATCGGGTTTCTGATAGCGTCAGGCTCCGGCACCGGCACGGCCGAGAGCAAGGCCTTGGTGTAGGGATGCCCCGGCGCGGTGAAGATTTGCTGCCGCGGCGCCATCTCGACGATCTTGCCGAGATACATCACGGCGACCCGGTGTGTCATATGCTCGACGATCGCCAGGTCATGGCTGATGAAGAGCAGCGCAAGACCGAATTGCTGCTGCAGATCCTGCAGCAAATTGACGATCTGGGCCTTGACCGAGACGTCGAGCGCCGACACCGCCTCGTCGCAAACGATCAGGTCAGGCTCCGCCGCAAGCGCGCGGGCGATTCCGATGCGCTGGCGCTGACCGCCGGAGAATTCGTGGGGCCGCCGGTTCAGCGCGTCGCGTGGCAGGCGCACGGTGTCCATCAGCGCGACAACGCGCGCCTCGAGGTCGGCAGAGGATTTGGCGAGACCAAAATTGCGGATCGGCTCGGCCAGGATATCGCGCACGCGCATCCGCGGATTGAGACTGGAGAACGGATCCTGAAACACCACCTGCACGCGGCGGCGCATGACGCGCAACCCGGCAGGTGAAGCATCGTCGATTCGTTGGCCATCAAGCACCACCTGGCCGGCGGTGATGTCAAACAGACGCAGGATGGCCCGACCGACCGTCGACTTTCCGCAGCCGGATTCACCGACAAGCGACAGGGTCTCGCCACGTTTGACCTCGAAGGACACGCCATCCACAGCGTGGACCAAACCGGAGCTGCGGCCGAACAGGCCGCCGCGAACCGGGAAGTGCTTCTTGAGGTCGTTGACCTGGAGCAGCGGGACGCTCATGCCGCGGCAGCTTCTTTGGCAGCGTAGTGGCACGCGGCGATGTGGCCGGGGCCCTTCTCTTCGAGACCCGGCGCGACCTGACGGCAGAGATCGGTCACGAGCGCACACCGCCCGGCAAACACGCAGCCCACGATCGCCTTCTTGAGGCTGGGCACTTGTCCGGGGATCTCGGCAAGCCGCCGCGCGGTGCCGCTGAGGGACGAGCCGAGCCTGGGCACCGCACCGAGCAGGCCCTGCGTATAGGGATGGCGGGGGGAGCGGAACAACTCGGCCACCGGCGCTTCCTCAACCTTGCGGCCGGCATACATCACCATGACGCGCTCGGCGATCTCGGCGACCACGCCGAGATCATGGGTAATCAGGACGATCGCCGCACCGACGCGGCGCTTGAGGTCCAGCATCAATTGCAGGATCTGCGCCTGGATCGTGACGTCCAGCGCCGTGGTCGGCTCGTCGGCAATCAGGAGCTTTGGATTGCAGGCGAGCGCCATGGCGATCATCACACGCTGGCGCATACCCCCCGAGAGCTGATGCGGATACTCGCGCACGCGCCGCGCCGGCTCCGGGATGCCGACCAAATTCAGCATCTCGATAGCGCGTGCCTCCGCGGCCTGCTTGTCCAGCCCTTGATGCATCCGCAACGTCTCGCCGATCTGGCGGCCGACGGTCAGCACCGGGTTGAGGCTCGACATCGGTTCCTGGAAGATCATCGAAATGTCGTTGCCGCGGATGGTGCGCATCTCGCGCTCGGAGAGTTGCAACAAATCCCTTCCCTGGAAACGGACCACACCCGCGATCTTGCCCGGGGGCTCGGGAATGAGCCGCATCAACGACATCGAGGTGACCGACTTGCCACAGCCGGATTCGCCGACGATCGCCAGCGTCTCGCCTTCGTCGACCTGAAAGGACACGCCGTCAACCGCGCGGTTGATCCCGTCGGGAGTCCGGAAATGGGTCTGCAGATTCTCGACTTCGAGCAATGCCATTGGATCAAAACCCTCGCCTGGCCTACAGGCTCTCTACAGGCTCTTGGCCATCCGCGGATCGAGCGCATCACGAAGACCGTCGCCGAGCAGGTTGACGGCGAGCACGGTGACAGACAGGAACGCGGAAGGAAAGAACACGATGTAAGGCTTGACCTGCCACAGCGCCCTGCCCTCGGCCATGATGTTGCCCCAGGATGGAATGGTCGGCGGCGTACCCGCGCCGATGAAGGAGAGAATGGACTCCACGATCATGGCACTGGCGCAGATATAGGTGGCCTGGACCAGCATCGGCGCCAGCGTATTGGGCAGGATGTGACGCACGATGATCATCGGCGTTCGCGTTCCGGAGGCGACGGCGGCGTCCACATAAGGCTGCTCGCGCAGCGACAGCACCACGCTGCGCACGAGGCGCGTAACGCGCGGGATCTCGGCGACGGTGATGGCCAGGATGACGTTGCCGACGCTGCCGCGCGTCAAGGCCATCAGCGCAACCGCGAGCAGGATCGGCGGTATCGACATCAACCCGTCGATGAACCGCATCAGGATGCCGTCGGCCCACCGCACGAAGCCCGAGACGAGGCCGATGGCAAGACCTGCGAGCGAGGCCAGGATTGCCACCGAAAGGCCAACGGTGAGCGAGACCCGCGCCCCGTAAAGCACGCGTGAATAGATGTCGCGGCCGAGCATGTCGCTGCCGAACCAGAAATCTGCGGAGGGCGCGCGTGTCCGCTTGGCAGGCGCGAGCGCCGTCGGGTCGACGGTCCCGAGATAGGGCGCGAAGATCGCGATCAATACCAGGCAGAGCAGCAATGCGCCACCGATCGCAACGGTCGGATGGCTGCGGAGAAAGCCTGATACGCCGTGCCGGATTTTCACCGGCTGCAGCAGATCAGGCAGCTGCGGCGCGATCACGAGGCCGGGCGGCAGGGCTGCGGTGCTGATGCTGGATACGGTCAATAGCGGATCCTCGGGTCGACCAATGTGTAAATGACGTCAACCATCAGATTGACGATCACGTAGAGGAAGCTGAACAGCAGCACGATGCCCTGGATGACCGGATAGTCGCGGCGCAGGATCGCGTCGATCGTCAGCCGGCCAAGGCCCGGGATCGCGAACACGCTTTCGGTCACCACCGCGCCGCCGATCAGCAGGGCAATGCCGATACCAATCACCGTCACGATCGGAACAGCGGCGTTCTTCAGCGCATGAACGAACAGGATGCTGGGCATGCCAAGGCCCTTGGCGCGGGCGGTGCGGATGTAATCCTGCTGCAGCACTTCGAGCATCGAGGCCCGGGTAATGCGCGCAATCAGCGCGATGTAGACGCAGCCGAGCGCGACCGACGGCAGGATCAGATTCTGCAGCCACGGCCAGAAGCCCTCGGCCAGCGGCGTGTAGCCCTGCACGGGAAGCCACTCGAACTTGAGCGCGAACACGTAGGCGAGCACGTATCCGACCACGAAGACGGGAAGCGAGAAGCCGAACACGGCGAACGCCATGATGGTGCGATCGATCCAGCTGCCCGCTTTCCACGCCGCCACCACCCCGAGCGGGACCGCGATAAGGATCGTCAGCAGCAGCGTGAGCACCATCAGCGAGAGCGTCGGCTCGATGCGCTGCGCGATCAATTTCGAGACCGGCAGGCTGGTAAAGATCGAGGTGCCGAGGTCGCCATGCAGGATGTGCCAGAGCCACGAGCCAAACTGCACCAGGAACGGCCGGTCGAGACCGAGGCTCTGGCGAATCCGTTCAACGTCGGCGGGACTGGCCTGATCGCCGGCGATCACCACCGCCGGATCTCCCGGCGCAATGTAGAGCAGACTGAAGACGAACAGCGCGACGATTGCCATCACGGGCAGCGTCGAGAGAATGCGCCGCAGGATATACGAGACCATGTCGGTTTACCGTGCCGTTATGCGGTCTTTGACACGCCCCAGAAGAACGGCAGCGGTCCCTTCGTGACACCGGAGACGTTCTTGCGCCATGCTGTGTAGGCGAGGAAGAATCCGGTCGGCGCATAGACCACGTCATCGAGTGCGGCCTTGTTGAGATTATTGATCGCGGCCTTCTCCTCATCGAGATTCTTGGCGTCGAACCATGCCACGACATCCTTCTCCACGGCCTCGCTCGACGGCCAGCCGAACCACGCCTTGTCGCCGTTGGCGCGAATGGCGTTGTAGGGCGCGGGATTGATGCAGTCCGCGCCGGCGTGCCAGGTGTGGAACATACTCCAACCGCCCTGCCCCGGAGGCGTCTTCACGGCGCGGCGGGAGCCGACCGTGCCCCAATCGGTCGCGACGAAATCGACATTCATGCCGAGCTTCTTCAGCAAATCCGCGGTGACGTCGCCCTGCGCCTTGGTGATCGGTTGATCCTGCGCCACCAGGCAGGTCACCGGCTGGCCTGCATAGCCGCTCTCGGCCAACAGCTTCTTGGCCGCGTCGAGATCGCGCTTGCCTTTGAGGATCTCGCCGCCCGCCTCCGAATAGACGGCGTGCCCGGCGTGAAGAAGCCCGGCAGCGCCTTCCAGAGGGAGGTGTCGTCCCCAACCAGCGCCCGCATGTAATCTTCCTGGCTCATCGCCATCAGCACGGCACGCCGCGCCCTCACGTCGTTGAAGGGCGGATAGAGGTGGTTCATCCTGAACGAACCGACATTGCCGAGCGGGTCGGCGATGTCGACATTGATGTTGCGGTTGCTCTTGAGCACCGGCACGAGATCGGTGATCGGACTCTCCCACCAATCGACCTCGCCGTTCTGCAATGCGGCCGCTGCCGTGGCGGGATCCGGGATGACCACCCATTCCAGGCGGTCGATCAAGATCTGCTTGCCGCCGGCGAGCCAGGACGCCTTCTCCTGCCGCGGCACGTAGTCGGTGAATTTCTCGAACACCGCCTTAGCGCCGGGGACCCACTCGGCCTTCGCGAACTTCATCGGCCCCGAACCGACATAGTCGGTGATCTGCTTGAACGGATCGGTCTGCGCGATGCGCTCCGGCATGATGAAGGCAATCGGCGTGTTGTTCTTGCCGAGCGCATAGAGCAGCTTCGGATAAGGCGCCTTCAGCACCAGTTTGAAGGTCTTGTCGTCGACGGCGGTCAGTTCCTGCTGGATCGCCTTGATCATCAGCCCCATTGGGTCGCGGACCGACCAGCGCGCGATGCTTGCGACCACGTCCTTGCTGCGCACCGGCTCGCCGTCGTGGAACTTCAGCCCCGGCCGGAGGCGAAAGGTCCAGGTCAGCCCGTCATCGGTGACTTCCTCGGACTCGACCATCTGGCGCTGCGGCTGCAGCGTCGCGTCGACGCCGTAGAGCGTGTCCCACACCAGCGCGGCGGCGTTGCGCACGACATATTGGGTCCCCCAGATCGGGTCGAAATTCGCGAGGTTGGCCTGGGGCACGAAGCGCAAGGTGCGCGCCGCAGCCCCCTGGGAAAGGGCCGGCATCGAAACACCGCCGGTCGCCGCCAGGCTGCCCACCCCGGCCAATCCTTTCAACAGGGTCCTGCGATCCATGAAACTCTCCAAGCGTCGGGTTGATGTGGCGATTCCGTCCGTTTCAGAGGCCGGGGGTTCGGCGCCAGGTGAGGTGAAACGGACGGTCGGATCGATGATGACTGATTATTTTGCGTGCAAATGGTATGCCAGCGCGGTCCACGGCGCCAGCGGCGGGTTGGCGCGGCGGCAACGTCGGGGCAAATTCGATCGGGCGCATTTTCAATGTGATCACATGGACTTGCGGGCTCCAATCAGGCGCCCACCGACACCTGCGACAAAGGTATGTTGTCGATCGGGACGTTATCCGGAAGGCTCGACGCTGACGACGCCGTCGATCAGATTGAGGCCGAGCAGGAATTCAGAACTGAAGTCCGTGCGCAACAGCGGCTCGACGACAATGCCGCGCGCCAGCTCCGCGGCCTCGTCGCGACGCGCGGCGACCGCCTGCTCGATCGATACCGCCTCGAAGCGGAACGTCGTTCCCGGCCTCGCCTGCGCCAGCCGGCCAAGATCGGGACCGATGACGGTGGCAATCTTCGGATACCCGCCAGTCGATTGACGATCGGCCATCAGAACGATCGGGCGGCCATCTCCCGGCACCTGGATCGCACCCATCGCGATCCCGTCGGAAACGATATTGTAGCCGCGTGCATGCGTCAGTCGGGGTCCGTCGAGAAAACACGCCATGCGATCGCCCTTGGCCGAGACGGTCCATGGCCCGGCCAGAAACGCTGATATCTGATCATCGGCGAAGTAGTCCTGTTGAGGACCAAGCACCACACGAACCGCATCGATCGGGCGGTCGAGCCAGGGCGCGATGATGGCGCCCGGCGACGGCGCTGACGACCCCGACGGTTCGATTCCGAGGCGATCGCCGGCGACGACCGCCCGTCCGTTCACGCCGCCGAAGCCGGTACGGGTGTGGGTGGCGTGCGAGCCAAGCACTTTTGGCACGGCGAAACGGCCCGCCACCGCCAGATAGCACCACGAGCCGCCACCCCCGGCGCGAATTCTCAGGACCGCGCCTTCATCCAGGTTGAGAACCATCGCAGGCGGCAGCGGCTTGCCGTCGAGGCTGAGCGTAAACTCGCCGCCGGCAACAGCAACATGGAGCGGCGCGGATTGGGCGGTCACTTCGACACCACCGACGGAGACTTCGAGCGCGGTGGCGCCGGCGGGATTGCCGACGGCCAAATTTGCGACAGCATGCGCCAACCGATCCATCGGACCTGCCGCGGTGACGCCAAACCGCAGATAGCCGTGACGGCCAGCATCCTGCAGCGTCACGCCCGGTCCGGCGGAGACGACGCGAAGGATCGCTTCCGGCGCGACAGCAATCATGCGGCACTCTTGCGGGCGACGATCTCGCCGCTCGCCGCGCGCTGCTCCAGATCCCGAAAAGTCGACAGATCGATCGGGTCGAAGCGCAGCATATCGCCGGCCTGGATCAAAAAGGCATCCTTGCGCTCGGCTGCGTAAAGACGCTCCGGAGTCCGGCCGATGACGTACCAGCCGGTTGGCATCACGAAAGGCGCGACAACGCAGAGGCCGCCGCCGATCAGCACTGCACCTGCGGCATGCGGCGGCCTGGGTGCTGGACGGCGCGATATCTTCAGCGCCTCCGGCACACCGCCGAGATAGGGCTGGCCCGGCGTGAAGCCGCACATATAGACCCGATAGGTCGCCTTCACGTGCAAGGCGACCGCTTCGTCCCGGGTCAGCTTGAGCAGCTGCGCCGCTTCGTCGAGATCCTCGGCCAAAGCCGGATCGTAGCAGCAGGGCAATGTCCAGATGGTAGATGGGCCACGCCCTTCCACGGCGGCTTCCATCGCACGGCGCACGGTGGCAACCAGTGTCTCCCTGTCGATCTCCAGAGGTTCGTAGTGGATCATCAACGAGCGGTAGGTCGGTACGAACTCGCGCGTTCCCGCAGGAGGATCGGCCCGCAATGCCGCATCGAGGCCAAGCACCCTGTCGTTGATCGCGGGATCGACGGTCTCGCCGAACTGGACGACCAGCGCGGCTTCTCCTGCATCGAGGAAACGCGGATCGGACAACCTAGGCGCTGGATCGAGATCGGCGTGACGTCTCATGTCGCAACTGGGCGGAATGGCCTCAAAGCAACACCGGCTTGTTCCAGACGTTCACGAACGCAGCGGGCGGTCGCGACCGCATAGTCGGAATCGCCATGGACGCAGATCGAGCGGATCGGTGTCGGCAGACGCTTGCCGCCTGCCGTGATCACCGCCCCGGTTTCGACCATCTCAAGCACGCGCGCGGCGGCCTCCTCCGCACCTTCGATCATCGCTCCAGGCTGACCGCGCGAAATGAGTTGCCCGGTGTCGGTGTAGCCGCGATCGGCATAGATTTCCTGATAGACTTCGAGACCCGCGGCGTCGGCGGCCGCGACCATCTGCGTCAATGCGATGCCGAGCACGGCCAGGCTTGGATCGACCGCGCGCACCGCCCGCGCCACCGCATCGGCGACGCCGCGTTCCTCGCAGGCAATGTTGCCGAGCGCGCCGTGGGTCTTCACATAGGTAATGCGATGGCCGGCGTAAGCCGCAAGCGCGCTCGCTGCGCCGATTTGATAGGCCACAAGCCTTTCGATCTCCCCGTTGGAGAACGGAAGGCGGCGGCGGCCGAAGCCCCACAGATCCGGGAATCCGGGATGGGCTCCGACCGCAACGCCGCGCTCGCGGGCGATGGCAAAGGTCCGCGCCATCACCTCGGGATCGCCGGCATGAAGCCCGCACGCCACATTGGCCGAGGTGACGATGGCGAGCATGGCGTCATCGTCGCCGCAGCGATAGGTCCCAAAACCCTCGCCAAGATCGGAATTGAGATCAACGGACGGCATGATCGCCTCCTTGAGGTTTTTGACGCCGGTCAGACGTTCATCGGCCAGAGCGGTTCGGCAAGCGCGACCGCCGCCGGAAAGATCGTGACGAACGCGCCATTAATGTACTGGACCAGCACCGGATCGGCATCCACATTCTGCCCGTCGGCTTCGAATTTGACGCGCTTCCACGGCATGATGGTCTGCTCGCCGGGAATGTCGGTCGCCGCCAGCGCCTCGCGAATCTTGTCGCCGTCAGTCGACCTGGCGCGATCGATCGCGTCGGCGAGAACCAGCAGCCCCATCAATTCACGCGAGGTGCTGTCGTTCAGGTCGCGGCTGGAACGCGCCTTGAACATATTGTTGACCTTGAGAACGCTCGGCCGTTTCTGGGCCATATCAAGCGAGAAGCTCGCGCGCGAGATAATGCCGGCTGCCTTGTCGCCGACGGCGTCGAAAAATGCCTTGTCGGAAAAGCCGCTCGCCTGGGCGACGATATTCTTGGGCTTGTAGCCGAGTTCACCCATCGTCCGCATCAGGAGGATCGCATCGGTGATATAGCTCGACGGCATCAACACGTCGGGATCGGCAGCCTTGATCTGCTGCACTTCAACACCCAGCGACGGCGAGTTCGATTTGTATTTGATGTCGGCGACGACCTTGTAGCCGCGCTCGGCCGCCAGCTTGCGCTGGGTGTTCGATGAATCGGTCCCGAAGATCGTGTCCTCGAAAAACAGGCCAACAGTCTCGACCTTCTTGCCCTTCGCTTTCTGAGCGTCGAGAAAATCGAACATCGCGGCCGAGAACATCTCGTCCTGTGCGGCCGGACGGAAGAAGAACTTCAGCTCGTGGCGCGCCAGGCTCGGCGATGAGGAATCCGCACACAGGAACGGCAGGCCATAGCGCTCGGCGACCCCACTGACCGTCGAGGAGACGGACGACAGATAGCAGCCGATCAGGGCGCAGGCCTTCTCCTGGGTGATCAGGCGCTCGGCCTCCGCGCGGCCCTTTTGCGGATCGGACTGATGGTCGGCGAACACCAGCCTGATCTTCGCATTGCCGAGCCCGGCCAGGCCCGCGTTCTTTGCGGTGGGCAAATCGAGATCGTAGGAATTGTTGACGATGTCAGCTGCCGTTTCCATCGCATGGCGGGCATCGATACCGACTTGCGCGTTCGCACCCGACATCGGGAACAACACCCCGATGACAACGTCCTGACCGGCCTGAGCAATCGCGGGCCCCGCCACGCCTGACAGCGCCGCGAAGGACAGTATCGACGCTCCGCTCATCAGCACTTGCCTGCGATTCATCCGATTGCTCCTCTGTGTGGGCTTTCGCCCGTCGGTTCTAACTTTGAAAGCCCGGCATTGGTGATGTCGTCAGGCGGCAAGCGCAACGCTGGAACGCCGATCGGCGGCCAGTTCATGCAGCACCTTGGCGACGTCCTTGATCTGGTTGGCCTCGAGATCCCGCAGCGGCGGGCGGACCGAACCACCGTCGAAGCCGCGCAGGTTCATGGCAGCCTTGGTGGTCTGCGGCTGCCCGAACTCACGTGCGAGCGCCCGGAACGGGTACCAAAGCCGGTGCAGGTCGCGCGCGGCCCCTGCGTCACCGGCCTCCAGCGCCCGATAGGCCGCCAGAATCAGTTCAGGCAGCGCGCAGCTGTTGGTCGAGCTGATGCCGTCGAATCCGCACATCATCGGACCGAGGAAGGCCAGGTCGGATGCGCAGAACAAGCGGATTCGTCCGCCGATCCGGTTCGCAATCTGATCGATCGCCGTCGGAGCCAGGTCGCCCTGCTTCACGCCGACCACACCGGGAATATCGGCGAGCTGCTCCAGCGTCGACGGCGACAGGGTGATGCCGATGCCGGGCGCATTGTAGACCAGCACCCCGGTCCGCGAGCGCGGGGCCATGTCGCGAAAGAACGCTACGATCTGCGAATCTGTGACCTCAGAGACGAAGGGCGGGGTCACCATCGGCAAACCGCCGAGATCGCCGGCGAGCGACGTCAGTTCATTGACGGTGCGGACATCGGAGCCCGCACTGCACAGCATCACCGGTACGCGATCGCCGACAATGTCCATGACACGGAGGAACAAGTCGGCCCGCTCCTCGCCCGACATCGCCGGAAACTCGCCATAAGTGCCGCCGATCAGGACGCCGTCGAAGCCGAGGCTGATGACCCGTTCGATATTCCGCGCCAGGCCGGCATAGTCGAACGCGCCATCCGCCTTGAAGGGCGTGATCGCGATGTTGAACAAGCCTCGCAATCGCGCGTGGCACTCGGTGACGTCTTTCATAATCGCGGGTCCTTCAGGTGCCGGTGGACCTTGGCAGCGACGAACGGATCAGCCGTCGAGCCTTGCCTGACAGTCAGTCAGCATTGTTTTATTGATGCTTAATGTACAATCCTTGTGGTACCCTTCGTCAAGCGCGATTGGCAGGCAGCCGGTGCTCAAGCCTTTTGCAATTCCGTCTTGCCTGGAAACGCACCGGTAGGCGATTGTACTGTCCGTAACCCACGGTACTTTCATGATGACCTCTCGGATATCTCGTTAGCCCATGGCATCTCCCTCCCGTCAGAGCAGCTTCCATCTGGCCAACCAGCTTCTTGACGTCATCCGCGACGCCAGGATGGAGCCGGGCCACCATCTGCGCGAGCAACAGCTCGCAGATCTGATCGGCGTCTCACGCACACCGATCCGCTCGGCACTGGAGCTGCTTGCCGAGCGCGGCATCGTCGAGACGCGGAAGAACCGCGGATACTTCGTGCGAAAACCGTTCGACTCGTTGCATCGCATCGAGATCGAGGTTCCTTCGACCGCCGACGAGAGGCTCTACCAGCTTCTGGTTCGCGACCGCCTCGACAACGCTGTTCCGAATTCCATGACCCAAAGCGAAATCGCGCGCCGCTATGGCATCGACCGGGCCGCGCTGACGCGCACCCTGTCGCGGCTCGCCGAGGACGGTTTGATCGCGAGGAACAAGGGTCACGGATGGACCTTCCTTCCAACGCTCGATTCGGTGGTCTCGCTCAAGGCCAGCTACCAGTTTCGCCTCACGCTCGAACCTGCCGGTTTCCTGCTGCCGACATTCAGGCCGGATCTCGCGGCCATCGAACGGATGCGGCTGCAACATTTGTATCTGATCTCGCATCCCGACATCGCGACGGTCAGCGGCGCGCAACTGTTCGAGACCGACGCAGCGTTCCACGAAATGTGTGCCGAGTTTTGCGGCAACGCCTTCTTCGTCCAGGCGGTCCAGCACCAGAACCGGCTGAGACGGCTGCTGGAATTCGGCAGTTACGTCAACAGCCGCCGGGTCCAGGACTGGTGCCGCGAGCACGTCGCGATCATCGAGGCGATAGCGGCAGGCGATTTCGCTCAGGCGTCCGCCAAAATGCGCATGCACCTTGAACACGCCCTCGCCGCGGCACCATCTGCGCAAGAGAACGGCAAGTGACGGCCAGCATCGGCACGTAGCCGCGCACATCGCGTTCAGCGACATCAATTCACGGCTGCTGCAAATATAGTCTCGATATGCGGCACGGCTTCGACCAGCTCTCGTGTGTAGTCGGTCTGCGGATTTTCGAACATGGCCCGGCTTGCGCCCTGCTCGACGATATGGCCGTTTCGCAGAACGATGGTGCGATCGCACATCATGCGAACAACGTTGAGGTCGTGACTGACAAAGAGAAAGGCGAGGTCGTCCTCCCGCCTCAACCGATCGAGCAATTGCAGCACCACCGCCTGGACCGAGACGTCGAGCGCCGCCGTCGGTTCGTCCAGCACCAACAGCCGCGGCCGGCACGCGATCGCCCGCGCGATGCCGACGCGCGCCTTCTGGCCGCCGGAGAGCTGATGCGGAAAACGCGCCAGCAACTCGACCGCCAATCCGACGCGCTCGGCGCACTCCTCGACCCGCTGCCGCAGCGCGGCGCCGGCGCGCAGGCCGCCGAGCCGCGTGAGCGGATGAGCGATGCAATCGAAGGCGGTAAAGCGCGGGTTGAGGCTGTCGTTCGGATCCTGAAAGACGATCTGGATATCCTTGCGAAACGGTGACCGGTGAAAATCGCGGGCCGGGATATGGCCGATCGCTTGGCCCTCGAACGATATCTCTCCCTCGCTCGGATCGATCAGCCGGCAGATCATGCGCGATGTCGTGGTTTTGCCGGAGCCGGATTCGCCGACCAGACCTACGCTCTCGCCGGCCCTGATCATCATCGAAAAATCCGCGACCGCCGCCGCCCCCTGATCGAAACGCTTCGCGAGTTTGTGCACCTCAAGCAGCGGCGGCGTGCCCGGCGCTGGCGGCGGTCTGGGTGCGACCTTGATCGCAACGGAGCGTCCGCTCTCCTCGTCCGTCACCAGATCCGCGATCCGGGAACTCGCCGTCGGCGACGCCGCCACCAGGCGCTTGGTATAGGCGTGCTGCGGAGCGTGGAATAGCGTCCTCGGTTCGGCCTCCTCGACCAGGCGGCCCTGCTCCATCACCACGACGCGGCGGCAGTAACGGGCGGCGAGACCCAGATCGTGGGTGATCAGGATGGTCGCCATGCCGCGTTCGGCTGATATCCCGGCCAGCAGTTCCATTACCACCTTCTGCGTCGTCACGTCGAGGCCGGTGGTCGGCTCGTCCGCGATCAATAGCGCCGGGTTGCAGGAAATCGCCATCGCGATCATCACGCGCTGGCACATGCCGCCGGAAAGCTCATGCGGATAGGCCGCCATGCGTTTCTCGGGCTCGCGAATCTGCACCGCCCGCAACAGCTTCAGCGCCTCGGCGCGCGCCTCATCGCGTGACATTCGTTTATGGGCCAGAATAGCATCGGCAATCTGCTCGCCGACGGCACGGATCGGATTGAGCGCGGCGCGCGGATTCTGGAAGATCATCGCCATCGCGGTGCCATGCAGGTTGCGGGCGTCGCTACCCGACATCTTCGTGATGTCCTGGCCGCGAAACAGAATGTTGCCCGCCGTGATCCGCCCAGCGACATCGAGCAGCCCCGTGATCGCAAAGCCGGTGACGGATTTGCCCGAGCCGCTCTCGCCGACGAGGCCGAGCATCTCGCCCTCACCGAGCGACAGCGATACGCCGCGTACCGCCTCGACCAGGCCGCGCCGCGTCGAGAAGGTCACGTGCAGGTCGTTCAATGTCAGCAGCGAATGGATCATGTTCGCATGCGGGGGTCGAGGATATCGCGGATTCCATCGCCGAGCAGGTTGAAGCAGAGCACTGCCAGCATCAGCGCGAGGCCGGGAAAGGCGACCAGCCACCACTTGCCGGTCGAAATGAATCGCGCGCCCTCCGCCACCATGATGCCCCATTCCGGCGTCGGCGGCTTGACCCCGAGCCCGATGAAGGACAGCCCGGCGGCGTTGAGGATCGCCCAGCCGAGATTGAGCGACATTTGTACTGCCATGGCCGGCAGCACGTTCGGCAGCAGGAAGCGCAGCACGACGGAGATGTGGCTGTCGCCGCAGGCGCGCGCCGCCTCGACCCAGCCGAGATTGCGGCGGACATTCACCTCGGCCCGGGCAAAGCGGATGTAGAACGGCAGATTGATGATGGCGGTCGCGATGACGATGTTCTCGACCCGGTTACCGAGCGCGGCGACCATCGCCATTGCCAGCACGAACAGCGGAAAGGCCATCAGCACGTCGACGAAACGACCGACGGCACGATCGACCCGGCCACCGGCATAGCCGCAGATCGCGCCGATCACGGCGCCAAGCGCGAACGAGATTCCGACCGCCGAGACCGCAATCGCAAGGTCGAGCCGGGTCGCCACGATGAGACGGCTAAAGACGTCACGGCCGAGCTGATCCGTGCCGGCGATATGGGCCGCGCTCGGCGGCGACAGCGCTTGCGATACGTTCGAGACGATCGGGTCGTATGGCGCGATCCATGGACCGAAGATGCCGACGAGTGCAAGCAGCACGACGCCGGCGGCAGCAACGCCCGTGAGCGGGTTGCCGCGCAAGATCCAGCCGGCATGGCGAAGCGTCGCGCTGGTCATCCGATTGTCACCCGTGGATCAGCGATACCGTAGAGAACATCCACGACCAGATTGACGATCACGAAGACGCTCGCCATCAGCAGCACGAAACCTTGCACCGGTGCATAGTCGGACGAGAGCAGCGCATCGAGCGCATAGGACGCGACGCCTGGCCAGGAGAACACCTTCTCCACCAGCACATTGGCGCCGAGCATGGTCGAGAACACGATGCCGGTGATGGTGATGACCGGCAGGATGGCATTGCGCAGCGCATAGGTGACGACGACGCGCCACCAGGGAAGGCCGACCGAACGCGCGGTACGGATAAAGTCGCTGCCAAGCGAGACCAGCATTGAGGCGCGCGTGATGCGCGCCAGCGGCGCGATCACGAACAGCGCCATGCTCAACGCCGGCAGGATTAGTTGCCGGAAGGCGGCCCACCATCCCTCGATATCGCCGGCGAGCAGGAAATCGATCAGCAGGAAGCCGGTCCGCGACGGCGGCAGCGATGCGAAGATATCGACCCGGCCGGTCGGGTCCGGCGCGAGGCCGAGCAGGTAATAGAACACGTAGATCAGCAACAGGCCGGAAACGAAGGTCGGCACGCAGACGCCGAGCGCGCAGAACAATCGCACGCCGTGGTCGATGATCGAGCCCGGCCTCAGCGCCGCGAGCACGCCGAGCGGCACCGCCGATACCAGTGCGATCAGCAGTGCAGAAAAGGTGAGCTCGAGCGAAGCCGGCAGCCGCGCGCGCAGATCGGTCGTGACCGGCTGCCCGGTCGTCATCGACCGGCCGAGGTTGCCGCAACCGACATCGTAGAGATAGAGCATCAGCTGTTCGGGCACCGGCTTGTCGAGGCCCATCTGCTTGCGGATGACCTCGATCTCCTCCTTGCCGGCATTCGGCCCGGAGGCGAAGAACACCGCCGGATCGCCCGGCAGCACACGCATCAGCAAGAACGTGAAGACGAGCACGCCGAGCAGCACCGGGAGCGAGGACAGGAAACGCTTTCCCGCCCTGGCCATGGTTACGCCGAAAGCTGCCATCCCGCCGGCCATTACTTGCGACTAAGATCGCGGTAATCGACCTGGCGGTGGAACTGATAGGTGTATCCCTCGATCGAAGGCGCCATCACGGCGTCCTGGTTGGGCTGCCAGAGCGGTATCTGCGGAATCTCATTGAAATGGATGGCGTTGAGCTTCCTGCCGTCTTCCTCGTATTTGGCCTTGTCAGGTTCGAAACGGGCTTCCTGCGCGATCGCCACCAGCTCGGGATTGTCGATCGACGAGTAGTTCCAGCGTTGATTGCCGGTATAAAAATTGCGGTAGAAATAATCGGTCGAGGGCAGCCAGGCGACGATGCCCTCGGTGAAGAAGGGAAGCTTCTTCTCATTGATCTGCGTCGACATCTGCGCATCCGGCAGCTTCTGGATATCGACCTTGATGCCGATCTTGGCGAGCGATTCCTTGATCAGCGCAGCCATCGGCTCGGCGGTCGACGCCTGACCGACGTTGAAGCTGAACGTGGTCGAGAACCCGTCCGGCAAGCCCGCCGCCTTGAGATAATCCCTGGCCTTTTCAAGGTCGAGCTTCACCGGTTGTGGAATTGGGTAAGCACCGCTCGTAGGCTTTCCATCCGCCCAGGTCGCGCCGAATAGCGGCGCCCCGCGGCCGAACAGTGCTGCCTTGAACATGTCATCATAAGGCAGTGCGAAAGCGACCGCGCGGCGCACATTGACGTTGTCGAACGGTGGAATCAGATTATTCATCGAAACGAATGTGACGGCATTGTATTGCGGCGTCGAGATCACTTTCAGTTTGCCCTTGGCCTCGAGCGACTGGACGTCGCTGGCCTGCAGATCGATGACGATATCGGCATCGCCACGCTCGACCAGATTGGCGCGGGTCGCCGGCTCCGGCACCGATTGCACGATGATCCGCTTGAAGGACGCCGACTTGTCGGTCGTGCCGCGGTTCCAGGCGTCATTGCGGATCATGGTCACCTGTTCGCCCGGCTTGAACGTTTCGATCTGATAGGCGCCACTGCCGGCAGTGTGCTCCTTCAGCCACGCCGTCGCCCAGGGATCGTCGGCGGTGACATGCTCCTTGGCGACCTTGGCGTTGATGATGATCGGATAGACGGTGGCGAGATTGGGCAACGCAAGCTTGTCCGGTTTCGGCAGCGTCACCTCGAACGTCAGGGGATCGACCACCTTGAATTGATCGGCTGACGTCATCGACCCCGTAAGCAATTGCGCCTTGCCGAGGACCGGCGCCGTGACGGCACGGTCAAGCGACCATTTCACGTCCTCGGCGGAGACCGGTGTGCCGTCCTGGAACTTGGCGTCCTTGCGCAGGTGAAAGGTCAGCTTCAGGCCATCGGGGCTGACATCCCAGGATTCGGCGAGTTCACCGGTGATCTTGTCGAGATCAAACACCCATTTGCCGTTGAGCTGTTTGTGGCCGAACGACACCAGCCGGTCGTAGGTCGAGAGGCTGACCGCAAAGGCTTCACGCGTCGACCCTGGAATATTCGGGTCCAGCGTATTGACCGTTGCGCCGGTCACATAACGCAGCGTTTCAGCCCGCGTTTGCGCCTGCGCCGATACGGCCAGCAGCGAAAACACGGCAAAGGCAACTACCGAAAGCAGACGCTTCGATCCGGTAACGCTCATCGATCGTATCCCTATTTTTTCACGGCTATTTTCGGAGGTGGAAGCCGAATATTTAAGCAAGGGATATGCCAACCGGCACGCCCGCGATGGTGGTCCGGACATGTCACCGTCCCGGTTTCCGACGACACCCTTCATCGCTTCTCGCCCGTGGCTCGCGTTTGTCGTACGACGACCGCCTGCGGCACGTCATATGCCTTGAACGACGCCCAGTGGCGTTCGATATCGGCGCGAAACAGGCCACGTGTCAGCCCGTGCACGAGCTTCGGCACCGCCGTAGTCATCGCATTGATCGACGAGCCCGAGGCGCCGAAGCTCATGGTCGATGCGATCGCAAACACATGCACGTCCGCGATCCACGGTGTTGCGCCAGTGACGCGCTCGGTCAACGCGTAGTCGTCGGCGAGATAGGGAAAGCGGCCGAGACGCGAATTGCGCTCGTCCGGTGGCGGCTGGTAGCGATCGGCCCAGGTCGCGATGTTGGCGGCACAGTTTCGCAACTCGGGCCGACCCGCAAAGTTCATGTCGATGCCGGTGCCGCAAATCACGAAGTCGGCCGAGAACGTTCCACTCGGCGTCTGCAGTTCGACGCCATGATCCCTCGCTCTGGCGGCCTCGATCGGTGCGCCCTCACGCAATCGAAAGTTGGCGTGACGCGCGCAACGATCATAGGTCGCCTGCGGAAAGCCTTCCCGCATCTCGAGGACGGCGCGCATGAAACGCCAGCGCCAGCCATCATCCAGATCGGAGAAATGCCGGAGGAAACCGCGGAAAGTGAGCCAACGGTAGGGCTGGATTACCTGGATCTCCGCCCGGCGACAAAACAGATCCACCTCCGCCGCTCCTGCCTCAAGCGTGGTTGCGGCATTGTCGAAGGCGGATGCGCCGGCGCCGATCACCGCAACGCGTTTGCCGCGCAGGGTCGTGAAGTCGATCGTATCAGCCGCGTGCGCGCACAGCGAAGACGATAGGCTGCGCAGCGGCTCCGGGATGGTCCAGTCGCCCATGCCCTCCTGTCCCGTCGCCAGCACAATCTTGCGCGCAAGGATGATGTCGATGCCGTCAGCGCTCTCAACCTTCGCCGCAAGCAATCCACCTGCGGCAGGTCCGATCTCGACGACCTCGCAGCCATTGCGCACGGGAATATCCACGATGCGTCTGAACCAGAGCAGGTATTCGGCCCAGAGATCGCGTGGAATGAGATCGAGCTCTTGCCACGCGTCCTCGCCGAACCGTGCTTCATGCCAGGACTGGTAGGTCAAGCTCGGAATATCGAGATCGGGGCCGGTGAAGTGCTTCGGACTGCGCAGCGTATGCATGCGGGCATAGGTGAGCCATGGCCCCTCTTGCCCCGCGGCGGATTTATCGAGGACGAGGATGTTGGTCACCTGCGATCGCATCAGCCCAAAGGCCGTGGCGAGGCCCGATTGGCCGGCGCCGATCACGAGCACGTCCAGTGCCGGCCTGCCGTCCGGCCCCGGTCTCGGCGCAAGCCATGCGGCATCCGGATGCGCGATCCTGGCAAGATCGGTGCGAACGCGGGCTTCGAGTGCAGCAAGGGCGCTGGTCATGCTGCGAGCCAACCGCCGTCCACCGCCATCACCGTGCCGGTCGTGAAGGAAGACGCATCGCTGGCGAGGTGGAGCGCGGCCTCGGCCACCTCCTCCGCTTTGCCGAAGCGTCGCATCGGATGGCGGTTGCGCGACGCTTCGCGCACCGGCTCGGGATCGGCATGACGGGCAAAACTTCGCCGCAGCATCGGCGTGTCGATGGCACCGGGCGCGATCGCATTGACGCGGATGCCGTCGGTTGCGAAGTCCAGCGCCATCGTCCGCGTCAGGCTGATGATCGCGCCCTTGGCGGCGATATAGGCGCTGTTGTTCCGGCCGCCTGCGATCGCAAGCTGCGAGGCGAGCGTGATGATCGAACCGCTGCCCTGGCGCTGCATCGCAGGCACCGCGGCGCGCGACCAAAGCCAAGTGCCGCCGACATTGGTGCGGAACACCGCGTCCCAATCGGCCGGATCGGTCGTCAGCACCGTCCCGCCGCAGGAAAATCCCGCAGCGGTCATCAGCACATCGAGCCGCTCACGTCGCGCCATGACATCGCCGACGACCGTTTGCGCGAAATCGGCCTCGCCGACGTCGCCGACATACGCTGATGTCTTGCTACCTGCGTCCTCGATCGCCTCCTGGGTCTCCTGCAGGCCGGCGCTGTCGCGATCGACCAGTCCGACAAACGCACCTTCTCTCGTGAACAGCACCGCGCTGGCCCGGCCGATTCCCGAGCCGGCTCCCGTTACGATCACCACTCGCCCTGCCACTCTCACGTCAGGCTCCCTCCTCGATGCTCAGTCCACCAACGGCTCAGATCGGCCGCAGACTCGGTGCATCCGAACCGTGCCCGCCAGCCGAACTCCTGCTCGATCCGCGCGACCGAAAGCGGCGCACGATCGGTTGGACTATGCAGGTCGACCGTCGGCACTTCAGCGGCATCGGCCAATCGGCAAATGAAGCCGGGATGCAACGCGGCCAGCGCCTGTCCCCACTTCAATGCCGCCCATTCCACGCCTGTCGAAATGTTGTAAAGCCGGTGCTTGGGCTTCGTCGCCTCGACCAGCACGGTTATGCCCTCAGCGACATCCAGTGCATAGATCCAGTCCCTGACGCCTGGACGCGGCAGAATGGCTTCGCGCTCCTGCTGCATCGCGGCCAGAATCTGCGCCTGCGGGCTCGGCGTGTCGCGCACGTCATTGATCCGCTCCCAGGGCCCGAACACCGCACTCAGCCGCACGCTGATGACCTCGCACTCCCAGAGCGCAGCCATCCGCGCTGCAATCTTCTCGGACGCGAACTTGGTGATGGCGTAGAGCGTGACAGGATCGCAGGCCGTCTCTTCATCGAGCCGCACATTGCGAAACGCACTCGTGCCATAGACCGCCGCGGATGAGAGGTTGATGATGCGTGCAACGCCGCCACGCCGCGCGGCGCTCAGGACCGGCACCTGAGCCAACAGGTTGACCCGCAGAATGGTCTCGGGGTCGGTCGCTTCACGCTCCGGGCCGGCGGTGATGGCGGCTCCCAGAATGATCGCATCGTGGCCTGTGGCGATCACCTGTTCGACGAGCTCGCGATCGGTGACGTCGCCACGAATGGTCGTCAGCCGGCCCGCATGGCGGGCAAAATCCTTCTCCGCGGCGACCGGCAAACCGGCGCGGTCAAATAGCGTCACCGTATGGCCGCGCGCCAGCAGTGCGGCGGCGATATTGAGCCCCACGAAGCCGGTGCCGCCGAACAGAAGAATTCTCATCACTCAATCCGGGCACATAGAAGAAGCCAGATCACAGCAATCTCGCACCGAAATTCTGCTCCGGATCCATGTCCGGCATCAGCCGCCCGGTCGGCTTCGCCGCCTCGCCTCCGCTGCGCGCAAGGAAGCGGCCAGAGCCGGCTTCGACCGAACGTTTGCCGTCGCTCACGATCACCCGCCCGCGCGAGAGCACGGTCACCGGCCAGCCACGCAGCTTGCGGCCGGCGAACGGCGTGTAGCCGGCAAGATCATGCATAATGGCGTCGCTCAGCGTGACCTCACGCTGCGGGTCCCAGATTCCGATGTCCGCGTCGGCGCCGATTGCAATCGAGCCCTTGCGCGGATACAGATTGTAGATCTTTGCCGGCGCAGTCGCCGTCAACTCGACGAATTTCTCAAGCCCGAGGCGCCCCTTGGAAACCATGGCGTCGAACAGCAAAGGCAGGCGCACCTCCAGTCCCGGCAGGCCGTTCGCCACCTGCTTGAAGTTAGGATTAGGCCCCGCCCGCAGCTTGCCGGTTTCGTCGAATCGATACGGCGCGTGATCGGACGAAACAGTCTGGAGATCGCCGAGCGCCAGCGCCTGCCACAGCGCTTCCTGATCGGCCGCGCGCCGCGGCGGCGGGCTGCACATCCACTTGGCCCCCTCCACGCCGGGCTTGTCGAGGTCGTCCGCGGTGAGGAAGAGATATTGCGGACAGGTTTCCGCGAACACCTTCAGTCCCTGCCCGCGCGCATCGCGGATCACCTTGGCGCCTTCCGCCGTCGAGACGTGAAAGATCATGATCGGCTGGTCGATCAGGGCGGCCATGCCGATCAGGCGATTGAACGCCTCGGCCTCCGAAAAGCGCGCATGGCTGATGGCGTGGTATTTCGGATCGGTGTAGCCGCGCGCCAGCAGGCGCTTCACCATCCAGGAGATGATCCCGTGGTTCTCGGCATGGGCGCACAGCATTGCGCCGCCGTCACGCGCCGCCAGCAGAATGTCCAGCAGCGGCTCATCATCAATCTTCAGGAGGTCATAGGTCATGAAGATCTTGATCGAACCATGCCCCTGCTTGATCAGGTGGGGCAGATCCGTTTCCAGCGTCTCCCGGGTCGGATCGGCGATGATCATGTGAAAGGCATAGTCGATGACAGCGCCCTTTCTGGCCAGCGCGTGATACTCCTCGAGCACCTGGGGCAGTTTCATGCCGACGTGCTGGGCCGCGAACGGGATCACGGTGGTGGTGCCACCGAACGCAGCCGAGACGGTCGCGCTCTCGAACGTGTCGGCATTGACGATACCTGCGGCCGAAAGCTGCTCGATGTGAGCGTGGCTGTCGACGCCTCCAGGCAGAACCAGCTTGCCGCATGCGTCGATCTCGCGTTGCCCGGCCGCCAACCCACGGCCGATCGCGGTGATCGTCTCCCCGGAAATGGCGACATCGGCCTCGAACACGTCACTCGCGGTCGCGACGCGTCCACCGCGAATGACGAGGTCATAAACGGGCTCGGTCATGGCAAACTCCTGAATTCTGGCTCATACATCTTGCAACCGATAGAGGCACAGATCGTGCCGTCATGCAGCCTCGCGCCGTCGCAGCAGCCAGCGGACTACGCATCACTGATGGCACATCGATTGCTTCAATCGTAACCACGTTATACCTTTGTCTCACGGCATCTCGCGAAATGTCATCCCGCAGGAAAACACGATGTCCCGGCCAAGTATTCTCGTCATCAATCCCAATTCCAACCAGCTCGTGACCCGGGGCCTGGAGGACGCCTTGAAGCCGCTTGGCTTCGAGGGCGGACCCGAGATCATCTGCAAGACGCTGGCCGAAGGCCCCTACGGGATCGAGAGTCAGGCCGATGCCGAAAGCGTCACGATGCCGCTGCGCCGAATGGTGGAGAGCGACAACAGCTCGGCGGCCTTCATCATTGCCTGCTACAGCGATCCTGGTCTGCATGTCTGCCGTGAGGCAACGGACCGGCCGGTGTTCGGTATCGCCGAGTGCGGCGTGCTGACGGCGCTTGCGCGCGCCGAGACGTTCGGCGTCATCGCGATCGCGCAGCGCTCGATCCGCCGTCATATGCGCTATCTCCGGCAGATGGGCCAGATGGATCGCCTGTCCGGGGAGCGGCCGCTCAACATGAGCGTGGCGGAGACGGCATCGGGCGAAGGGACGCTGGCGCGGATGATCGAGGTCGGGCGCACGCTCAAGGACGAGGACGGGGCCGGCGTCATCGTGATGGGCTGTGCCGGTATGGCGCGTCACCGCCGATCGCTGGAACAGGCGCTCGGGATTCCCGTGATCGATCCGACGCAGGCCGCCGTGACTATGGCGTTGGGCACGGTGCAGTTCGCCCATCACTGACCCCCATTCTCGACGCGTGCAAGCCACTGCGCATGGCTTTCGCGCGTTAGCGCGAATGTATCCCGCTGATTGGCGTAGAGATTGCCGAACAGGCGTCCGATCGGACGGTAGGCGTCGAAATCGACATGCATCCTGGCATGGTCGATCAGACCATCCCGCGCGTGCAGGCGCAGCACCTCGCCGACCAGCAGCTCGCGCCCCGGCCCGAACGCAAGCGCGACCTGTTGTCGGCACTCCAGTGCAAAGGGCGCCGCTGCCAGTCGAGGCACGGCAACGTCGATCGACGGCAGCGTGGCCAAGCCCGCTGCCTCCACTTCGCTGCTTCCGGCGGGAAAATCCACCGCGCATTCGTTCATGGCGGCCGCGAGTGCCTCATCCACCATATGCACGACGAATTGTCCGCTGCGATGGATGTTGCGCGTGGTGTCCTTGGGGCTGAGATCGGCCTTGTGCTGCAGGCCGAGCACCACGAGCGGGGGATCTTCCGAGAACACGTTGAAGAAGCTGAACGGCGCGGCATTGACCTTGCCGTTCTCATCGAGCGTCGTGACGAGCGCGATCGGCCGTGGCACGACGACCCCACACAACAGCTTGTATCGGGTGTGCGGATCGAGTTCGTTGAAGGCGATGCCGGACATTAGTTTTCCGGAGGCGGCTGCGCGCCGGTACGGCTGGTGATCAGGCCGTAATGCTCGATGCGGCGGTGCTGCGCGAAGTTGAAGATCGTGTCCTTGCCGAACGCGGTGGCGTCGAGATCGCAGGGATGAACCAGCAGCTCGTCCTCTTCGGTTTTGGCTTCGACCACGATCTCGCCGTCGGGATTGACGATCAGGGTGCCGCCGATCAAGGGGTGACCATCCTCGACGCCGGCCTTGGCCACGCACACGACCCATGTCGAGTTCTGGTAGGCACCAGCCTGCGCGGAGAGCCGGTTGTGGAACAACCGCTTCGCCGGTCCCTCCTCGCTCTTCTCGGCGTTCACCGACGGCGTGTTGTAGCCGATCATCACCATCTCGACGCCCTGTAGCCCCATCACACGGTAGGTCTCCGGCCAGCGCCGGTCGTTGCAGATCGCCATGCCGAGGATACCGCCAAGCGCGCGCCAGACGTTGAAGCCGAGATCGCCGGGTTCGAAGTAGCGCTTCTCCAGGTGCTGGAAGGCGCGTTCGGTATCAAACTCCGCATGACCGGGCAGATGAATCTTGCGGTACTTGCCGACGATCCGCCCGGATTTGTCGGTCAGGATGCTAGTATTGAAATGGTGTCCGTCCGGCGTCAGCTCGGCATAGCCGAAGTTCATCGCGATCTGGTGTTTGGCAGCGCGCTGGAACAGCGGCATCGTCGCCGCATTCGGCATCTCGCGTTCGAACCAGGCATCGACCTCGGATGGATCCGTCATGTACCAGCGCGGAAAGAACGTGGTGAGCGCCAGCTCCGGATAGACGATCAGATCGGCGCCGCGGGCCTTGGCTTGATCCATCAGCGCGATCATGCGCTTGACAACCGCGTCGCGGCTGTCGGCCTTCTGGATCGGGCCCATCTGGGCGGCGGCTACATTGACGATGCGCATGAGTGACTTCCTGATTGCGTTATTGGGTGTTGCGTTGGAGCATTGTCGAACCGTCAGCCATTGAAGGCCGACTGGGCTTCCGGCAGATCCCAGATCTTGCCGATCGCCGCCGTTCCCGCCGAAACGATCGCGGCCTCGTCGCCGTGGGCGTAGCGGCCGGCGTCGATCAGCAAGCGTCCATCGACGACGACCTGGTCGATATTGGCGCGGTTCGCGAGCGCTATCAGTCCGCGGCGCGGATCGAACAGCGGCTGCAGATGCGGATGCGTCAGGTCGACGACGGTGAGGTCGGCGGTCGCGCCTGGCGTGATCGTTCCGAGGTCCGGCCGCTTGATCAGCGCAGCGGCGGTTGCGGTCACCGCCTCGATCAGCTCGGGCGCGTTGGCTACGTCGGCACGACCGGATGCGATCTTCGAGATCATCGACGCAGCATTGAGTTCGCCGAGAAAGTCCATGTTGTAGCCATCGGTTCCGATCACCGTCCTGACGCCGTGCGCGGCAAAGCGGCTGAACGCCGCCGTAACGCCAGCGCGCGCGAACACCCGCGGGCAGTTCAGCACCGTGGCGCCGCGCGTCGCCATCAGCTTCAGATCGCTGTCGGTGCTGGCGATACAATGCGCGGCGAGCAGATCAGGCGCGAGCAAACCCAGCCAGTCGAGATATTCGGCGGGCGTGCGACCGCCATAGCGGGCGCCTATCGTGGCGACCTCGGCCTGGCTCTGCGCCAGATGGGTCGTGATCGGAACATCCAGTTCGCGGGCCCGCGCGGCGCATGCGCGCAGCAGATCCGGACCGCACGTGTCGGTCGCGTGCGGGCTCATCGCAAGGCCGATCCGGCCGTCGCCGCGTCCATTCCAGCGGTCATACAGCGCGTTCCAGGTATCCATATCGGCGTGGCCATCATCGCCGGCATAGCGCACGACGCCATCCGGACCGGCCTTGGCGTCCGAGGTCGAGAACAGATAGGGCGCGCCGTAGAAACGGATGCCCATCTCCTCGGCCGCATCGAACATCTCGGGGATCGTGTTGCGGAACGGCTCCATCACCGTGGTGGCACCGCCCTTCAGCAGTTGCAGGATGCCGAGCCGCGCGATCGCCAGCCGTTCGACTGGCGTCAGCATCTCGGCGCCGCGCTTGGTCAGCGGCAGCAGCACGGTGTAGACGATGCTCTGGTTGTTGCGGCGGCCATTGCCGTCCTCGGTATGGGTCCGGGCAACGGCTTCGCTGAAGCAGTGGTTGTGCAGGTTCATCAGGCCGGGCAACACAAAGCGGCCTGGCCGATCGAAGACCTCGGCGGCGGACGGCCGGTCGGGCGTGACGGCGGCGATCCGCTTACCCTCGAGCAGCACCCAATGATCGCGCAGCACGTGCTGCGCCCCATCCTTGCGGGACAAGACATAACTGCCAAAGATCGCGATCGTGCTCATGTCGGGCGCACATTCCAGAAGACGGCCGTGCCGTCGAGGATACCGGTAATGCTGGTGCGGTACGCGGTCGGCTGCTTGTATTGGCCGATCGGAAGATAGGGGATTTCCTCGAACGACAACGCCTGAATATCACGGCAGATGCGTTGTTGCTCGGCAAGATTGGGTGCGGCGAGCCACTGGCCGCGCAGCGCTCCCATCTTCTCGCTGCTGTACCAGCCGGCAGCCTTGCCATCGCCGCGCAGATTGGTGTTGCCGGCCGGATTGAGCCAGTCGATCCCTTGCCAATTGCCGACCCCGGCGCTCCATCCGCCCTGGGCGATCGGCTCCTTCTTCAACTGCCGCTGCAACACCGCGCCGAACTCCATTCCGGCATAGTCCACGTTGATGCCGCACTGCTGCAGCATGTCGGCGGCCACATCGCCAAGCGGCTTCTGCGCCTGCGAGTTGGTGGGAACCAGCAGCACCACCTTCTCGCCATTGTAACCCGCCGCCTTCAGATCGGCCTTGACCTTGGCCATGTCGCATGGCCCCCGGAACACATCGAGGCCGACATCGCTCGCCATCGGCGTATCAGGTGCAAAGAAGCCGATCGGCGAGGTCTGATAGGCAGGATCCTCGCCCGCCACCGCGGTCATGAAGGCGGACTGATCGATCGCACCCAGCAGCGCCCGGCGGATCGCCAGATTGTCGAACGGCGGCTGCAGATGATTGAGCCGCATCATGCAGGTGTAGCCCCGCGGATCGAGAATCCGGGTGGCAACCTTGCCAACTCGTTTCAAGACCGGCAACAGATCGTGGGGCGTCGTTTCCTGCCAATCCTGCTCGCCGGTCTGCAGCGCCGCGACGCCGGTCGCCGCATCTGGCATCGTGGTCCAGACCACGCGATCGTAATGGACGAGCTTCGGGCCGGCGGTCCAGTCCGGCTTGCCGTCCTCGCGAGGTCGGTAGCGGTCGAAGCGGGCATAGACGTTGCGCGCACCCTGCACGCGCTCGTCCGCGACGTAGCGGAACGGACCGCTGCCGACGGCTTCAGTGAGCGGCTTGAACGCATCCTGGCTCGCCAGCCGCTCGGGCATCATGAAGGCCGCCTGGACCGCGGACTTGCCGAGCGCCGCGGGCAACAACGGGAACGGCCGCTTCAAGCGAAAGCGGATGGTGCGATCGTCCGGCGCCGACAATTCGTCCGTGGCCGCCATCAGTTCGGCGCCAAACCCGTCGCGCGCCGCCCATCGGCGGATGCTCGCGACGCAATCGCGCGCCAGCACGCGCTCGCCGTCGTGCCACAGCAGGCCGTCGCGCAAGCTGAGGTCCCATTGCCGGCCGTCGTTGGAGACGACATGCCCGGAGACCATCTGCGGCGAAATCTCCAGGGCGGAGTTCATGCCGTAGAGCGTGTCGTAAACCATGAAGCCATGGTTTCGCGATACCTGCGCCGTGGAATAGATCGGATCGATGAAACTCAGATCGATCACCGGAATAAATCGAAGCGTTGTCTGCTGTTCGGCGCGCAGGACGCCTGGCAATGCAAGCGCCGGCGCGACGGCTGCGGCCCGCAACAGTGAACGACGGGAAACAAGCATCTTTGGCGGCATGTCGGAGCTGCTCATCGGGCCAAGCGATCGGCCCCGTTCTCGGAAACCGCGGCCTCGTGCTTGCGGAAATTCGCCGCGATCGCCTCGCCGGTCGTGATCCAGAGGTCGGAGCAGGATTTCGCGTAGGTGAGAAACTCCCGCAGCAGGCGAAGCCGCATCGGACGGCCACTGCATTGCGGATGCAGGACAGTGGTGACCAGCGCGCCCCAGTCCCTGGTCTCGTCGAGCTCATCCTTCCAGATCGAGAGCACATGCTCCTTGGGAAAGATCGGCCGCGGGCTGAATCGGGCTGACAGTCCGTGCATCCAGTCGTCGTAGCTTGCCGTCACCGGGAGTTCGATCGTGCCTGGCCGGCCGTCGGCGAGGCGATGGCGATAGGGCCGCACGTCGTCGCGAAACGACGAGGTATAGACGATGCCGTGACGTACCAACGAAACCCGCAACTGCTCGGTGAATTCGCCGTAAGGCGCGCGATAGCCGGTCGGCCTGACGCCGAGCCGACGCTTCAGCGCCTCGAAACCGCGCTCCAGCTCCTCCTCGATCCAGGGATCGCCCGGATCCGGCAGCAGATGGTGATAACCGTGATGGCCGATCTCGTGACCGGCCTTGAGGATGGACTCGGCCATCGCCGGATGCGCATCGACCGACCAGCCGGTGACGAAGAACGTCGCCTTGAGATCAAGCTGATCGAGCAGCTCCAGAAGCTTTGGCGTACCGACGCGCGCTTCAAAGCCGCCGTAACTCATGGTGATCAGCCGCTGCGCATGCAGCGCATCCTTGCTGGTCCAGGCACTCTCCGCGTCCACGTCAAAGGACAGGAACATCGCGGACGTATAGAGCTCCGGCCAGGGATAATGCGGGGCCGGCGGCGCTGTGTTCGCCGGAACCAGGGGAATGCTCGCAAGCGCCTTACTGTCCAGCATTGATGGTCGCCTTCTCTATTCCGTTGTCGTTCAATTTCCACTTGGAAAGCAGGATGCGATAGGTGCCGTCCGCGATCAACGCATCCACCGCTTCCACCATCGCCTGCTGAAGCGCCATTTCCTTGACCGGCAGCGCAATCCCCGTAAACCCGGGCGTGAAGGTCTCGCCGACCGCCGTGTAGGCGCCAGGCTCGAGATCCATGATGTAGGGCAGCGTCTCACTGCCCTGAACGGCGGCGTCGATGCGCCCCTGCTTGAGCTGGGTGCGGGCATCGGCCGAACCGTCGGTGCCGACGAACTGGATCGGACTGCTGCCGCAATGCGCTTCGCTCCAGGCGGCGACCTGCGCGGGGAACGCGGTGCGGCGGCTGGCCCCGACCTTCTTGCCGCAGAGCGCGGCCGCGCCCTTGAACTCCGCCGCCCGCGATTGCTGCACGAAGAAATGAGGCCCGCTGCGCAAATAGTCGACGAAGGTCGCGGCCTCGTGCCGGCTCGCATAGTCGGTCATGCCGGACAGAATGGCGTCCACACGGCCCGTCGCGATCGACGGCATGAACTGGTCGAAGCTCGTTTCCTGCCAGACGATCTTGATGCCGAGCTTGCGGCCGAGCGCCTCGCCAAGCTCGACGTCGAACCCCGTCAACGCGCTGGTGGCCGGATCGCGGAACTCCATCGGCGGATAATTCGGCACGATGGCCACCTTGATGCTGCCCTGCTTGGCGATGTCGGGCGGCAGTTCAACCGCTCCGACCGTAACAGTCGCAGCACCGATCAGCGCTGCCGCGAGAAGGAGCTTCATCATGAAGGTCGCCTCATCAAATCACCGCCGAGAGAAAGGATTGGGTGCGCACTTCACGCGGTCTGCCGAGCACCTCCGCCGCAGGTCCAGATTCCACGATGGCCCCCTGGTCCATATAGACGACCGTATCCGCGACCTCGCGTGCGAAGCCGAGCTCGTGGGTCACCACCATCATGGTCATGCCGCTGCGGGCAAGTTCCTTCATCACCGCGAGCACCTCCCCGACCAGTTCAGGATCGAGTGCGCTGGTCGGTTCATCGAACAGCATCAGCATCGGCTTCATCGCCAGCGCGCGGGCGATCGCCACCCGCTGCTGTTGTCCACCCGAGAGCTGCGACGGGTAGGCATCGGCTTTTGCCGCGAGTCCGACGCGCCGGAGCAGCTCGATGGCCTCCGCCCGCGCGT
The DNA here is from genome assembly GCF_000938235.1 of Bradyrhizobium sp. LTSPM299. Taxonomy (NCBI): domain Bacteria; kingdom Pseudomonadati; phylum Pseudomonadota; class Alphaproteobacteria; order Hyphomicrobiales; family Nitrobacteraceae; genus Bradyrhizobium; species Bradyrhizobium sp. LTSPM299. Next base: position 489,136 of record NZ_JYMU01000085.1, read on the forward strand.
TGTCCCGCTTGCGGCCCTGGACCTGCACCGGACCTTCGGTGATATTCTCCAGCGCCGTCTTGTGCGGGAACAGGTTGAAGCGCTGGAATACCATCCCGGTCTTCAGGCGCTGCTGCGCGATCTGCCCGGCGGTGAGGCGGTGCAATCGTCCGCCCTGCTCGCGTAAGCCAAGCAGCTCGCCATTCAGCCAGATGCCGCCGCTGTCGACGGAAGTCAGCTGATTGATACAGCGCAGCAACGTCGTCTTGCCCGATCCCGACGCCCCGATCAGGCAAAGCACCTCGCCCGCCCTGACGTCCAGCGAGACACCGTTGAGAGCCTGAAACTCCCCGAAGGTCTTGCTGACCGAACGGATCGCGACGAGGGGATGGGTCATCGGGCCATCTGCGATGAGCCGCGGGCAAAGCGTCGCTCCAGCAGCATCTGCAACGGCGTCAAGACCGAGACGACGAGCAGGTACCAGAAGCCGGCGACGATCAGAAGTTCGATCACGCGCGAGTTCGCGTAATAGATGTTCTCGGCGTTGTGCAGCACCTCCGGATACTGGATGACGCTAGCAAGCGAGGTCGCCTTGACCATGCCGATGAATTCATTGCCGAGCGGCGGGATCACCACCCGCATCGCCTGAGGCAGGATGATCCGGCGCAGCGCGCGTAGCCGTCCCATGCCGATCGCCTGCGCGGCCTCATATTGCCCGACATCGACCGACAGCATGCCCGCCCGCATCACTTCGGACGTGTAGGCGCCCTGGTTGATCCCGAGGCCGAGCAGCGCGGACAGAAACGGCGTCATGACGTCAACGGCGCGCGCCGACCACAGGCCGGGAATGCCGATCGTCGGAAACACCAGCGCGAGGTTGAACCACAACAGCAGTTGCAAAATTAATGGAGTGCCTCGGAACAGCCACGTATAGCCGGCCGCCACAGACCTGAGCACCGGGTTCGGCGAGAGCCTCATGATGGCGGCGATGACGCCCAAACCGATGCCGAGCGCCATCGCCAGCACCGCCATCACCATGGTGTTGACGATGCCCTCGAGGATCACCTTCGCGGTCAGGAAGCGGCTGACATAACTCCATTCGATCTGGCCGTTGGCGAAAGCACGCCCAATTGCCGCCAGAGGGACGACAATCGCGGCCGCCGCAAGCCATCGCCCCCAATGAACCCGCCGCGCGACCGACATCCCTGAAATATCGGGAAAGCCTTCGGCGAGAACAGGTGCCACCCTCATTGCGTGGCCGCGTTCAACATGGGCTGCGGCACCGCGTTCGCACCCAATCCGTATTTGACGAGAATGGCCTTGTAGGAACCGTCGGCTATCATTGCCGCAAGGTGTTGCGTCACGACCTCGCGGAGGGCAGCGTCGTCCTTCCGGAACATGATGCCCTGGTAACCCGTGGAGAACGGCTCGCCGACCACGCGGTATTTCCCGACCTCCTGCTGCTGGGCGTAGGGCAACGTCTCGCTGCCCTGCACGGCCGCATCGATGCGGCTCTGCTTGAGCTGGTTGCGGACGTCGATGCTGTTCTCGCCCGGAACAAATTGAATGGCCGGCTTGCCGCCGGCCTCGCAGTTCTGCTTGCTCCATTTCTCGATCTCGGCCGGGAAGCTGGTGCTGCGCGTTGTTCCGACCTTCTTGCCGCAGAGATCGACGGCCGACGTGGCCGCACTCTCCGCCAGAACAAAAAACTGCGGACCCGTGGTCAGGTAGTCGATGAAGTCAGCTGTTTCGCGCCGCGAGCTGCGGTCCGAAATGCCGCTGATGACGAAATCGGCGCGCTTGGTCTGCAGCGAGGGAATCAGTTCGGCGAACGGCGTTTCGCTCCACACGATCTTGGTACCCAGCCGCTTCGCAAGTTCGTCGGCGAGATCGATGTCGAGTCCGACGAGCTGGTTCGTCGTCGGATCGCGATACTCCATCGGAGCGTAGGTCGAATTGACCGTCAGCCGCAATTCACCCGCTTTCACGATCGCCTCAGGCAATTCACCGGCCTGAGCCGCCGCGACGGTGACAAGGGCAGCGAAACCAACGGAGAACGAAAGGCGCATCATCTCTCCTTCTTCCAGAACGCCGCGATCGGCTTGGTCACGTCAAACAGCATCGAGCGCAGCCGGTTCGACAACACCTGCGCGCTCAGTGATGACGGCGTACTGCGCGGGCCGCCGATGAGCGCCAAAATTGAACATCTTGTCCTTGCCCTGGCGGCAGAGGTCGAGATCGAGGTCGGCGACGACGACCTCATCCCCCAGCGTCTCGGCCTCGGCGACGATGCGGCCATTGGGATCGACGATGCAGGAGCCGCCGATCAGTCCGGAACCGTCCTCGTCGCCCGCCTTGGCGACCGCAATCGCCCAGGTCGCGTTCATATAGGCATTGGCCTGCGTCACCAGCGTCGAATGGAAGGTCCGCAGCGCGGCGTCTTCCGTGGCGCCGCCGTTGGGGTCGTAGGCGGCCGAATTGTAGCCCACGCAGACCAGTTCGACACCCTGCAGGCCCAGAACGCGCCAGGACTCGGGCCAGCGGCGGTCGTTGCAGATCATCATGCCCATGATCGCGTGACCCCAATCGGGTCCGGCGCGAAACGCCGGAAATCCGAGATCGCCATAGCCGAAATAGCGCTTTTCAAGCTGCTGGTAGCGCGCGCCGGCGCGCGGTTCGACCGAACCCGGCAGATGCACCTTGCGATAGCGCCCAAGGATCTCGCCGTCACGGTCGACCAGGATCGAGCAGTTGTAGCGTCGGCCGTCCGGGGTCTGTTCGGCGTAACCGACATAAAATCCGACGCGAAGCGCGCGTGCGCGATCGAACAGGCACTGCACGGCCGGATTGGGCATGCCGCGCTCGAAATATTGATCGAGCGCATCGCCTTCGAGGTACCATCGCGGGAAAAAGGTCGTGAATGCGAGTTCGGGAAACACGACCAGGCTCGCGCCGCGCGCGGCAGCCGTTTCCAGAAGCTCGAGCATCCGGCCAAGCGTATGCTCTCGCGAATCCGCTTTCTGCGTCGGGCCCATCTGGGCGACAGCGGCGCGGAGTATGCGTACCAAGTTTGCCTCCAACCTGTGCGGATTGCCTAGGCAAGAGGCGGATGTCCCCGCTCCGTCAGCGCTCCGGTGCGCCGCCCATTACGCGAAAACGGCCCGCTAATTGCAATCACCCGTGCTATGATATTTCGGGCGAGACAATAACCGGCAGTGATATGAACCTTCGCCAGTTGGAGATTTTGCGTGCCGTCATCCGCCACCGCACCACGGTCGCGGCCGCGGACGAACTGGCCCTGTCGCAGCCCGCGATCAGCAATGCGCTCAAGGCAATGGAAGCGCAGGCCGGCTTTGCGTTGTTCGAACGTGTCAACAACCGGCTGTTCCCGACATCGGAGGCGATGGCGCTTTACAAGGAAAGCGAGGCGATCTTTGCGCTTCACGCCAAGCTCGAAAACCGCGTGCGCGATTTGCGGGAGTGTCGTTCGGGACTGTTGTCGATCGTGGCAACGCCACCGCTGGCCTACAGCATCATTCCGCCCGCGCTGTCGGACTTCCTGCGCCACCGGCAGCAGACCCGGGTCTTCTTCGACGTCCGCCGCTATGAAGGAATCATCGAAGGGGTGACGAGCCGGGTCGCCGAACTGGGCTTCGTGCTCGGCCTGTCGCATCATCCGGGCATCGCGCATGAGGTGGTCCACACCGGCGAAATGGTCTGTGTCCTGCCGCCGAAGCATCCGCTGGCCGAACGCCCCGTCATTTCCGCCTCCGACCTTGTCGGCTTGCCCTTCATCGGGCTCGAGCGCGGAACGCGCTTGGGCGAAGCCGTCCGCGAGAGTTTTGCCCAGGCCGGCGCGCCGTTCCAGCCGACCGTGGAGGTGCGATACTGCAATACGGCCTGTGTGCTCGCAGCCGCCGGCGTCGGCGCCGCGGTCGTCGATCCGTTCTCGCCGCGCCAGGGCGGCAACCACGACCTCGTTATCCGGCCGTTCACGCCCAGAACACCGGCTGTCGCCCACATGCTCTGGTCGGAGGCAGAACCTCTGTCGCGCCTGGCCAAGGCGTTCCTGGACGAAGTCCGGCAGGCAAGCCGCGCTCTGGGCCCGGCCGGCGCGGAGCGTCCGCAGATCACTTGACCTGCGACTGCGTTTGATGCGCCTCGCTAGCGGCGCAGTTTGTATCCCGCGGCATCGCGATCCCAGATGTCGGGTGTCATGCCGGCTTCGCGCAGCGCGACCTTTCGAATCTTGCCGTTCTCGGTGAGCGGCATTGCGGTGACAATCCGGACGAAGCGGGGAACGGCGAAGTAAGCCATTCGTCCCTCGCAGTGCCTGACCACGTCGACGGCATCGAGCGCTTGGCCGCCTTCGAGCTGAATGGCGGCGGCAACTTCGTCCTCGCCGAGTTCGGACGGTAGCGGATAGACGGCACATGCGGCGATCGCCGGATGCTTCAGCAGGACCTGCTCCACTTCCCAGGACGAAACGTTCTCGCCGCGCCGGCGGATCGAATCCTTCATTCGATCGACGAAACGGTAGTGGCCGTCCGCGTCGCGCACGACCCGGTCGCCAGTGTGAAACCAGAGGTTCCGCCAGGCCTCGACTGTCTTGTCGGGCATCCCGAAATAGCCCGTCGCAAACGCGAATGGCTCGCGCGCGCGAAGCAGCAATTCGCCGGCCACACCGTCAGGCAAAGCCGCATCGTCGGGATCGGCGATACATGCGTCCACGCTGTCGGCGAGATAGCCCATGGTGCCCGGGCGGTTTGACGGAATCGAGCTTGCGAATACGAAATTCGTCTCGGTCGAACCGTAGCCGTCGAGCAGCGGCACGCCGAAACGTGCGAGAAACGGTGCGTGAAACTGGCCGGGGACGCCGCCACCGAGGGCGACCCGAAGGCTGTGCGCGGCGTCATCGGCGGACGGCGGCTGCGCGAGCAGCATGACGGCCATCGCACCCAGGAGATAGCCCACTGTCGCCCGGTGCCGTCGGGCCGCGGCCCAGAAACCGGACGCGGAGAATTTCGGCTCGAGCACGTAAGTGCAGCCGTTCAGCAGCGCCTGATAGAATGCGTTTAGCGCATTGGTGTGGAACAGCGGCAGCGTCGTGAACAGGATATCGCCCTCGACGATGCCGAGCGCGCGCGCCGAATAGACGCCCCACCAGAACAGTTGCGCTTGCGGGCAGCAAACACCCTTGGAAGGACCTGTCGTGCCCGAGGTATAGAGGATTGCGACCGTGTCGCCGGGCCTCACTGGCGTGGACGGCACTGCCTCGCCGAGCGCAGGCAGAGGCGGGATCGATCCCGGCACGACCAGACGCTCGTCGCCCTCCCCGATCGTCCAGACAAGATCCGGCGGCGCGACATCGCTCTCCAGCGTTTCGATCGCCGGCACAAAGAGCGCCTCGATCACCAGCAGTTTCGGGGTGGAGTTGCGCAGGATGTGGCTCAACTGAATGCCGCGCAACGCCGTGTTGATCGGCACGCTGACGGCCCCTATCCAGGCGCAGCCGAGATAGATCTCGAGGAATTCGGGCCGGTTCGAGCACATCAGCGCGACACGATCGCCGGCGCGAATTCCGGCCCGCATCAGCCGCGCGGCCGACGCGGCGGCAATCTCGGCCGTCTCGGCATAGCTCCATCTGACTTCGCCGAAGACGAGAAGCGTGCGGTCGCCATATTGCGCGGCCTGCCGCGTCAGAATGGTCGAGAGGATTCGGTCCGCCGGCGGAAAGCGTTCCACGGCCTGCGGCCAGATCGGTCGGCCCGGCCGTTGCCCAGCCGCGCTGCTGTCACCTGCCTGCACATACGCCTCCACCGATTTGCTGCGCCGATCCGCTGAGATCACTACTGGTCAGCGAGATAGTTTAGGCTTAAAGTATTCACCAAAGCTGCCGCCACAGCAAGCGCTGCGTGCGGGTTCCGGCCGCCGTCCGGCGCGGCGGGCTGGAGGCATCAACAGGAGCTATGCCCGCAATGAGTCGCGACATTCTCGATAGCTTGCCCTATCGATCGCCATCCGACGCCTTCGCGGCCAGCGCCGCCAAACGGCCGGACGCGCCGTTCCTGCTGGCACCTGCAAGCGCAGGACTGCCTTACGCGCCGGACGGGTTCACGATTGCATACGGACCGTTCAAGACGGAGGTCGAGAGGCTGCGCACGGAATACGCCGCCGCCGGATATGGACGCGGTGCGCGGGTCGCCCTGTTGCTCGAAAATCGGCCGGTCTTTTTCCAGCATTGGCTCGCGCTCAATGCGCTCGGGGTTTCGATCGTTCCGATCAACCCCGACGTCCGCCCCGAAGAGCTGTTGTTCCAGCTCGAACTGTCGGGGGCTGACCTGCTGGTGGCGACGACCGATCGCATGCAGGTGACCAAGGGTGCCGCACTCGGGCGCGCCCGCCTGATCGACACCGACAGCCGCATCCCGTCATGCCAGTCGGAAATCGCCGCCCAGGATCCCGACTTCAACGGCGAATGCGCCTTGTTGTTCACGTCAGGCAGCACCGGCAAGCCGAAGGGGTGCATGCTCTCGAACCGCTATTTTCTAGGGGTTGCCGACTGGTATCTCGCGCAGGGCGGTGTGGCCGATTTGCAGCCGGGCCGCGTTATCAACCTGACGCCATTGCCGATGTTCCACATGAACGCACTCGGTTGCAGCGCCGTCGGGATGATGGTGCTCGGTGGCGCGGTGGTGCCGCTCGACCGCTTTCACGCCAACCGCTGGTGGCAGTGCGTCGCCGACAGCGGTGCGACTGTCGTGCATTGTCTCGGCGTGATCCCGGCCATCCTGCTGCAACTGCCGGTGACCGAGGTTGAAAGGCAGCATCGCGTGCGTTTCGCCTTTGCGCCGGGGGTTGATGTCCGTCACCGTGCCACCTTCGAAGAGCGTTATCGCATTCCGATCGTCGAAGCCTGGGCGATGACCGAGACCGGGGGCGCTGCAGCCACGACCACGGCGCGCGAGCCGGCCGGGTTTGGCGCGCGCTGCGTCGGCCGGCCATCCGCAGGCATGGACTATCGTCTCGTTGACGATCAGGGCGCCGATGTCGCGGTTGGAAAACCCGGCGAATTGCTGGTCCGCGCGAAGGGCGACGACGCGAGGGCAGGCTTCTTCAGGGGCTACCTGAAGGACGAGGAAGCGACCGAAACAGCCTGGGAAGGTGGCTGGTTTCACACCGGCGACCTGGTCTTCGCCGACGAAGACGGACTGATGTATTTCTTCGATCGCAAGAAGACCATCGTGCGGCGCAGCGGCGAGAATATCGGCGTGCTCGAGGTCGAAAGCGCGCTTTACATGGACACCCGCATCGGCGGCTGCGCGGTGACACCCGTCCCCGACGAGATCCGCGGCGAAGAGGTTTTCGCCTTCATCGTACCGAACGCGGAGGTCGACGACACGGCCGCGCTCGCCACCTCGATCGTCAAGACCTGCGCCGAGCGCCTCGCCTATCACAAGGTGCCCGGCTATGTCGCAATCGTCGACGAGTTGCCGCTGTCGTCGACGCGCAAACTCGCCCGGGGCGAGATCAAGACGCTCGCGGCCGCGGCCGTTAGCGCCAACCGCGCGATCGATCTGCGCGCGCTCAAGGCGAAGCTTCGGCACATCTGAGCACGGGGACTACTGCCCTTACGGCAGCAGTCTGTACTTTCCGTTTTCGATCTGGACCAGGATTCGTGCACGCTCGTCGACCCCGTAGCGGTCGGCCGGCGTGTAGGTGTAGATGCCGTGCGTGCCGACCACATCCTTGGTCGTGAACAGCGCCTCGCGGAGCGCGTTGCGAAATGCCGGCGTGCCCGGCATCGCACCTGTGGCCTTTGCGCGTTTGGCCGCATCCATAAACACCAGCCAGCCATCAAAAGCATAGGGCGAAAACGCGTCGGCCGGCGGTTCGCCGTTGGCCTTCTCATAGGCCGCGCGGAACGCAAGCGCGACCTTGCGAATCGGATTGCTCTCGGGAAGCTGCTCGGCTGCGGTCACCGGTCCGGTTGGGCAGATGATGCCTTCTGCCGACTTGCCGGCAAGCCGCAGGAAGTCGGCGCTGATCATGCCATGATTGCCGTAGAGCGGTCCTTTATAGCCACGCTCGGACAGCGCAATCACGGGCAGCGCACCAGGCGTCCCGGTACCACCCAACATGACCGCGTCGGGGCGTGCGGACAGCGCGCGCAGCACCTGCGCGGTGACGGAATTGTCGGAACGCGCATAGCGTTCGTTCGCGATCACCTTGATCCCGGCCTTCTCGGCGCTTTGCAGCAGCGAATTGTACAAGAGGTCGCCGAACGCGTCGGAGAAGCCGATGAACGCGACGGTCTTCACGCCGCGGCTCGTCATGTGATCGACGATGCCCTGGACGAGAAGCGATGTCGGCTGCGGCGTTTGCACCACCCATGGCCCGCCCTCCCCGGCCGGCACCGGCGCGATCGGCGAGATCGCCACCATCGGCACCTTCATCTCGATCGCCGCGGTAGCCATCGCCAGCGTCTGCGGTGCGCCTGACGTCCCGATCAGGAAGTCGACCTTTTCCTGTTCGACCAGCTTGCGCGCGTTGCGCGTCGACGCCGCCGGATCCGAGCCGTCGTCGAGCTGGATGACGCGAACCTTCTCGCCGTCGACCTCGCCGATATACGCCTGACCTGCCGCCAGCCCCTTGGCGTTCGGCACGCCGATCGACGACACCGGTCCGCTCAGGCCGGTGACGAAACCGACCAGGATTTCAGCGCGGGCCGGCGCCATAACACCGAGTAGGAGCGCGGCGCCAATCAACAAAGTCTTCTTGTTCATCATATCACTCAAAGTGGACGGAAAGGCTCAACCCTGCCCAGCAGGGAGCAGTGCAAGGACGCGCAACGGACTACCCGACCCGTTCTGGATCTTCAGCGGCGCGGCAACGATCACCGCGCCGCTCGGAGGAAGCTGATCGAGATTGCACAGGCATTGCAAACCGTAACGCCCGCCGCCGTGCAGGAAATGGTGCGCCGGATACGGCGGATCGAGATGCCCGGCCTGGCCGGCATCGGTTCCGATCGTCTCGGTGCCGAGGCCGATGATGCCGCGCTCCTCGACCAGCCAGCGCATCACAGCTGGCCCCGGCCCCGGCGTATGCGCACCGTCGTCCTTCAGGTTGGCGTAGTCGCGCCAGCCCTTCTTCGACCAGTCGGTGCGCAGCAGCACCCAGTGGCGCGGCGGAATCCGACCGTGGCTCTTCTCCCAGGCTTCGACGACGGGAATCGTCAGCAGGAAATCTGGATCTTGCGCGGCCTCGGCCGAACAATCGATCACGCAGGCCGGCGCGATCATGTCGCGGACCGGCAGCGTGTCGACCGAATTGTTCGGCAGGTCCTTGCCGGTGAACCAGTGGATCGGCGCATCGAAATGCGTGCCGGTATGCTCGCCGAAGGTCAGGTTATTCCAGTACCAGGCAGGACCAGCCGCATCGTATTGCGAGATCCGCTGGATGCGCACCGGCGCGGCCTGGCCGAACTCCGGCGGCAGCACGATCACCGGAAAATCCGGACTGAGAGTGAAGGTCAGATCGACGACGCGCACCGCACCCGATGCAACGGCATCGGCAAACTGCATGAGATTGTTGCTGTCCATAGCGCTTCTCCCGTTTTCGACAATTCCGTCTATGACCCGAGCTCGCGCTCGAGGGCCTTGGGGTTGGCCGCAAGGCGCTGGCGAATATCCTCGGCGACATCGCCCACGAACACATCCTCCAGTCCGCGCTTGAGCGCCGACACAATCGAGCTCGCGACCATTCGGGGCGCGACCTTCGGCGGCGGCACCGTCTGGAACCACTCGGTATCGAGCGGGCCTGTAAACAAATTCACCACCTTGACGCCGCCAGGCCGCAGCTCCGCGCGCAGGCAGTGCGACAGCGAGAGTGAGGCCGCCTGCGACGCCGAATACGCGCCGAACACCGGCCAGTTCGCCAGCGCATAGACCGAGAGGATATTGACCCACGCGGCGGCACTGTTGACTCCGTCGGAGCCCCGCATCCGCATCGCCGGCCCGAACGCCTGCGCCAGATGCACAAAGCCGAGATAGGTCTGGTCGATCTCGTCACGCACGGTGCTGGTGCCCTGGCGATCGAGCAACCCGCCGGAGCGCACATGCTCCGTGGTGTTGACGAGGATATCAACCTTGCCGCCGATGTCGGCCGCCAGATCGGCAACCGACTTCTCGTCGCCGATGTCGAGCGGTACGATCTGGACGCCTTCGAGCGCGCGCAATGCGTCCTCGCCGCGGAACGGCTTCCACGGTTCGGCGACACCGACGAACACGATCGACGCTCCGGCCACCTTCAGCGCGGCCACCACCTCCTGACCGACGATGCTCCGCCCGTTGGTGACCAGAACGCGCCGGAATTTCGGATCGGCGGTCATCTCCCGCCACTGCCTGTCATCAGTCATGTTTGATGTCTCTCGTTCGGGGTTCGCGAAGGCCACGGCCTGCCCGCTTTTGTCCAATTGAAACGACATCGTGACCGGCCGATCCTCTTGGCAATCGGCGTGCAGATGCGCGACCAGCTTCGGCCCGCAGTCCATCGCGACCAAGCCGACGCGCCATGGCGCGCGTTCGCGGAAATGCACGTCGGCAGGGACATGCAAGGTGGTTTCGCTCAACAACATGCCGCGCCGCGGTGCATCGATAAAGACGAGATCGGCGGACAGGCACGCGGGACACGCATCGCGCGCCGGATAACAAAAGGTGCTGCAGGCATCGCAGCGTTGCAGCATGAAGCGGCCCTCGGCGGCAGCGCGCGTGAAGCCGTGCGACGCACGGCTGCGGGCGCGCGGTGGCGACGTCGGCAACCGCGTCCGCGAGAGCGGGTTCTTCCGGCGCGGTTTTGCGATCGGTTCGATCATGTACCCGGTCCTGCGAGGATCGCTGCGCCCGAGGCGAGACCGCGATCATAGTTGATCATTCCGAAGCCCGACGCCAACCCGATCCGCGCATCCTTGACCTGCGTCGGACCGGCGGACCCAAGCACCTGGCGCATCGCCTCAACCACCCCGAGATAGGCACCGCCGGCACCGGCCTGTCCGACCGACAACTGACCGCCGGAGGTGTTGTGCGGGAACGTGCCGTCGATCGTCAGGTCATGCTGCCGCACGAAATCCGGCCCTTCCCCCTTGCGGCAGAAGCCGAGGTCCTCGAACTGCATCATCGAGATCACAGGGTAATCATCATAGGTCTCGACGAAATCCAGGTCGTCCGGCTTGACGCCAGCCATCGCGTAGAGTTCGTCGACATCCATCGCCCAACCGCCCCGCACCTGAACAGGGTCATCGCCGAACGCATTGTGGTGCTCGATGGTGGCGAGAATCCTGACCGCAGGCAAATTCAGCGACGCCGCGACATCTTCGCTCATCACCAGGAATGCCTCGGCGCCGGCACACGGCATCACGCAGTCGAACAGATGGATCGGGTCGGCAATCGGCCGCGCCGCCATGTATTGCTCGATGGTCAGCGGCGTTTTCATCAGGGCGTGCGGATTGCGAAGCGCGTTTGCGCGCTGGGCGACGGCGATCTTGCCGAAATCCTCGCGCTGCGCGCCGAATTTGCGCATGTAGTTGCGCGCGATCAGCGCGAAGCTGGCATTGGCTCCGCCGGCGCCGTAGGGATAGACCGCGTCCTGGTTGAAGCGCGAGAAGTTCTCCAGCGTGACGCGGAACGAATCGACGTGGTTGGTGTCACCGGCCACGCAGGCCACGATGCGTGCATCGCCAGCCTGCACGGCCCGCGCGGCACGCCGCAGAGCGGCAATCGCACTGGCGCCGCCGAGCGGAATGGTGTCGATCCATCGCACGCACAGGCCGAAATGCTGGGTCAGGCTGATCCCGCTATCGAGCCCTGCCGTAAAGCTCGACACACAGAACCCGTCGATGTCGCGCGGCGTAATCCCGGCACCATCGACCAGCGATTTCAGGGCCCGGCCGATCCACCATTGCGCGCTCTCGATCGAGTAACGCACGTAAGGGATCGTCACCGGAACCGCCATCACGACCCGGTCGTAAGGTGTGCGGATCGAATTCTGCATCGGACTGCCGGATTCCTGTCGTGAGGCCGCTCAGAGCACGGTCAATTTGACGTCGATGTTGCCGCGCGTCGCATTCGAATAGGGACAGCGTTCGTGAGCACCGGCAACGACGTCTTCGGCGACGGATTTCTCCACTCCGGGGATCAGCACCTTGAGTTCGACGGTCAGCGCATAGCCGACCGCGACCGGACCCATGCCGACCCTGGCGGTGACGGTCGGTTCTGCCGACGGCGTGACCTTGCGAGTGCGCGCGACGAGCTTCACCGCGCCGAGAAAGCACGCCGCGTAGCCGGCAGCAAAGAGCTGCTCTGGATTGGTCCCCGGCCCGCCCGGCCCGCCCAGCGATTTCGGCAGCGACAGCGATACCGCGAGAAGCCCGTCCTCGCTCACGGCCTTGCCGTCGCGTCCGCCGGTTGCCGTCACCTCGGCTTCATACAGGATCTTGTCAGGCTGCAGCATGGTTGTCCTCAGCGTATCTAGGAGTCGGTAGCTTGTGTGCGCGCCACGAGCGCGCGAAAATCCTGGCGCGCGCGGTCATTGGCGAGCGCGAAGCTAGGGCCGCGGCTCGGTTCGGTACCGTTGAGGCGCTGCAACTGCACCCACATCTCGGCGCTCTTCAGTGCAACTGCCGCGCAGTTGACCACGGGCGCGTGGCCGATCTTGAAGCCGTGCTCGCTCGCAATCAGGAGGCCGGGCAACACACCGGCCGGAATGACGACGTCGGCGCCGCGATCGACCAACGGCTGCGCGCAGGCCGCAAAGTCGTTCAGCATGCGCGCTTTCGCGGCTGCATCGCCGGCAAACGCGGCGCTGAAATCCTCCGGCCGGCAGCCCATGGCGGTGACGTGCACCACACGGCCGCTCAGACCATAGCGATCGGCCTGCTCGTAATGCCAAACCTCGAAAGCTTGATCGAGCGTGACAAGGCCAAGGCGCCGTCCAAGCTGCGACGCCGCCAGCAGCGTCGCCTCGCCGGCACCGACCACCGGCACAGTCAGCGCCGAGCGCAGCTCGTACAATCCGGGGTCCTGGAAGTGGCCCATGACGTAGGCGTCGAAGCCGCGCTCCTGTGCCGCGAGCCCATTGTCGACCGCCTGGATCGCGCAACGGAATTCGCTCAAGCGACCGAAATCGCGATCGGCTGGCGTGATGCCCTCGACATGGACTGACGTGCCGGGCGCGGCGATCTCATTCAGATAAGTCGCCAGCCGCGCCATGTAGGGCGCGCTCGTGGCCTGGTCGACGAAGCTCTGCCAGAAGATGCGCACAGCGGATATCCTGTTCACAGGCGACCGTGCCGATGCACGAACCACCGAAGTCTGGGCTGACGACACACGCATGCCTGTCATTGTGAACGCGTGCCGTAGCGATGGCACCGTCCCGTCGACCGAATTATTTCAACCACAAAACAATTTTGGCGTCAATTGAACGGCACGATCACGCACGCCGCGCACGGCGGCAACGGTTTGCCGAAACGACAGGCAGATCGCGCCTTTCCCTTTTGCATAAGCGAATTCGGCTTTCGCGACAGCACCTGCCGCGACCAACTTTTCCGCAAAGGGTGTATTGACGTTCGGCCGACAGATACTTTAGACTTCAAATAATTGACAGGGCCGACGCCGCGTGGCGCACGCCGCGTCGTCAGGGACGTCGATCAGGGGTTTCTCCAGCGTGGCTGAGATCATCGACCTCGGAACCACAGGTGCTGCCGGCGGGGTCACCCTCGCCCGACGCGGCACCGCCGTGTCAGGGGTTGGCAATGTGAGCGGCCACGAAGTCGCGCACGAGGCCGGCGAATGCCTCCGGCATCTGGTCGGGAAGCGGCACCATGCCTCCTGAGAGCTCGCGCAGAGTACTGTCGCCGATCGCTCCAGCGACCTTGGGAGCCACCGGATGAGCGTGCGGATCGCCCGTCGGAGCAATGACCAGCGTGGGGCACCGGATGAGTCCCAGACGGTCCTCCATCCGATAGCGATTCACCACCCGGTGGCCCTCCGCCGCCATCTCACCGGACCGCAGCGCATCGATAATGAAACGCTGCAACAGATCGGTATCGCCGGCCGGATAAAATGGCTGACGGCGCGCCCAGAGCTCCGTGAGATGAGCGCCGTCGCTCCACGTCTCGACATCGTCGATGACCCGCATGCCCTGATGCTTGGCGCGGCGTGCCGCATCGACGAAGGGACAGGCCGAAAGCACCAGGGCGCTCACTCGCGCCGGTGCGGACGCCGCGATTTCCACCGCAATTGCTGCGCCGGTATGATGTCCGACGATCGCGGCCCGCGGCAATTCAAGCGCGTCGAGCAGCGCCAGCGCGGTCTGCGCCCACACTTCGATCGAAGGTTCGCCGTTCGGCCGATCGGAATCCCCGAAACCGGGCGTGTCCATCGCGATCGCGCGAAAATCGTGGCCGAGCAGCGGCAGCACGTCGCGATACTCGTCCCACGAACGCGGCGTCTGATGCAGCAGCAAGACGGGAAAGCCAGTTCCCGCCATGGCCACGTGAATGCGGCCAAGGTGCGTCGTGACGAAGCGGCGCTCGACGCGAGAGCCGGCTTTGCTCGTGGTCATGTCATAGCTCCTACTTCGATCCAACCTTACATTTCGCTCAGCTAGCGACTGTTTTCAACCAAGGGGAACGCAATGCGCAAGATCTTGAGTTTGGCTGCACTGTTCGGCGGCCTCGTCACGGCCTCGACCGCACAGGCCGACATCACGGTCGGGTTCGTGACTTCCCTCAGTGGACCCGGCGCCTCGATCGGCATCCCGTATGGGCGTGGTATCCAGGCCGCGCTCGAATACAAGGGCGAGGTCAACGGCGAGAAGATCCGGCTGATCCAGCTCGACGACGGCTCCGATCCCTCCGCCGCGAGCCGCGCCGCGCGCAAGCTGATCGAGGAAGAGAAGGTCGATCTCTTGATCGGCACTGCGACCGCGCCCTCGACCATCGCCATGATGGCGGTCGCGACCGAGCTGAAGGTGCCGATGATCGCCGTCTCCCCGATCATCGGGCTGCCGGACCCGGCCGATCAATGGGGCATCTGCGTTCCGCAGCCCGCCTCGTTGCTGGTCAAGGTCGTTGCCGACCGGATGAAGCGCGATGGTATGAAGAACATCGGCTATATCGGCTTTTCCGACGCATGGGGCGATCTCGTCTATAACGGCGCCAAGGCGGTCGAAGCCGATGACGGCATCAAGGTGCTGACCAACGAACGCTATGCACGCGTCGATACCTCGGTCACCGGCCAGATCCTCAAGGTGCTCGCGACCCGCCCCGATGCCGTCCTGGACGGCGGGTCGGGCACCCAGGGCGCGCTGCCGCTATTGGCGCTTGCCGACCGTGGCTTCAAGGGCAAGACCTACGGCACGGTGGCGCTGGTCAATCCCGATTTCGTGCGTGTCGGCGGCAAGGCCGCCGACGGAATTCAGGTTTCCGCAGGTCCCGTCATCGTGGCCGAGCAGCTTCCAGACACTCATTTCGCCAAGAAGCTGGCGCTCGAGTTCCGTGCGGCCTACCAGAAGGCCAACAACCTGCCGTCGACGGACGGTTTTTCAGCCTATTCCTTCGACGGCTGGAAGATCTTCACAGAAGCCGCAGCGCGCGCGTTGAAGACCGCGAAGCCCGGCACTGCCGAATTCCACAAGGCGCTGCGCGACGAGATCCTGAACACCAAGGAAATGCCCGGCGTGCATGCGATCTACAACTTCAAGCCGGGTGCCTATCACGGCGTCGACGAACGCGCGCTGGTGATTGTCCGCCTGGTCAATGGCGCCTGGACTTACGAGCCCTGAGCGAGCGCACCAAAGGACGACCAAAGGCATGACGGCAGACATCGCAGCGATCCTTGCGGTCGATGGAATAGCGACCGGGGCAATCTATGCCCTGGTGGCGATCGGAACCGTGCTGATCTTCACCGTCACGCGGGTGATCTTCATCCCATTCGGCGACATCGCGGCGTTCACCGCGCTGACGCTGGCCGCGCTCGACGCCAGGCAGATCCCCGGAACGGTCGGGCTGGTCGTCGTGCTGGCCTGCATGGCCTGTCTGATGGAGGTCACGTCGCTGGCGCGCGCGGGCGAGCTTCGCGCGGTGCCGAAGGCCGTGCTCGGCTATCTCGTGCTTCCCCTGGTCGCGGTCGGGATCGTCTGGCTGGCGATGCGCTTCAACCCACTGATGCAGATCCGGATCGTGCTGGCTTTGCTGCTCATCCTGCCGGTCGCGCCGCTGCTCGACCGGATCGTCTTTCGCCCGATCGCGGACGCTTCGGTCCTGCTGCTGCTGACGGTCTCGGTCGCCTTGCATTTCGCGCTGGTCGGGCTGGGGCTGATGTTCTTCGGCCCCGAAGGCGTCAGGACCGAGCCGCTGACATCGCTTGCGCTTGATATCGGCGACGTTCACGTTCCCGGACAGACGATGCTGATCCTGACGGCGGCACTGGTGTTCAGCGGCCTGCTATTCCTGTTCTTCGATTTCACCCTCCTCGGCAAGGCGCTGCGCGCGACCGCCTTCAACCGGACCGGCGCGCGGCTGATGGGCATCAGGCCGGCGCGCGCCGGGACCATCGCCTATCTCCTGGGATCGCTGATGGCGGGCGTCTCCGGCATCCTGATCGCGCCAGTCAACACGATCTTCTACGACTCCGGATTCCTGATCGGGCTGAAGGCCTTTGTCGGCGCCATCGTCGGCGGCCTGGTCAGCTATCCCGGAGCCGCGCTCGGCGCGTTCGGCGTCGGCATTCTCGAAAGCTTCGCATCATTCGAAAGCAGCACCCTGAAGGACGTCATCGTGTTCTCGCTGCTGATCCCCGTCCTGCTCTGGCGCTCGCTCGCCTCGCAGCATTCAGAAGAGGAGGTCGAGGAATGACCCGGCTGCAAATCCGCCTCATCATTGCAGCCGTGGTCGCCTGTCTCATCGCGGCGCCCTTCGTGCTCAATCCTTTCACCGTCACATTGCTGAACTACATCGGCATCTACGCGCTCGCAGCGATCGGGCTCGCCCTGTTGACCGGGGTTGGCGGCATCGTTTCGTTCGGCCAGGCGGCCTTCGTCGGCATCGCCGCCTATTCCACGGCATGGGTGACGGCGCTTCACGGCTATTCGCCCTGGCTCGGACTGGTGCTGGCGGTCGTCCTGACCTGCGGCATCGCGGCGATCCTGGGCCTCGTGACGCTGCGCCTGCAGGGCCATTTCCTCTCGTTGAGCACGGTCGCGTGGGGGCTGGCGATCGCATTCCTGTTCGGCAACATCGACGGGCTCGGCGAACACAACGGCATTTCGGGCCTTCCCCCGATCTCGATCGGCCCGGTCGCCCTGGTGCAGAGCTGGCAGATCTATTTCCTGATCTGGGCCATTGTCGCTGCGGTCCTTCTCCTTTGTTACAATCTGCTGGACTCCCGCATCGGCCGCGCGATGCGTGCACTTCGTGGCGGTAATACGCTCGTCGAAAGTCTCGGAATCAGTGCATTCCAGATTAGGCTCCTGACATTCGTCATTGCCGCTTTCTTTGGCGCGCTGTCTGGATGGCTCTATGCCCATCTCGGCCGCTTCGTCAGTCCCGGACCGTTCGATGCCAGCATGGGCATCGAATATCTGATGATGGCGATGGTTGGTGGCGCCGGCAGCGTTTTGGGCGGCGTGGTCGGTGCTGCGATCGTCACGCTGCTGAAGAACTCAGTGCAGGACTACCTTCCGCTGATCGCGAAAGGCGCCTCGGGTCAGCTCGAGATCGTGGCATTCTCGGCGCTGTTCATCCTGTTTCTGCAACGGGCGCGGCAAGGCATCGTTCCGTTCGTCTCCGGTTTCCTGCCGGATCGGAAATTATCCCCTCCGCAACAGGCCGCTCGGCTGCCCCGCCGCGAGCAGCCGGCACCCGGCAGCCTTCTGCTCAAGGTCAGTGGCGTGCAACGCCGATTTGGCGGGCTGGTTGCCGTCAACAATGTCAGCTTCGAGGTGCGGTCCGGCGAGATCCTCGGCCTGATCGGGCCGAATGGCGCCGGCAAGTCCACGATGTTCAACCTGCTCACCGGTGCGCTTCGCGCCAACAGCGGCGAGATCAGATTCGCCGATCGATCGATCACCCGTGACGCGCAGTTCCGCATCGCCCGGTCCGGGATCTCCCGCACCTTCCAGCACGTCAAGCTGCGCCCGCGCATGACGCTGCTCGACAATGTGCTGCTCGGCACCTATTCGCGCACCAGGACCGGCCTGCTCGCCGGCGCCTTGCGCTTGAATCAGGCGGAAGAAGCCAGCGCGCGCTACGAGGCGCTGCAGCAGCTCGAACGGGTCGGGCTCGGCGACAAGCCGTTCGAGCTTGCCGGCAACCTGCCGCTCGGCAATCAGCGCGTGCTCGAAATCGCCCGTGCGCTCGCCTCCGACCCGACGCTGCTGGTGCTCGACGAGCCTGCGGCGGGGCTGCGGCGCCAGGAGAAGCAGAAGCTCGCCGAATTGCTGCGCTCGTTGCGATCGGACCATCTGACGATCCTGCTGGTCGAGCACGACATGGAGTTCGTGATGTCGCTGGTCGATCGCATCGTCGTGCTCGATTTCGGCTCAAAACTCTGCGAGGGCGGACCTGCGGCGATCCGCAGCGACGCGCGGGTCCAGGAAGCCTATCTCGGAGGCGTCGCGTGACGCAGATGCTCTCGATCGAGAATGTCTCAGTCTCCTACGGCAAGGTGGAGGCGGTCCGCAACGTCTCGCTGTCCGTCGAACAGGGACAGATCGTCACCGTGATCGGCCCGAACGGCGCCGGCAAGACGACACTCCTCATGGCGGCGATCGGCCTGCTGCGATCGACGGGGAGGATGCTGTTCCAGGGGACAGATCTGGCGAAGATCGATGTCGAGGGCCGCGTCGAGCGCGGCCTTTGCTTGGTCCCCGAGAAGCGCGAACTGTTCGCCGACATGTCGGTCGCCGACAATTTGTTGCTCGGCACCTACAGCCTGCGCGATCGCTCGACGACACGGAAGAGCCTCGATGACGTGTTCGACCGCTTCCCGCGGCTCAAGGAGCGCAGCAAACAAGCCGCCGGTACGCTGTCCGGCGGCGAGCGGCAGATGCTCGCGCTCGGCCGCGCGCTGATGGCGAAGCCGAAGCTGCTTGTGCTCGATGAACCGAGCCTTGGGCTCGCACCGTTGATCGTCCGCGAGATCTTCCGCACCATCGCGTCGCTACGCAGCCTCGGCGTCTCGGTGCTGCTGGTCGAGCAGAACGCCCGTGCCGCGCTGGAGACCGCCGACTACGGCTATGTGCTGGAAACCGGCGAGATCATCCAGTCAGGGCCGGCGGACACCCTGATCCACGACCCGAAGCTGATCGCGGCCTATCTCGGCGGGCATTAGCGACCAAGACCGGGGCTAAAACTGCGAAAACAACCCCTTGCAAAGTAGAAATGGGGCCCCGCATCATCCGAACACGCTAGATCTAGCTAGATCGTGTACCTATAAACGACGGCGTCATGTGATTGATGACCGCGTCCGCTTTGCTCCTAAAGCGACTAATTCGTGCGGCAGCAAAGTATGTCGCGATGGGCCACTTCCGGACTCATGCACCCTGGCAAAGTCAGGCTTCGTTCAGTCGCTTCGACGGTCATGGCGAACACGGATCGCCGACCGCCGACGAACAGACACAACTTCAAATGTTGATTTCGAGGACCGGACGAAGATGTTCGTCTCGCTATTCCAGATACGGCGTCAGCACATTTTCGATCCATTTCATGAATGCGCGGACTCGGCGCGACAGATTGCTTCGATGTGCTACGACGAGGGACACGGCGAGCGCCCGGCGACGAAAATCGGGTATGATCTCCACAAGCGCTCCACTCTCCAGGTATCGGCCAATTCCCAAGAGTGGCGCCTGAATCAGGCCAAGGCCGGCGAGGGCAGCGGCTTCGTAGGTCTGCGCACTGTTAACGTGTAACGCACCTGGCAACTGAAGCGTGGCGTAGCCGTCGCCGTCCGGATATTCCCATCCATAAGGTCTTGCGCCCAGCATCGTCGAAAAATGAATTGTCCGATGCTCCTGACGCTGGAGATCTTCTAGCGATCGGGGGACGCCATAGCGCGCCAGATAGGCGGGACTGGCAGCGTTGACCATGCGTAACTTGCCCAGCGGGCGGGCGATGAGCGTCTCGTCCCTGATGGATCCAAGCCGCAATACACAGTCGAACCCCTCTTGAACCAGATCGACTTGCCGATCCGTACTCGACACCTCCAGCTCCAACTCTGGATGAGTTGCCATGAAATCCGGTAAGGCCGGCATGATCGTTGTCCGTGCCACCTCGGTCGGAAGATCGACGCGTAGACGCCCGCGAAGTGCCACGCGATCGCCTGCGAACATTGAGTGCAGGTCATCAACGTCAGCAAGCAGATCGCGGGCACGGGCATGAAATACCCGTCCGTCTTCCGTCAACTGCACGCTACGCGTCGTCCGGTGCAGAAGCCTGACACCGACATCTTCTTCCAGTTTCCGGATCGCCGTTGAGGCCCTTCCCTTCTGAATGCCCAGGCTATCGGCTGCGCGGCTGAAGCTCCCCATGTCCGCTACCGTTATGAAAATGAGGATGGGTTCGAGATTCTGCATTTTCCTGCCTCGGCATTGTTCACCGTAGAGAGAACAGTGAGTTCGCTCCCTCGTTGTTTGTCATACCTAGGAGACACAATAGGCTCCAAATAATGGGATTCCTCCTCGGAGAATGACAAGTGTCCGAAACTATCAACCTGCCTCAGGTGCCTGAAACTGTGACCGTGCATCGCGCCCTGTGGGCCGGCCGGATCATGAGCGCATTTGTCGTTATCGCTCTGGCGGCAGACGGCACCATTCAGCTTTTCGCGCCGGCACAGATCGCGAGCATGTTGCAGGAAACCGGGTTCGCGATGGACCTGACCCGTGTCGTGGGTCCGATCATCCTTGCCTGCGCCATCCTTTACGCCATCCCGGCCACCGCCGTGCTCGGCGCGATCCTTGTGACGGGCTTTTTGGGAGGTGCCATCTGCGCCCATGTCCGCATTGGTGAGTTGGGGGCGCCGCCGGAAATCATGTCCCTGCTTCTGGGCGCGATGACATGGGGCGGCCTCTACGCGCGCGATCCCCGAATCCGGGCCGTTCTGCCGCTCATCCATTGAACCAACCAGGGCAGTGTTCTGTCCCTCAAGATCAGGAGAAAACACATGTTTTTAGTCATGGGAATCACGGGAAAAGTGGGCGGCGCAACGGCAGAACATCTGTTGGCGCACGGCAAGGAAGTCCGCGCGCTCGTCCGCAATCGCGAGAAGGCTTCAAGCTGGGCGAACAAGGGCGTGGAACTGGTAAACGGTGATTGGAATGATTCGGCAGCCATCGAGCGGGCGCTCAAAGGCGTCGAAGGCGTGTTTGTCATGTTGCCGGCTGTCTGGGCCCCCTCGCCCGATTACAAAGAAGCCAAGGGCGTGATTGCGAACTATGTCGAGGCGCTCACCAAGGCAGCGCCGCCGCGGGTGGTAGCGCTTTCGTCGATGGGTGCGAACAGGACCAGCGGGCTCGGGATGATCACGGCGTTGTCGCTTCTGGAGCAAGGTTTGCGCGACCTGATATCGCCAATCGCATTTGTGCGCGCAGGTGGTTTCTTCGAAAACTTCCTCTACGGCTTGCAGGTCGCCCAGGGCGGAACGCTCCCGGTCTACTACAATCCGACAAACCGGAAATCGACCATGGTCGCGACGAACGACATCGGCGCGGAGGTCGCAACCCTTTTGACCGGTCCAGCGTGGTCAGGGCAGCGCGCCGTCGAGCTTGGTTCGATGGTCACCGCGGATGAAGTCGCGGAGCAATTGGGTGAAGTCCTGAATCTCGACGTCAAAGCCTTTGCAGTCCCGCGTGCAGGGTGGGCGAAAGCGTTCGAGCAATTCGGCATCCCGAAGGGCCACACCGGACCTGCCGAAGAAATGTTTGAGGCCGTGAATGCAGGATGGATGGACCTTGGAGTCGCGGGTACGGAGCACGTAGCCGGTACGACGTCCGCACGCGATGTATTCGA